>JAJRVU010000050.1 GCA_024277145.1 Planctomycetota bacterium
TTATTACGATTTTGATCTGGAAGAAACAATTAGCGAAGAAGATTTCCCGAAAATTGAAGCGGAAATGAAAAAGATCATCAAGGAAGCAGAACCGTTTGAAAGATTCAGCCTGGAAAAACCAAAAGCGGTTGAACTATGTGATGACCTGAAACAGGAACTTAAAGTTGAACACATCCAAACCGGTTTAAGTGATCATGACACTGTCAGCTTTTATCGACAAGGAGAATTTGTTGACCTTTGCAGGGGTCCGCACATTCCCAATGCTGGAAAAATCAAAGCCTTTAAACTTCTTTCGGTGGCTGGTTCCTACTGGAAAGGAAATGCTGACAATAAAACTTTGCAAAGAGTTTACGGGACAGCGTTTTTTAAAAAGAAAGACCAGAATAAATATCTGGATCAAATTGAAGAAGCCAAGCGAAGAGATCATCGTGTTCTTGGAAAAAAACTGGGGCTCTTCCATATCAGTCCTGAAGTGGGTCAGGGTTTATGCCTTTGGCTTCCCAAGGGAGCGACTATTCGTGTCATCCTCGAAGAATTCATTAAAAAAGAACTATTGGCCCGCTCTTACCAACCTGTTTATTCACCACATATCGGACGTGTTGAACTTTATGAAACGAGCGGACACTTTCCATATTACCGAGATTCGCAATTTGCTCCCATTTTTGGCCATGATGCAGGCCAACTAGTTGATAGCTGGATTCGTAAACTTTCCGAAGAAGACAGCCTCACCGCAGAGGAAGAAAATATCCTGATTCAAGCTGCAGGAGTTCTCGGCTGTAACATTAAAGAATATAAAACAGAGTCTCCTGTTGAAGATAAAATTTCCATTTTACGAAATTGGGAAAAACAACAGGAACGTTATCTGCTCAAACCGATGAATTGCCCTCATCACGCGCAAATGTATAAAGCGCAACCAAGAAGTTATCGTGATTTACCAGTTCGGCTGGCAGAATTCGGAACTGTATATCGTCATGAACAATCAGGGGAACTCAACGGAATGCTTCGGGTTCGGGGATTAACCCAGGACGATGCCCACCTGTTCTGCACCCCCGAACAAGTTGAAAATGAGTTCAAAGAAACTTTGGATCTGGTTAAGTATGTTCTGAAAAGTGTTGGTCTCGACGACTATCGCGTTCAGCTTTCATTGCGAGAACCGGGCAGTGATAAATATGTTGGAACTGATGAAAATTGGGTCAATGCAGAAGCAGCTCTAAGAAAAGTTCTGGAAGAATCAGGCCTCAACTTCTCTGCAGAAGAAGGGGAAGCTGCATTTTATGGCCCCAAAGCAGATTTCATGGTCAGGGATTGTCTCGGGCGAGAATGGCAGCTTGGTACCGTCCAACTTGATTACAATCTCCCGGAACGTTTTGAACTGGAATACATAGGCAGGGATAATAAACCGCATCGTCCTGTCATGATTCACCGTGCACCATTCGGTTCAATGGAACGATTTGTCGGAATGTTGATTGAACATTTTGCAGGGGCTTTCCCGCTTTGGCTGGCTCCTGAACAGATCCGCGTTTTACCGTTAAGTGAAAAAACGGAAGATTACGCTCGACAGGTTGAAAGTGATCTAAGAAAAGCAGGCTTCCGCGTCTCTTCAGATCATCGAAGTGGAAAGGTTCAGGCAAAAATTCGCGATGCACAGCTTGAACTTATTCCTTACATGGTTGTTGCTGGTCCTAAAGAAGCAGAAACCAATTCCGTTGCTTTGCGTGACCGTATCGAAGGTGACCTCGGTTCAATGCCTCTGGATGATGCAATTACAAAACTCAAAAAAGAAGTGGACGACCTCGTCGTCAGGCAATCTTTCAAATCAGAATTTGCTGGTATTGAAAGTGAAGGAACAAGCGATAACGAATATTAATTCGTTTCCTGGCACAACCTGTTATAGATTAATAAATATAATTGAGAGAACGCACCATGCCTTCAGTCCAGATTATTGATACCGGAATTATTGACGACCGCGACTGTGCTTTTCCCGGAGCGATCCAATTACCTAACGGGGAATTACTCTGTTCTTACAGTGTTGGCAATGGCCCGGAAGTGGGTGGCGGAACAGACTTTGCGAGATCCACCAATGGAGGAAAATCATGGGCTGTAGAAGGAACCATTTTACCTCACGATGAAGAAAATAAAATTGGTAACTTCCTCAAACTCTCATCAGCAAATGAGGGTAAAATAATCATTGCCTACGGTTCTGATATTTCGACCGACCTGGAAGTTCAATTTGGGAATCGAAATTCCAAACCATTATTCTGCACTTCAACAGATAACGGAAAAACATGGAGCCCACCGAATCGAATCCCGATGGGTGTCGATTGCCCGCTTGAAGTCTCCTGTAAAATGGTGGTGACTTCATCCGGAAGATTTCTTGCCCCTGCTGCAACCCTGCCTGATAAAGAACATTTGGGCGAAAAAGTACTCGTTGCACTCAGTGATGATGAAGGAAAAAACTGGCAGGAACCTGCAGTCGTTTTTCAGGATCCCAAATGCAAATCAGCTTTTTTTGAACAAAAAATCACTGAAATCGAACCGGGTAAACTGCTCGCCATCGCATGGACCGCTTCCTTTGGAGATTACGTCGATCAGGAAAATCATTTCAGCCTTTCTACTGATGATGGCTCAACATGGTCTCCCGCAAAATCAACAGGAATCAAAGCGCAAACCATGTCTGCAATCCCGCTCGGCAACGATCGGTTGTTGCTTCTTTATAATCGAAGATACGGAAATCAAGGCATTGTCATGTCATTGGTTAATTTCTCAGAAGATGGCCCATGGAAAATTGTTCATGAAGAAATGATGTACGATACCAACAGCTTTAATCAACGAAGCAAAGATGTCACCTTCGGCATTGATGAATTTGACGATTTTGCTTTTGGATACCCAACTGCAATTCCATTACAAGATGGAAATATTTTTGCAACATTCTGGTGCAAAGAAGAAGGAAATTTTGTGATCCGGTGGACAAAGCTCAAAGTTGACTGGTCATAACCGTTGAAGCACTCTTTATCGCTTCACAGGCAGAAGATTTCCCTCAGTATCAAATTCCATTTCATCTGGTTCAGAAAGGATTTCCAGATCAGCCCGACCTTCCATCCAGGGAAGATATGTTTGACTCAAATAAAGTTCACTCAGGTGCAAAGTATTTGATATTTGCATGAGCTCCACATTATTTGCTGCCCCTAATGGCATACTTTTCATCGCTGCATCAATCGCTTCCCGGTCTGTCTGAAAAACCAAAGGAATCATGCCCGCAGCAGGATGCCCAGCCGTGACAACATTGATATTGGTTGTATGAAAATCGATTTCGTCTACCGTTCTTTGGTTGGTAAATTCCGCCAGGCCAATTCCGCATGCATTTCCATTTGTTTCTTTGGTCAATCCTCGAACAAAAATTCGGTGACAGGAGACATCATCTTTTTCAGAAGCTTGATGAGAATAAAATTTTCTCCCAATAATATTAGTGTCAATTCCTGATCCGCTGATATCTTTTCCAAGTTCATCAATAATCAGTAATCCCGTTTTATCAAACGGCAGACGAGGCATGAACGACTTGGATTGAATGAGCAGTTCTTTTTCCCGATTCCGAAAATCAGAAGGTTGAACGCCCTCAATAATGGATGTTTCATCATAACCGTTTTCAACAATGGCAAGTCCCGCAACGATATTGCATTTTTCAAGAACAATATCAGCGACATCATCAATAATCTCTCCGAAGCTGAAAACCTGAATTGCTTTGTGATAATACTGGGCACCTTCATTTTTCCCAAGCCCGATTAACATCATCTTGTGCAAGCCCGATTCAATTTCGCCGACAAATGTGGTATGGGCTTTCACACGATTACATATAATCACATGGTCTGCTTCAAATGCATTTTTGTCAAAGAAGACCGGAATCCCCTGCTTTGTTTTATCAACGGTAACCGTTTTCAGCGAAGATCGAATTTCTGCGCCGGTATAGTCTTCAGTGATTCCATATTTTTCAACAATGTTTCTTTGCCCGTCTGCAGTTGCGCCTCCATGGCTTCCCATCGCTGGAATAATGATTGGAATCGCCTCTAATGAACGAACATGTTCACATATTGATTTGACAATAAGAGCAATATTAGAAATTCCCCGGCTTCCTGCTGTGATCGCCACAGTTTGCCCAGGTTGAATTTTTGAATTCAAATTAAGAGAAAGTAATTCCTCTTTGACTTTCTGTCCCACATCTTCAATTGCTGATCCTTCAAACAATTGTCGAACGCGAAATACTTGTGGCAGTTCCTGCATGAATTCAAATCTCCTGATTACGATAAAGTACAGATAGACGGAATTTTACAGGATATGTGACTGTGAGTACATCCTCAGATGTATATCTGCTAGAATGTCCCACAGAATCCAGAGCAGTTTTATTAGAGCGGTTATTTTTTAATGTAGTCCTCTGGCTCGTGGGAGTACGACTTTTCAGATTAAAACGCGTCCTTCACGGCCACAGAAAAGCGTAATACGCTTAATGAAGGCAGACTAAAAATGGAAATGAATTTGCGACCCCTTGAAGATAAAGACCGTTATGAGTTAGCGGAATTGATTTATTCATCCTTCAATTCCTGGTATCCAAGTCATGGAATGTCTCAAATTTTTCAAGGTGGACCGCAAGTCACAGAAATCTATTACGAAGTATACAATGAAATTTCGCCCGGTTGCAGCATAGCAGCTTTTAATCCCGCGAATGACCGCCTCATGGGTGCCTGCTTTTATCATCCGAGAGAACACCATGTCAGCCTGGGAATCATGGCTGTTCATCCCAATTATTTTGGTTGTGGAGTAGGAGGACAGCTCCTGAAACATATTATCGATTTCACTGATAACGAAGGTTTTGAATCCCTGAGACTGACACAAAGCGCAATCAGCATTGATTCATTTTCTCTCTACAGCAAAGCAGGTTGCCAGCCTCGCTATGCTTATCAGGATATGCTTCTGAAAGTTCCGGAAAATGGAATTCCGAATGACAGTGAATTGACCAAAACGGAGATGATTCGCAAAGCAACACTTCAGGATGTTGAACTCATGGCGGAATTGGAAATGGAAGTGAGTGGCATCAGCAGGATTTCTGATTATCGATATTTGATTGAAAACAGATTAAAAATGTGGAATGTCCACGTCATTGAAAATCCTGAAAACAAACTGGATGGTTACATGGTTTCCTCCGATCATCCCGCCTGTAATATTCTGGGACCATGTGTGACGAAAACCGAACAGGATGCTGCTTCTCTTCTTCATCATGAAATCAACCTGTTCAAAGGCCGAATGCCTCTGTTTATTATTCCAGTCGAAAAAGATTGGCTTGTCAGAAAAGCTTATTCATGGGGTGCACGCAATTGTGAATTACATTTCTGCCAGGTCCGTGGAAAGTTTCAATCGTTTAATGGCGTGAACATGCCCAGCTTCCTGCCCGAAACCGGTTAGAAGTGTGAGACAAACACATTTTTATATTTCTTCTCACGCAGAGACGCGGAAACTGTGATAAACATTTGCAACCGACTCAAAGAATTCCTCTTTATTTTTTAACACTAAGAAAGAAAACAAGGGTGGCCCGACCAACTTGTTTGGTTGGGTGCCGAAGGCACAAGAAGGATTACCTTCATCGTTCAATTGTTGTCAAACATTGAATTCATCAACCGTTTCTTATGTCTTTTTGTTTGTTTATTTGTTTATGGTATGCGAAGAGAAAACATCTCAAAGAACTTTGTCGAAATTGCCGGAACATTCTTCAAGCATATTTTTGATCGCCATGAATTCACCACCATGATTAAGAATGGTCGCTCCCATTTCATGAACTTCTTTCATATGCTCCAGGCTGAAACAGGGTCTTCCCCATGCTTTGCCGTGCTTCTTGGCAGCCTTCGCTACAATTTGATCTGCTTTTTCTATCGTTAAATTATCATTTTCAAGATGTTTAATTCTTAAACCTAAATCTCCCGGGCCAACAAATAGTCCATCAACGCCTTCAACAGCAGCAATCGCATCTGCATTGGCAACCGCTTCAGGAGTTTCAATCTGAACGACAAGAAACGTTTCTCGATTTGCTTGTTCCGGGTAATCTGGTCCTCCGTTAATAATAAAATCACAATCCATCCCTGCGCCATCCAGCCCACGGTTTCCTAAGGGTGGAAATTTGACTGCTTGAACTAGTTCTTTGGCTTTTTCTGCAGTGGATACATGTGGAATCATCAAGCCTGTTGCTCCATCTTCAAGATATCGGTAAAGACGGGTGAATTCCAATGTCGGTGGACGCAACATGCAATCAATATCATAGAGATGAAAATAAGCCAGTAAAGACTGAACTTCTCGCTCAGAGATGAGTCGATGTTCCAGATCAAGCCAGATACAATCAAACTTGTAATGGGCAGCCTGACAGATAAAAGAAGGGACAAAATGCCCGAGACAACAAAATCTTGCAGCTTCTCCATTACGGAACTTGGCAAGTGTTTTACTTTGACGCATGAATATTTTTCCTGATGAACAAGATAAACCCTGAGGATACGAGATAATAGCGGATGCAAATACGCTATCCAGTTTGAAGATGGTTTTCAATCTCGAAGTAATGAGATTCCATGGAGAATATGAAGGAGACGTAGTTTCACAGGTAAAAACAAAAAAAGAGGCAACCAGGATACGGGATCCCAGACTGCCTCTATTTATTAATACTAAAATACTTAAAGCCTGTTAAACTGAATTAAGCAGCTTTATCGCCTTTTGCAGGAGCCAATTCAGGAACTGGTGTTTTTTCCGGTTCAGGAGCAAGCTCTGGTTTTTCTGTTCCACGATTATAAGTTTCTGGAGCAGCTGCAGGAGAAGAAGATGGTGTTCCACAGGAACTGCAAGGTGAATCGCAAACAGTTACTGGAACCATTTTGCAAACCTGATAAGCAACCTGACGGGGTACACACTTCTGAACCATTCGAGTGCAAGTGACTGGAACCTGTTTAGCAACACATCGCTTGTAAACCTGATTCACAGTATAAGCAACCTTTCTGGTGACACAGTAAGGAACTTTTCGAGTTTTTGTTTCTCGAACGATTTTACATGTCTGAACAGGAATTTTACGAACTCGTTGTTCACAAACCATTCTGCAAGTACGAATAGGAATTTTACGAGTGTGAGTTTCTGTTACGTAGTTACACACGCGAACTGGAATTTTTCGTACAATCACATTTGTAACCATTTTACAGGTGCGAACAGGCACTTTAGTCACAATACATTCAGGAACGGTATGACAAACCTGTACAGGACAGATTTTCTTGACAACTTGTGGCACATATCGAGTACAAGGAATTTTCTGGCAAACGATTTTAGGGCACCATGTTCGTTTACATGTATAAAAGCCAGGGCAACGAACCATGCAAACTCTTGGGCGACCGCAGTCATTAACAATCCGTGGTAACAATGGACCAGGATGATAAACTTTTTGTTTAACCCATTGACCACAATCACGCCTGACAGTTCGATAAGTCGTCACAGGACGCATAACTGTATAACAACGTTCCTGATTGACCGTTCTGGTGACTTGACGGTAAACAGTTCTTCTGCATTCCCGGTAAGAAGTTGTCCAGACTGGTTTGCAAACGGTTTGTCTGCATTCCCGTTCAATGGTTGACCAAACTGGCTTGCATGTCTGATAATTGCATTCGCGGTAAGAAGTTTCCCAGACAGGCTTCTGTACGGTGTAACGTTCTTCCCTGCAACTTGTTTCATAAACAGGACGGCAAACTGTGTAGCTTTCATCTCGATAGCAAGTTTCTGTAACATTCTTGTAGCATGTCACAGGTTTGGTTTCACAAACTGTTTCATAAACAGTTTTGTAAGATGTATACTGCTGCGGTTCGCATACAGTATCATAAACAGTTTTGTAGCAAGTTTGTCTTTCAATTTTACAAGATGTGTAGCAGGCTGTCGGTTGGCAAGCGGCTGGCGGGCAACTGTTATAACAGGATGCGCCACAATAGCTACTTGCTTCTGCTAAACTTGCTGTCGCGAACGTTGCACACGCAACTAATCCAGCAATGAGATACTTCATCTGACCTGGTCCTCCAAAATGGTGTAGTAACTTATGTTGTCGATCCGAAATTCCTACGCTGTACAGCTACCTGTATGTATTATGCTCATACCCGATACAAGTTGCAAAGGAAATAGAATAGTTTTATTCAAAACATACTATCCCTTTATAAACATCTCCCTATACCCTCAATCATAACCTGACACGATTACGATACTTGAGAAAAAATTGACGATTACAAAGAACTTTCCCAAACGGTAAAAGAGCCACCCTACAATCGACATATATTACCAAGCTTATGTTGCAACAAATCAACATCCATTAAACACGTGATGTAAAATTCATCATAACTGCTATAACCACTACAAGTTACCAATTGGAAGGATTACAGAAGGTAACATTCAGCTAGATAGAAACACAAAGAGCCAATTTGCACACATGGATTGAACATTAAGACGATTCAAGAAAACAGCAGTGAACTCAATCCAGATCAGATTTAATCTAGATTCTCATCCCAATTAGAAATAATTCAGCGAAAAAATTCAGGATCTCAGTTTTTTTAAAGCACTTTGGGCAGCTTCCTGAATCTGCGATTGACTATGTTTTTCAGAAATTAATTTCAGAAGAGCCTGTAATTCACTCTTCTCCTCTTTTGTCAGTAAACCTGAAATCTCTTCGACAGATTTAATACAGTTTTTCAAAGAGATCAAATGAGTGTGATATTCTGTATTTTTTTCTTGTTTATCAGTTGTATCCGCATTTTTGATGATTATGAAATCAGAATATTTTTTATGACCTTTAATTACTTCCAATAAAACCGGATAAGCTTTTCTGGAATGCTGGCGTGCCAATCCAATAGCAGCATTAATGCGAGTATATTCATCAGAATCATTCAACATGATTTGCAGTTGATTTGATGTTCTCTCCGAAGGCAATAAACCTAAAGTAAAACTTGATAACTGTTTTAATAATGGATCTTCATCCTTTGTTGTTTCGATTAACAAAGAAATCAGTTCTTCATCCTTTAGTATTTCATTCGAATAATTATTGCGTCCAGAAATCCTTGCAACCGAAGTAATCGCCTCTTTTCTGATTTCCCGATCCTGTTCAGGTTTCATTGCCTTTTTAATAACAGGTAATATAACACCTAGGTCATTCAGCCTTCCCGTTGCGCGAAGCACATAGGAAACCCGCTCGATTTCTTTCGGTTTATGATTCTTTTTCTTAAGCTGCTCATTCAAGATGTTCACTAATTCTCTTGCAATTTCAGGATTGTTCGCCAGATCCTGCCCTAACGCGCCTCTTCTTTCATCTGCATCCAGCAAGTGAGCCAAACTTGTTGCAGCTCGCCAACTCCGCTGCTCGTTATCATGCCCCAGTTCCACAACCAGCGTTTTCCAATCCTGCTCCCCCGAAGCAATTTTCCCGAATAACGCCCATATCCCGACAATGAAAACAACAATAATTGCTGGTATAAGAAAAAGCTGAATGATAAATCCAGCAGAAGGAGGTTCCACGGGGGGAAGATCTTCCGGATTCGTCGGACCTTGACCCGCTTCCAGAGCATCCAGTTTTGCCATTTCTCTTTCAGATTCAGGAATCAGGTTTTGATTATCAGATTTTACAGGTTCTTCAGTCATTGATTTCTTTTCGTGTCAGCAGTTTTTATCTATCGATAATTCGCAGGCTATCGTTATCACAGGTGTTAAAGCTCAATAAGAATACTCCTATCATCAGCTTATTTGAATCTGCATTTTCTCAGGTTCAATTCCGCCGTCAAGCGATGGAGTGCCTCTTCCCATAAATTCTGTTGATTTTCCTATGGGGCAACTACAGATAAATGTCACTTAGCTCAGATTAAATTGCTCGCCAATGAGCGTGCTATTTGCAAATTTAAATAGGACATTTAAAGCTCGAAAGAGCACTATGAATTGCGTATTCCCACCTGTTCTATCCGATGATTTCTGTGACGGTTGACTACAATGGAAGCGCCAATGGTTTTCTTTCTGGGAACAGTTTTATTATATCAGTTGAATCGTATACCAATAATTCAAGAACCTCAGGATAGTCCGGCGTAACTTGGAAATTCATTTCAACCTGATTCGTTACAACAACCATTTAATCAGAACCAGTTTGATTGCTCTCATTGATACGGGTATAATTGGAAAAACGAATAAATCATCGAAATTCGCACAATTAATGCGAACAATAATTTCTATAAATAATGGCTAGTCAATTCATGTCTCAAAATGACGAACGTTACAGCAAACAGATCCTCTTTCACGAAATCGGGAAAGAAGGCCAGGAAAAACTCGCAAACAGCAGAGTCCTTCTTTGTGGATGTGGGGCGTTAGGGTCGGTTCTTGCGGAAACGTTAACCAGAGCAGGTGTCGGATTTATCAGAATTGTCGACCGGGATTTTGTGGAAATAAGTAATCTTCAGCGACAGGTACTTTATGATGAAAAAGATATCGAAGACGAACTTCCCAAAGCAATCGCTGCTGCGAACAAACTGAGGTTAATTAACAGTTCCATCACCATTGAACCGCATATTGCAGATATCGATCATACCAACATCCTGAAATTTGCAGAAGATGTTGACCTGATTCTTGATGGAACAGACAATTTTGAAATACGATTTCTCATCAATGATGTCTCTCTTGAAACGGGAATCCCCTGGATATACACCGGAGTTATCGCCAGTCAGGGTCAGTTGATGACCATCATCCCTCACAAGACAGCCTGTTTAAGATGTCTGATCGAATCGGTTCCTCCACCGGGAACAACCGAAACTTGTGATACCGCTGGCGTTCTTGGTCCTGCAGTAAATGTCATTGCTTCGCTGGAATCTATACAGGCAATTAAACTTTTAACAGGAAAACAGGATATGATTTCTCCTGACCTGACAATCGTTGATGTTTGGGATTTCTCACTCCGAAAAATGAACCTTGGTCAATTAAAAGAATCTTCTAACTGCCCCGCCTGTCAAAAAGGGGAACGATTATGGCTGACAGGTGAGCAAGGTTCTCAATCCGTTATTCTATGTGGACGAAATGCAGTTCAAATCTCTCCTCCTGAAAAAATGCAACTCGACTTGAAAGAAATGGAATCCAAACTACAGTCTACAGGTAAGGTTCATTCCAATCGATTCCTTCTCAAACTCATTCCGTATGAAACAGACTACGAAATCACTCTTTTTAAAGATGGCCGAGCAATCATTAAAGGGACTGATGAAATCAGCGTCGCCCGAACAATCTATTCTCGATACATTGGCTTATAAAAGAAGGCTTTTCCCTCAAAGCTAATCATGTCAATAACAACAGCAATTCTCGCAATCCGAACAACCGTTATTCCCAATGATCTTCGCGCGGAATAGATTACCAGGATTCGTTAAACAGACGTATTTTCAACCCAAAACCGGAATACCAAGTTCTAAATACCTGCTTTTATTTGACAATGTTCACCCATGTTGTATTTTTCTTTACCTTCAACATGAAACACATCTCATCCTGATTATTCAAACACAAAACAAACCCTTCTTTTTTTTGGCAGGAATAAAATGCGCACCCCCACAAAACATCACTCACGTGGTATTACAATTGTTGATGTTCTCATCAGCGTTGTTGTCATGGGAATCATGGCATCAATTATCGTTCCAGGATTGATGACATCTACTGACGATAAAAACAAGATTCATTTAAACAATAATGAAAATCATCACCAGTCTAACGCTGTCGACATGGAAGCACATTCAAAAGCAAAAGTAGAAACAAAAACAGAACATGCTCTTAAAACCGTCTCATTAAGTTCATCCGACAAAGACAAACCAAAACCGGATGAACTCTGATTTTTTCGACTTGGCATTCTCCTTTGGCCTTCAAACAGACTTGCGTCGAGTCTGCTTGAAGGTCTTGCCTTTTATATAGACTTGATTTCTGCTTAAATAGGATTTCAAAAGAATCAAACGATGATTTCTAGAGACCATTTATCAATTAAAAAGCAGGAACAATGTCCAAATTCTCTCTTGAACTTCCAGTGATCCAGAAATGGAATTGCCACAACTGCTCGGACTGCTGCAGTTATCACGCAATAGAAGTGACTGATCAGGAAAGAGAACGAATAATAAAACAAAATTGGACGCAATCAGATGGCATCCCGGAAGGTGCTTCCCTTTTCACAAAAACCTCAGGCTTATTAGGTAAAAAAACTTATCGGCTTTCTCACCAGGAAAATGGTGCCTGCCTGTTCCTTGATGAAGAAGGACTCTGCCGAATTCACGCTAAATTCGGGGAACATAATAAACCTCTTGCCTGCAGGATTTACCCATACGCGTTCCATCCAAAAAACAAAAAGATCGTGACAAGCCTGAGATTCAGTTGCCCGTCAGTGGTAAAAAATCTGGGACAACCACTCAACGAACAAAAAAAAGAAATTACGAAAATTGCAAAGCTTGTTGTCCCGGAATCCAGAAAAGAGTCCCCGCCCCCTGCTCTTTCTCAATCAGAGAATATTAAATGGGATGACTTTCTTTTATTCACGGAATCTCTTGACCAGATTCTACGAGAAAAAGAAACTAGTTTTATCATCAAACTGCTAAGATGTCTTCTTTTTGTTAAATTCACAGAACAGACTGCACTCGGGCAGACAACAGGAAAACAACTTAAAGAATTTCTTGAAATCATTACCAAGGCAGCAATCAGCGAGATTCAATCCATACCTGAAGAAACGGAAGAAGTCTCTTCGATCAACATGACTCAATTTCGGCTTCTTGTTGCTCAGTATGCAAGAAAAGATACCGACATAACTTTACGTGGCGGTTGGAAAAGTCGATTGACACTGCTGAATTCCGCATTAAAATTTGCAAAAGGGAAAGGGAATATCCCCCCTTTACAGGACTGCTTCCATTCTATTCCATTTGAACAGATTGAATCGTCTTTCGGGTCATTGCCGGAAGGTGTAAATGAGCTTTTCACTCGTTTGTTCAGGGTTAAAATTCAAGGAATGCATTTTTGTGGTCCTGCCTATTATGACGTACCTTTTGTAGAAGGTTTTTATAGCCTTGCTGCCCTTTACCCGGCAACACTCTGGCTGGCTCGATGGCTGGCAAAAAGCGACCAAAGGGACTCATTGGAACTCGAAGACATTCAATATGCCCTCACCATTGCAGATCATCACCATGGTTATTCCCCGATCTTTGGAACAGCCGGCTTCCGTAGACGAATTAAAACCCTGGTCAAAAACGACGATCTCAAAAACTTATGCCTGAAATACAGTTAGACAATGCCTAGCGAATGGTAATGAACAGTGATACCATAACAAAAATAAAGTCATCTTATTCGTCAGTTACACGCTTTAGGTTTTAAAGTTCATTTTATAATTTCAGCGATAAGAAGCAGGTATGATCAAACTTTGTATCCATCTACACTCACATATTAGTATTTTATTCATCCTTACTTTTTTTCTTTTCGGCCCATGCCTTACTGCAAGTGAAAAGTCGAATAATCTGCAAAAGCAGGCTGATGTATCTCAAACAAATTCTTATGAGATTCATATCGACAAGGGACACCCCTGGCAGCCCCCTTTTGAACTGGAACGTGTGGGAACATCCCTCAAAGTATTTATCAAACAGATCCATCCTGATATTGCGTTACAGAATAGTTTATGGCTCTCATCTCAAATTGCTGGTCGTGAAGTTAAACAAAACAAGGTTGCTTTTTCAAAAGAAGCAAATCGCTCGCAACGAATCGTAATCGATGACAATGTAGAAGAAGTCGTTTTGCTTCAAGTTTTAGAAAACAAATCCTCAAGAAAAGAAATCACAAAAAAGAAAGTTGAGCGGAATATTCTTGAGGCTGATGCAATAGCAAAAGCTAACGTTATTACGAATCCGATTGATCTGGGAATTATTTTCCCACCCTCTGATGAACTTCTTCTTGGACCGGGGCAGACCGCGCAAATTAATGTTGCAGTCTATTCTCGCTCAAAGCAAACTCAAACCATCAAAGTCGTCGTCTGGTTTGATGAAACGCCAACATCAACAATGACACGAAAAATTGAATTAATTCAAAACAGACGAATCAATCTCACCATGAGAAATATA
Source organism: Planctomycetota bacterium (assembly GCA_024277145.1). Classification (GTDB taxonomy): domain Bacteria; phylum Planctomycetota; class Planctomycetia; order Planctomycetales; family Planctomycetaceae; genus JAJRVU01. Next base: position 14,142 of record JAJRVU010000050.1, read on the forward strand.
AAAGCCCCTGCAGGAAGAGACAGGGCAACATTGAACATTGCGTTGCTCGGAAAAACAGGTAATAGACTCTGGCATAAAACAATCCCGACAATCCTGGTCCGGCAATCACCATCCTGGCCCAAATTCGGTGCCACCCAAACATCGCTTCGATACGATTCCCCTATCTCTATACGTAACCCCACAACAGGGACGTTTTCCACCTTACCTTACGATAAAGGCTGGAAGCCAGAACTTCAGGATATCGTTGTCACACTCCCAACAGGTGGACGGTACGTATTCTGGAAAGGAGCAAGCTATATTCCATTCTGGGCAGGCAAACATAACACCGGATTATGCTATGAATGGGCAGAAATATTGCCACCACGTCCTGAAAATGCAGTTGATTGTGTGGAACCTCTCATGGATAAAGAACTCCGATACGGGCGAGTGAAAATTATAGAATCAACCCCTGCACGAGTCCACGTTCGCTGGACTTACCAATCAACGGATCTTGTTTATAATGTTTGGGGTGATTCTGCTATTGAAGATTATTATTTCTATCCGGATGGATTCGCCACCAGGGTTGTCAGTTTAAAACGAGACCCGAAATCTCAATACGAACTAAGTGAATTTATTATTCTGACGGCACCGGAAACATATCCATTGAATATTCTGCCACGCAATCTTATCGATGTATTGTACCTGGATGGAAAAAAACTGAAATTAAACTTCCCCCAGTTACCGAAGCTGAACTCTACAGAAATGGGATCTCGAACCGCTCCGGCCGTTTATCGGGTCCGTCTTCATAAAGATGAAACCGCCAATGCAATCTATTTCACTCCGAATGAGAACAAATTTCCAACCGTTTTATTTGATCCATTTTTTGATGCTGGAGAACTTGTAACACCTGCTTATTGGGGAAGTCACTGGCCACTCGCTCGAGGAAATGCCACTGGTAGTAAAATTGATGAACGTATCCACATCACCCCTTGCCACAATAGTTTAATGAGCTGGGCCAGCAAACGACCCATACCTTTAAATAGCGGATTAACCAAGACAATTGATTCTATGGGACGGTCGAGAAATATGGTCCTGGAACGATGGGCATGGTTGATCGGTATGACAGATGTGGATGATGATCGGCTTATCGAGTGGGCTAATAGTTATGCAAATCCACCCAATCTTGAAGTTAAAGGAGCGTCAATTGAACTGAGTTCTTATTCAATGGAACGCCGGGCTTTGCGATTAAGTGTTGATCAACCAACGGTTTCAATCACAATCAAACCGACCGTTCGATGCGTGAATCCAGTTTTTGAGTTATCCAATGCTCCGGGGAATTTAATAAATACCTCACTCAACAATAAAGTGGTCAATTCAAAACATTATGCATGGGACGGACAAACGTTATGGTTGAAAGCTGATATCGATTCGCCGACCGTTCTTACATTGAATTTCGAAAAATGAATTCAGATTTTTACTGACCTGATTGGTTACACTCAGCGTATTCTCAATCTGAACACCATTAAATGATCTCCTTATGAAAA
>JAJRVU010000051.1 GCA_024277145.1 Planctomycetota bacterium
GAGACGAGAATTGCTCGGTTTTTTAAGAGCGGTTTTGCCCCGGAACCCATAAAATGTCTGATTTTCCCTGATTATTACAATACCGGGCTGCGACAAACAGATAATCTGACAAGCGGTTCAGATAGATAACAATTTGAGGATTGATCTTTTCCGTTTCAGCAAGCTGAAGAACGGAAATCTCGACACGTCTGCAGACAGTTCGGGCATGATGGAGACTCGCAGCTGAGTCTGTTACCCCTGGCAAAACAAAACTGGAAAGAGGATCAAGATGATTATTTAATTGATCAATTTCGTTTTCGAGAGAAGTGCTTTGATTTTCCACAACCCGAAGAGGAGGATGTTCGCCCGGCGAATCTTTCCCCTGTGAATCTTCCTCCGGTAAATCTTCCCCCGTCTTATTTGCTTCGGGCACGCAAAGATCAGCACCAAGGTCAAACAGATCATTCTGGATATTTTGTAGAGTTGATTTGACAGCTTGCGGGAGATCAGTCTGAATCGCAATTCCCAGTATGGAATTTAATTCATCCGTTCCACCGTAAGCAATAATTCGGGCTGCAGTTTTGGGAACCCTATCGCCATTGCCCAGAGATGTTTCACCCTGATCACCACTTCGTGTATATATTTGGTTAAGATGGACCATCAGGTCTGTTCTTTCGTCTTAGGATAGCATCTTGCAGCGATTAACCTTTAGGCTTTGTTGAGGGGCCAGGCTTCGTTGAAGGACGAGGCTTTGTTGAAGGACGATTTTTAACTTCGTCATTAATGATTTCCTTGAACTCTTCCAACTCCCGTAGCGTGTTCAGGTCCGGATCTTTTTTAATCCAGTCAGGCTCAACCCCTTCAAGCGAATAGAAACCATATTCGATGGAAAGTTTAATATCCTTAAGGGCTTGTTTCTCATATTGAGAAATTAAGACCTGATTCAAATCGGCTTGTTTTTTTAAGTGCTCACAAGCAAGACTGTAAACACACGCGGAATTGTAGGTGAAAAGTGCTTCTTTCGGAAACCGGGATCGTGATTCTTCAACAGCTTTGATTGCCTGTTCAATTTTTCCTTCTGATACGTAAGCAGTTCCAATTCCTGTGATGGCAAACGAATTATAAGGGTTCAATTCTTTTGCTTTCTCAAAATCGGAATGGGCTTCCCTGTTCTTTTTGGTATTCAAATATGCCCTGCCTCTTTCTATATAAGCTCTAAGAAAAAGAGGGTCGGAATTAATTGCTTCAGAGAAATAATCAATGGCTTTAATCCAGTCTTTGTTTTGTGCAGCAGCAATTCATTTAGGGTAAATTTTGAAACCGGGAGATTTCATGTATATTCTACGTAAAGCTTCTACAGCCAATGATTTTTTATGCCCAATTCCCTGGTACTCATTTTTGTATAATGCAATCCGGACTTCCGGTGTAGCTATGGTTGCCAGGGTCCGGGAAAAAATGGACATCGCTGATTTATTACTTGCTTTTTCAAATCCGGAAATTAAAAGCTGAATCGATTGCGGGCTGCCATCGCGCTGAAGCCCCTGGGCAACAACATGAATGATTCCGTTATCGGTGCTTGATATCTCTTTTTTCGCAATCTCATGAAACTTTTCAGAATTCAACTTCAAGAGTGCGTTCAGAATATTTTTTTTCTCTTGATGGCCCATTTTCGGGTATCTTTTGTAGAGCTCTTCTGCAACATTTTGGTCGCCTATATCTGCCAACGTTGAAATGATTTTATACTTTCTGCTGGTGCTTTTCTGATCCAGTTTATTAAGCAGGATCGGAATTGCTCGTTGGTCTTTTGTACGATTAAGAAGTGCAATCACTTGATCATCAAGAGGTTTCGATTTAATCAGTTTCAAGGCATGGTCCAAGGCAATATTTTCACTTTCAGTATCATATCTCCTGGCTAATAACTGGAATGCAAGCTCACTGATTTCCCGGTTAGGATGTTGCAACGAATTTTTCAAGGCATACAATAATTTGGGATGCCCTATTTGTACCAAAGCTTTTAAAGATTCAAGGATAATTTCGCCGTTGGGATCAATTGCATATTGATAGACAACTTCATTCCAGGCAAGCCTCGGATGTTTTGCCAATATTTTGACAATCTGTTTTTGTGATTCCGGCGGTTCATTTTTAAGAAGGTCAAGCAGGAAGTCCTGTGCTTGTCGATATCGTGAAAGAGCCAGGCTTTCCGTTGCAATTCCTGAAAGAGGACTATTATTCTTTTTAACATAATCAATCAGTTTTTTAAGAGCAGCCTCATCTCCAAAATGTTGAAGTGCTGTAAGAGCTGCTGTTTGGATATGGATATCATCATCATCAGCCAGTTTTAAAATTAAAGGAAGATCCTCCGGGGGAAGTCGACCACCACCTGATGCAATTGCAGCAGCTTTTGATAATGTATGGCCATTTTTGATTTCTTCCAGGAGTACATGTCGAGGGAGAACTTCAAATGCACTTTCAAGGGCGGCTTGAACTGCCTGGTAAGAATCTTTATGTAATACTTTTTTAGATTGGGGAGAATTTGAAAAGGTGTTTGGAAAATTTGACAGGTGTAGTTCCCTGATTGATGCAGGAATCAGAGGAAGTGAATTCAGTAAATAGTTACTGCGAGTTGCCTGCACAATCTGCCTGAACCAACTCAGGATAACACCATCTAAAGGTTGAGCTGAATCTTACCAGTTAATTACAACCCGCGTAATCTGTTTTGTCGCAAGTTGATCCAGAACATCAACAAGGTGGCCAATATTGATTGTGTTGACAATTCCTGAAATATTCAATAAAGCTAATGTGTTTTTCGGACCAAGTTCTTCGATTGTAAGGAACATCTGCTTTCGGGAATAGTCATTAATATCAATGTCGACTTTATGGTCTTTCGGTTCAATTTTTAAATGCAGTTTGGGTATATGCGCGCCTGGAGGAAGGTGCGTGAACGTCATCCAGTCCGTGACACTTCCCCCCGGAAGAATAGTATGGTTTTTCATCTGCCTGATGTTGGAAAATTTGATGAGTTGATTATTGACAGAAAATGTCTGGCTTCTCAATGTTGGTGGAATTTCTTTCATTGTGAACGGTTTGCCGTCCACAAGAAGGGTTACCATGTCTTTCGTAATTGTGACAGGCTTTGAAGTGAGATTAATGATAATGATTTCAGAGACAAAATACCGGCCCGATTCCCCTTTAGAACTGAATGATCCAAATCCCAGATGATACTTGTTATTTAATCGTATGGTCAGTTTCTGGTTCGATTTTGTTTTAGAAATCAGGTCTTGTTGAAAACGAATGTCTTCAATTTCTTTTGTTTTTGTTTCAATTTGTTTTTTGACAAACTGAATTTCTTTATCTTGTCTCTGATGTTGTTTTCGAAGCAAGTCGATTTGCTGACTCTGCTTGTTCATTTTTTTAATTAAATCTTCAGTTGAGTGGGGTTTCTTATCTTCCGCCAGCACAAAGTTGAAAGAGAAGATCAACAATAATATTACTGCGATTGAATTTGAACGTGCTCTTTTTAGTGGCACGAACCTGATCTCCTGAATGAACTGAATGGTTATTCTATAATAAACTGCTGGAACTACTGAAGCAGTTGTTAAGGCACGGACGATCTCTTCCGGTTTTGTATTATAGGCCAAAACAGAGGCAGGAAGAAAGTTGATCTTTATGGATACTTAACTTGAAAGAAGAGTCAGTTATAAGTCTTTATAAAGAAAGAAGATATGTCATTACAACGATTTGGCGAAATTAAAGAAAACTCAGGAAAGAACACGGGATGCTTCAATTTCAATCCAGCATATGTATTCTTCTCCGGGATTAAGAATCTGCAAGCCCGCGTCAATTCCTGTATTCTGAAGGTTGATTGCATCTGTTACGCAGGTATACGGTTCCATGCAGAAAGCATTTCGATCAGGTGGAGTGAAGACCACCATTTCGCGAAATCCGGTATCACATCGTTGTTGAATTTGAAGTCCTGCATTTTGATCAACGAGTGTGCATTCAATAATATTATTATCTGATATTGAAAGACCAGTCAGTACATCATCCAGTTTAGCTTCACTGAAAAGAGTTCCATCCCTTAAATCTTTTCCGGGTGAAACATTAATTTTATGACCGGTTGGCAGGCAATCATTCAATACCCATTCCTGATCTGCAGGAACATAAATCAGGGTTTCTTCCGGTTTACTTTGACTCCCAATAGGAAGTTTGAAATAAGGATGCGTTCCGAATCCCCAGGGAAGGGGAACTTCATCCGGGTTTGTAATTTTGATTTCTGCTCGCAGTGTGGATTGAATCAATCGATATGTTATTTCAATGATAAAATCAGAAGGCCAGAGTGAGAGTCGATCGGGAGCCTCTTTGCTGAGTTGGAATTGACCAGTTACAGAAGACTCGTCTGATTGGACCACACGCCAGGGGCGGTCAAGACAGAATCCGTGTATGGCATTGCCAGCTGAATCATGACCGACTTTATCTTCAGGCAGTTGATAAATATTTCCTTCCCAGTTGAATTGGCCATTGCTAATTCTGTTTGGAAAGGGGAACAGGATTGGAATTCCATTTGCGCTGGGCCTGCTATTCCCCTCTTCAAAATCAGGGGCAGAATCAATTACTTGAACGGTTTCTATTCCTGCAGGAGTTTGAAACTCAAAACAGTTAAATCCAAGATGGGGTGCAATTTTGGCGGAAGAACCATACTGTGAATCTTTGATTTGGATGGTGCTTTTGGTCATTTTTTTTGTAATCCGAGTTAGGAACAGAAAAATATTGAGGGAAAATGGTTTGGGAGATGCTGGAATAAGGATTGGTTATATGAAAAAAAAGAGGCGGCCACCATAAAGATGACCACCTCATATAATTAGGATTGTGTAATTCTAATTACACTGACATTACTATTAAGGAATAATAGTAACTTGACCGTCGATACGATCTGTCAGGTTCTGGAACAAACCTTGAGCTTCAAGAGGACCAGCACCATCTGGATCAGCATTGTTACCAGTTGGGTTAGAATCAATGTTCTGGCTAATCAGACGAACAGTACCGTCACCAAGCAAGAAGTGAACACTACCATTGTGAGTAGCACTAAATGCAGGGTCATCTGCATTACCAGCACCACGATCATTCAGTGGGCTGATAGAAAGACCGTAAATGTCTTCGATTAAGACAGATCCAGCGCTAACACCAGTACCAGCAGCATCCACAACTTCAAGTCCTGCCCAGTATCCGTATCGTTCATGTTCATCAAACACAACTGGAGTACGTGTACCAGCGATAATTGACCTACGTTCACCGACAACAAAAGTGTTGCTTGTTCCGTCTTTCATATCTCGGAAAGAAGTCGAACTGTTAGCGAAGAAGACACCACCAAAAGTACTGTTAGCTAAAGAACCATCAGCACTAGCTGAAGGTCGTCCAGCAACGTCAGCTGTTCCTAAAACAGCAACGTAGTTTGAAACCTGACGAAGATTAACAAAAGTGTTTTCAAGAGGACCTGTTGCAACATCATTCTGTTTGCTTGTCAGTTCAGGACCTTCAACATTACCATCAGAAGGGCAACGGTAAGGGATCACTGCAAGAGCAGCTTGTGGAGCGTTACTTGAAACTGTGATTCCGATGTTGAAATCAATAGAATCATAAAGATTACCCTGTTCAATGTAAGGAAGAATAAGGGTAGCCCAACCTGCAAGGTTACCGGAACCAGGTACAAGAACACCTGTTCCAAGGTCTGTGTCTGCAAGGTGTCCCGGAGGGAAACGCAAGTAAACATCATGGTAGTTGTGTAAAGCCAAACCGATTTGTTTCAGATTGTTTTTACATTGTGTACGACGAGCAGCTTCACGTGCCTGCTGAACTGCAGGAAGTAGAAGTGCGATAAGAATTGCGATAATCGCAATGACGACGAGGAGCTCAATGAGCGTAAATCCGCGTTTTCGATCTCTCTTCATAACATAACCCTTTTTTAAAAATGAGTAGAAAAGTGGAAACAAAATAAAAAAACGAAGTGTCGTTTACGGGTTTAAACAAAACCCTGAATGAAATTACGATAGATAGCTTGAACATCTAAAAAAATGAAATTTGTTGTGCTTGTTAGAAAAACAGGCACAGATCCGAACAAGCCGGTACTATCGCTTGTATAAGTAACATAAGACCCGACTGAGATGTAAATGTCAATGCTATTCAGATAAATCTGTAAGAAAATTGAAGAAATATAACAATGCATCCAACAGATTCAGGGAGCGATTTCGTACCCCCTCAAAATAAGTGTACAAAAATAATGCGATATTTCAATTATTGTTCAATAATGAATCAATTCATTAAACAAGTTCTACCCTGTAATAATAGAGAAAAAACCTGTTTATTGGTGCCAGAATCAACAACGATCATCGCTATTATTGGGTGACATTATTCCGCTGGTTCATAGCTGTCTACCTGGTTCCCCCAAGGAGTCCATCCTTCAATTCTTCCTCTTGCAAAAAGCTCCAGATAAGGGCCCGGGCTACAGGCTTCAATCAGGTCATAAAACTCAGCGGGCTTTCGGGAATGTTCGCGTTTTCGATGAGAAAGCAAATTCACTTGGGAACGTCCCGGTTGAAGGGTTCTTAAACGTCCTTTTACGCCGAAAAGCAGGACTTCTGTGACATTTCGAAAGTAAAAACCGACACCTCTCCCATCAGGTCCGCCATCTTTTCGAGTTTTGAACCAGATCAGGTTTGTTTTGTATTGAAATCCCCATGCTTTCATTACTTCAAGACCATCAGGCAATAGAGCATTAGGAACCCACAAATAAAGGTGACTGTTCTCTTCAGAATGGCTGGCAACAGGCATTTCACAGATTTCTTTCAGGGTCATCGTCGGATACCGGACAAGCCTTTTATGTTCCGGGGAAACTTTTCCCGTTCGGTTTTGAAACCTCCACGGGGGGTCAGCCAGGATCGTTGAGAACTTTTCCTTGAGGTCAGGTAGAAATTTGAGATCAGGCAGGAGCTCCTTTTCTTTTTTATTGGTACGCTTTTTTCCCATCACCTCTGTCCCCTGTTATATCGTTCTTCTTGTTGCGTTTGAGAGCTTGAGTTTATTCCTGATACCTCTCCGTGTACAGAGAAGCCAGGATTTTCTTGCTGGTTAAAAGGACAGGGAAACAAAATTGAATCTGATACCAAAGATAACTCTACCTGAAAATTACTTTGCCCATAATTACTTTGACAGTCGTTCTCTGTATTAGAGGTGGATAATCCGATAAGATCAAATTACAGGTTTTATAAAAAACGCTGTTTCAATATTAACAATCCGTCAGTCCATGATCTGGAATAGAAAATTGAAAAATAAAATCTGGCCTGTTTTCAAATGGATTCTCTGTTTGCTTGTCATCCTGTTTGTAGGCAAGCGAGCATTAGACCTCTGGAAATCAAGCCCGGATCAAGTTTTAACCATCCATTACCATTGGCTGGTGCTCTCTGGAATTATCTACCTTCTCGGTTGGATCCCTTCCGTCTGGTTTTTTCAGAAGTTGCTTTTTCGCGCAGGGGGAAAAGTCAGCATGCTCGAATCAGCCAGAGCTTATTATTGCGGACATCTCGGAAAATACATTCCCGGCAAAGCACTTGTTCTTGTCATTCGCGCTTCACTGGTTACACATTCTGGAGTTCCAGGGCGCGTTGCAGGGCTGATGGCTGCTTATGAAACTCTTGTGATGATGGGAGCAGGAGCTGCACTTTCGGTGGCTTTATTCCCCTTCTTTTTCAATCAGGATTTGATCACAATACTTCCGGAATTTCTTCAGTCTGTTTTTACTCATCCGCAAGCTCAACACGTTTTGAATTCTTCCTGGCTTCTTCCTGTGGCAGTGATAATCATTTCCATTCTCCTTCTTCCATTGATTGCAAAACTGTTCAGCTTTGCAGCGAATAAAATGTCTCAAAGTGTTCCACAAGAGAATGCGGATAGTTCTGTCCAACCTATTGACGCCCGTTTTTTATTGATTGGGTTGCTTATATTTGTTTTATCGTGGTGCATGATGGGTCTCAGTCTCGGCTTGATACTAAAAGGGGTTGGGGGCGAAAACTGGAACTGGAGCGATATTCCAATGTGGACCGGTGTTGTTTCCCTGGCAACAGTTGTCGGCTTTGTGGCAATTTTTGCTCCCGGAGGCGTTGGTGTCCGTGAAGGAATTTTGATAGGTATCTTAAGTCAGCAGGTTTTTATCGGGGAAAAATCAGCAGTTGCAGCAGCTTTTCTGCTACGTGTCGTTTGGTTGTTGGCTGAGGTCTCCCTGTCGGGTATCCTGTACTATTGGGCGGAGCCCAAAGAAACAACACCGGTGTGGGTGGAGCCCAAAAAAAACAACACCGTGGCGAAGCCCAAAAAAACAACGCCGGGGGTGGAACCTCCAGAAAACAATGCCGGACGACGATAGAAAAAATAGATCCCAAAAATCGTTCTGCTGATCATTCTTAAAAGTGGATTCAATTAAATTAATCTGTCAGTAAAAATTCGATATAGATAACTAAGAGTTCCCCAATTCTCAAAAAAGGGTTTTTGATGCTTTCCATTATGGTTCCGGTTTTCAACGAAGAAGAAAGCTTAATCCGCTTACATGAAGAAATTGTGGAAGTCTGCACGGAAGGAATGATTTCCTATGAAATTATTTTTATTGACGATGGCTCCACTGATTCATCATGGAAAGTGATTCGGGAAATCACGGAAAAAAATCCTCAGGTTTCCGCTATCCAATTTCGTCGAAATTTTGGAAAAGCAGCTGCACTTACCGCAGCCATGCGATCCGCGCAAGGGGATATTCTGATGATGATGGATGCAGACCTGCAGGACGACCCCGCAGAGATCCCGAAATTTCTTGAGAAACTAAAAGAAGATTTTGATGTTGTCAACGGCTGGAAAAAAGAGAGGCACGACCCCTGGCATAAAGTTTATCCCAGTCGAATTTATAACGCGATGATTGGCAGGATGACCGGCTTACATTTGCACGATCACAATTGTGGATTAAAAGTTTTTCGCGCAGAAGTGGCTGAAGAAATTCGTATTTATGGAGAGATGCACCGATTCATATCGGTTCTGGCCTATTCAAAAGGTTTTCGTGTGACGGAACTGGTTGTCAATCATCGGGAACGAAAGTTCGGCCATTCCAAATATGGCATGAAGAGATTTCTACGCGGTTTCCTCGATCTGCTCACGGTCACTTTTCTAACCGGCTTCAGGCAACGCCCGCAACATTTACTTGGCGCGGTTGGTCTTTTTTCTTTTGGAATTGGTTCTCTCGGAATTTTCTATCTTAGTATGATCTGGATTTTTTCCAATATTTTTGGCGTGGGGGATTTTGGTCCGATTGGATCCCGCCCAATGCTTGCTTATTCCATTGCAGCGATGCTTCTCGGGGCACAGGCACTCTCGCTAGGATTGCTTGCAGAATTAATGGTGGCCTACACCGGCAGTGAAGCAGACACCTACAGTGTCAAAGAACGAATCCGACGTGATAATGATTTCGATGACGATTCCCGAATTGTTTGACGGTTTGTAAGAATCATTGTGTGAGGTAATGGTCAATAAATTGTTAGAGGGAGCGACATATGCGTGAAATCATTCCTCGGAAACTCTGGTTGGGAAACACGAGAGATGCAAGTGATGTTACTCGCATTCATGATTTCGGAATCCGGGCAATTATAGATTTAGCTTTTGAAGAACCGCCACTGCAGTTAACTCGCGATTTAATGTACTTTCGGTTCCCCATTGTTGATGGTGAAGGAAACGCTCCCGAGTTGTTGTCTTTATCAATTGCAACTACATCCATGATGATCCGCAATAATATTCCTTTGTTGATCGCCTGCAGTGCGGGTATGAGTCGTTCACCTGCGATCCTTTCTGCCTCTCTTGCTGTTGTTCGTTCTCAACCACCAGACGAAGTGTTACAAGAGTTGATTCAAGGAAAGCCACACGATATTTCTCCACCACTTTGGGTTGATGTTAAGGCAGCATACGAGAAATTGATAAATGGTTAAGGTGTGTTGCTAACAGGATTGGTTAATTCAATGTCATGCAGGCTTGGGTCGGCCGATTCTATTCCTTCATTTAGGGAATATGCGTTTTCTTCTATAGACGGCTCATTAAATCGCTGTTTCTATTCATCCTTTAAAGTCACAGGTGATTCAAAGTCGTCCGGCTTGATAGCCAATACCGAGCATTCTACATTATTAAGTACGTGCTCGGCTGTATTTCCCATTAATACCCCGGCCACACCTGCTCGGGCAACTGTTCCCATAACAATCAGGTCAATATTTTTTTGCTTTGACAAATCTGTAATTGCAATTCCATACCCCAGTTCTTCAGGAAGTAAATGAACGTTACTTGAGCTATGGGTGAGTCCGTAATGTTCCAGAAACTCATCAAGCACTACGTTGACTTCAGATTCTGCTTTTTGCTGAATTTTCTCAAGCTCACCCAGCTTTAATCTGGATTTCAATACATTCAACCCAAACACTTCCCAGGAATGAACGATTTGTAATTTCCCATTATTGTATTTGGAAACAGACATTCCTAATTCCATAATGGTCTTATTCATCAGATCGTTTTCGAAATCACCGGGTTTGGGATCAATTGCTGCAAGCACTCGGGAAAAATCTGTCGGAGCATCCGGTCGAACAAGCCAGACAGCACAAGGGCACTTCCTCAGTAATCGCTTGCTTGTCGTACCAAAAAAACCTGATTCTTCGTGGCTCTTCGCGCCTTTTGTAGCTCGCACCACTAAATCGTGTTGTGACCTTATAACCTCGTACATTATCTCAAAGGACGTTTTGCCAAACAAAACTTTTGTCGTCACATCAATTCCCTGATCTCGAAGTGGTCCTGCAATGGCTTCAAGTTTTCTTTGTTTTTCTTCTGTTAAAACCTGCTGAGTCTGCTGTGCGTCTGGCATTATCTTTCGTGTTAGCCAGGAATAGTCAGGGATAGTATCAATAATTTTTAATTTCGCTTGATTGTTCTTCACAATTTGAACAGACCATTGCAGGGCAGGTTGTTCCTCAAACCGAGTATCAACAGCAACGAGAATATTATGAAAACGTTTCATGACCCGATCCCTTTCTGATGTTTTCTATGTTACAGTCACGCTCAAGACGGTGAGGCTTAACTCGCACGCATTATACCAGATTTAAACTATTAGGATACTCACCATAAGGGCGATTAAAGTTATTCAATGCTGAAAATGTGCACGCAAACGAGCCAAAATCGGCCGTGCTGATTTGCTACAAAATAAATCTGCCCTCAAGATTTAACGGAATGGTGTTTAATCAATATTTAAGGGTGTAATGAAGGCAGATTATCAGCATTTCTCCGAAACTTCTGAAACTATTGAAAAAAGTTTCGAACAGTTTGTCTCTTTACAGAGTCTTAGTCAGTGTAGAATAAAATTTTCATCTAAAACCTGTAAATCCTGGAAAGCAGAGAGTGTTGGGGAAGTCAGATCAAGAGCAATTCAGAGAATTGGTTGATCTTCATGGGTCTGCTCTCATGTCGATGCTCCGTCGTCTCTGTAGAAACCAACATGATGCTGACGACCTTTTTCAGGAAACAGCAGTCCGTGTCTGGCGAAATATTTCTCACTGCCCGAAAATTCGTAATCCCCGTTCCTGGCTAATGACAATCGCCTACAGAGTTTTTGTCGATTTTTATTCAAAGAAAAAAACAATTTCAACACTGGAAGATTTTCCGGAAGCAGCTTCCTCTCATCCAGAAACTAAAGCAGAAAAAAATGAAGAATCGCAAAACGTGCAAAATGCAATAAGCCAACTGACGGATCCACTCAGGCAGGTTATTGTTCTTCATTATACAGCAGGCTTAACTTTGAAGGAGACGGCTGACGTATTGGGAATTTCACAAGGGACAGTTAAAAGTAGACTGAATTCTGCACTAATCAAGTTAAGGAAATGCCTGAAATGAAATGTGATCAATATCTGGCTTATCTTGAATCGAACAATCTGTTTAAAAAAATTCTCGCACGCAGGCATGCCCGTGGATGCCCCGATTGCAGGGAAGCGCATTCGACGTTTCAAAATATAAAAAAAACTCTTTCTGTATCGGAGTCTTTAACAACCCAGCAAAAAAAACTTTGGTTAAACGTTGTTCAGTCTGAAACGGTCGAAACATCTGAATCCGGGAGAAGAGCGAATTTCAAAATTGCTTCAGGATTGATCGTGACTGCCTGCATTCTGTTAGGACTGTTTATTGTTAGCCAGAATCCAGAAGAAAAACAGGAAGTTAAGCAGATAACGGAAAACCCAAAACCAGTTCAACCCAAAGAGAAAACTATTGTTCCACATAAAAAAGAAAAAGCAAAAACAGAATTGGGGGTGACCCATGTTTCTGAAATTGAAGAGGTTACGTTTAATGTCGATTTTTCTGATCTCAAACAGGAGATTGCCGAACTGGAACGGGAAATTGACACCCAGATGATCCACGCACAATTAATTGATGTTCAAAAACAGGTGGAAAAATTACTGGCGGAAAATCAGAATTGAAAATATTAATTCTTGTAGGCTCCAATTAAAAAAACAGGATGCGAGATTATGAAAATGAAATTACTTTTATCAACGGCGTTATTCTCTTTAATTTGCTTGCTCTTTATTGACAGCATAGTTGTTGCTGATGAGAAAACAAAACAGCCAAAACAGCCAAAACAGCCAGAAATACTGAAGGGGTCTGCTCCACCAGATTACAAAATGTTAAAACGAACATTGGGAGGGGCTTACTTTGTCAAAAAAAGTTTCAAAGAAAAATATGATCAGATAAAATCTCAACTCAAAGAACTGAAAAAAGAAATTGCTGCCGGAAAAATATCCAGCTGGCAAGCAACTCGTCGGCTTAAAAAATTGAAAGAAGAATTGATTGTCATTAATAAATTGATGGAGGACGATAAAATTCTTGTCTCGCCTGCCAAAGTTTTTCAACAGACTGAAACAACTGAATTTAAACTATCGAAAGAAAAATTCTTAGTGATTAACGCTGATGGTATCACTTTAAAAGGCTGGGATGGGGAGACTGTGAAATGTGTTCTTGAAAAAAAAATTCTGACAGATGGAAAAGCTCCTGCCAAAGAAGAGTTTCAATCAGTGCAAGTCATTCATAAGCAGGGCATCTTTCCGGGATACGTTGGCCAGACAAAGGAATGGACAGATAACAAAATCTTTGAGGTGGAAAATGACAAAAAATTGACGGACGAATTTAAAGAGATAAGGGTCAAATGGCTCAGGTCTTCCCGTGAACGCTATCAGGAATTCGAGAAATTTCAGGGAAGGGAAATAGATAGAATTAAGGTTTTTGGATTAGCACACCGGCAGGGTAACCGCCATATTTTTTACGAAGCAACATCTCCTACTGGTGGAGGAATTGCCGGGGGAAGTTGGATCAGGCATGCTTCCCTGACTGTTTACGTACCTAAATGTCAAAAAATAATTTTGGGAGGGTATCGTACTCGATTGAAAGTCGAAAACGTTAATTCCGATTTAATTATATCAGAAAGTGGAGGTCAGGGTAATGAGGGAGTCTTTCTGATTAAAGATCTGGAAGGAAATTTAAGAGTGAAAAATGCACTCCTGCATTCAGTTGAAAATGTGAACGGAAATGTTTTGATCGAAAATACAATCAGTCGATCGTTAGGTGGTTCATCTCAACCGTGGCACACAAAAATCATGTCCTCTGGTTCTTCTGTGGAAACTTCTTTTAAAAATATCAAGGGAGATTTAAAACTCTGGTTCCAGAAAGCCGACTTGAAAATAGAGTCTGTCACTGGGCAGATTGATGTTTTGAATGAATTTGGAAACACGGAATTGATTTTCGAAAAGAATCTGGCAGATAAAGCTCATCGGATTATTTCTTTGAGTGGATCAATCAGAACCCGTATTCGAAAACCTAAAGAATTTTCTTTACCTGTTATCGCTGCTACGAGTTCAGGGAGTGTTCGCAGTAATCTGTTTAATTCTCACATAAATGACTTCATGGTATTCAATGAAGATAGTAGTGATGGTACTCGACGTTATTGGCAGGGTCTGAGATCTGAAAAAACGAATGAACATAAAACTATGGATTATTCACGAATATTGAGAATTAACAAAGCGTTCAATAATCTGGAGCGGTCACCGGGGCTGGATCTCATCAGTCGAAACGGGCTGGTCATTGTTGATAAATAGGAAGCCCGATTTTCTAAAAGCTTGAAGGGGGGGAATGGGTGACCCGGCCAATCTCCATCCCGCAGCAGCTCACATCATTTCTGTTTCTGCCCTTCATAATTCCTTCGTGCGCGAAGGTTCTGCAAAGATCACACTGCTAGTTGTAATCAATTCAACTCGTATAGAATCATTATGACTACATTTTAGTGGTCAGGCTAACTGAAGCCTAATGCACCATAACACGTTATGCAATAACATCTTAATGCCTACAGAGACTGTTTTGGCACACCATGTGCCTATTGTATTAACTACTAAGCGAAAACAAATTCAAAACGAAACAATAAAATTTACAAAGGACGGCAAAATGAAAAATCTTATCATCGCAACGATCGCAATTACTGGAATCGCCTTGTTCAACACTTCTAACGTTGAAGCAGGACATGGACACAGACGTGGCCTTAACTTCTCTGTTAATTTTGGTGGTCATAGTAATCAAGGTCATCACAACAACCGCGGATACAACAACTACAATCACAACAACTATAATAATGGCTGGGGAAACAGTTGGGGGCAGGGCTATAACCATTCAACATTGCATAACACAAGCCATTACGATTACCGACCAGCACAAATTTCTTATCACAACAACCATATCGACTACACACCAAGGCAATACAACTACCACCGAACAAGTCACTGGGATACTCTCAGTCACTAAGTCGAATGAGCACTGGACCCAATGGTTGGGGGCTAAGCCGAGACGACGCTTGGTAGAAGAGGCTTAGCTGAAATGGATGTCAGTGATAAGATTGACGCCTACGAAACGAAAAAGGATGAAACGAAAAAGGAGCCGGTTATTTATTAGCCGACTCCTTTTTTTATTTGGTTTTAGATAGTTTTAAAGCTTGGTTCTACTGTATTTCTGGTAGGCTTTTAAGCAGGAGCGGAAACTGCAGTTGATTCGGATTCAGTCTTTTGGCGTTTGGATATTAAAGAGCCGCATGTAACTAAGGGGCGCAGGATGAATAATAACGACATCACCAACTGGTTCGCAGATAACGGACTTTCCAGTGAAGTGCAAAGTGAATTCGCTCCTCCTTCAGGACATTGGCATCTTAATGTCGGTTCCTTTCCTGTCCGAATTCAAACGCAGGAGTCCGCGAATCGCATGCGAATTGTTGCCTACATTGCTGAAGCGGAAAAAATGGACATCGAAGACTTCGCTTGCATGATGGAAGCGAACAGCCATTCTGCTTTGGATGCACGCTACGCAATTGATAGCGGGTACATTGTTTCTTTATTTCTTCATCCATTCAAAGAACTCGACGCAACTCAATTCATGCTTGGTTTCTATCAGGTGATTAGCTGTGCTGAATCATTCGGAACCGATTACACGGGTGGCACACTTATCTACGGTTCAACATCTGGTAATGCAGCGTCCAATGGAGGGAGTGCGCCGTCGATGGAACAAGGCGCGGACAGTTTTCTGCAAGCGCTAACCGCAAAAATCCTCAGCCAGTAAGAACTTGCAGGGTTCCTTCTCTTTAGTTATTGGCAAGCCGGGTCTGAAATTCTGGTTATTATTTCCCGCTTCGGTATAGTTCGATGATATAAACGATTCGCGAGAGTTCACTGGCCAACAATTCAAATCCGTTTTCTGATTTCACGTGACCGTCACCAAATAATGCTCTGGCACCCTGGCAGGGGATGCTACTGTCAAATTT
Organism: Planctomycetota bacterium; assembly: GCA_024277145.1. Classification (GTDB taxonomy): domain Bacteria; phylum Planctomycetota; class Planctomycetia; order Planctomycetales; family Planctomycetaceae; genus JAJRVU01. Next base: position 15,875 of record JAJRVU010000051.1, read on the forward strand.
TTTCGGTTCAAGATTCTTAATCGATTTCATATCTCTATTAAATTGACGAAGATTTTTATTGAAGGGATAAATAATCATATCGATTAACCTGTCAATAAAACTGGGGGGAACGATCAGTATATCTGATTCAATGAAGGCGGGATCCAGAAAGAGTCCCACCTCAAGTTCGCCGCTGATAACAAGCTCTCCATCCACATTTGTGAAGGAAAGGTTCGCCCGCTTGTCACAATCAAATAAAAAGCATGTTCCGGAACCTTGTTCCTGAATGGAAATTAATTCCGAAATTAGTTTGTTCAAACAAGGTAGTTTCAGGTAAAAAATTTGTTTTACCTGAAGGGATTTGTATTGAAAATGAATTTCCAGTATGGGCCATTCTTCAAGATAGGATTTTTCATCAAATTGAAATGAAAGGGATGCTTCGTGTATGTATTCGTGTATGTAATCATCATCATATTTGAAAACTAATGGGATTAAAAATGAGTCATCAAAATTGTATTCATCAAATTTAATAGCTTTCATTGATTTTACCCAATTTCAAAACAGGACTTTACTAAGGTTTAGTACCTCAGACAGACCGACAGTATTAATGTTCACCTATTTTTTGTCAAGAAGGCTAAGGTTTACAGCGGGTTATTGCTTGTCTCTTAAAAATATATTTATCCTCGAAAACGGTTTCGCCATCTGGTACCATAAAATTCCTTCCTCAGGGAAACAATCTCTGGATTTTCAAACAATCAAGACATGCTAACAAAGAAAAGATTTTCAAATGATGAAACCAAATCAAATATTATTGGCAGGAATGATGGCTCTCCTGTTACTTTCAAACGGACTCCAGGCTGAAGAAAAATGTGACAAGGAATGCTCAAAAGAGGGATGGGTCAACTTGTTTGACGGAAAATCTCTCAATGGCTGGGTTCAGCATAATGGGACGGCCAAATATGAAGTTGCTGATGGAACAATTCACGGCACAACAAATGAAGGATCCCCGAATTCTTTTCTTTGTACCGAAAAACTGTACGGCGATTTTGAATTGAAATTTGAAGTGAAAGTTCACAACGGTCTTAATTCAGGCGTGCAGATTCGTTCCCAACAAAAAGATGGCAATGGAAGAGTGAACGGCCCTCAGGTTGAAATTGAAGCGACTGATATTAAGGGTGGTGGTGAAGCAGGTTATGTTTATGGTGAAGCAACCGGGCGTGGCTGGTTAGTTCCAGATTCAAAAAGAACACCACATAAGCATTTTAAAGATGGCCAATGGAATAAATATCGAATTGTGGCTAAAGGAAACAGGATTCAAACTTGGATCAACGATCAGGAAATTTATAATCTTGTCGATGAAGAAATCTATAAAACGCATCCAAAAGGATTCATCGGCTTGCAGGTTCACGGCATCGGCAAAGGAAGAGGTCCGTTTGATGTTGCCTGGAAAAATATCCGAATTAAAGAACTGAAATAGAGGAAATTCAATTTCCTTTCAATAATTGTAATTACAGATTAAGCAGGTGGAGTCATACTCTGTCTGCTTTTTTTATTAACCTGCAGTTTATTTCAGGTGTTCGTTTACTGTTTTATCCTCATGTAGTGAATGCAAAGCCGCGGAGAGAAAAAGAGTTTTTGTAGGGTCTGCTGTGCAGACCATTCCTCGGAAATAAAAAACGGAGGGTGCGCAGTTGCTGTAGGTCAGACTGTAGCCTGACGTGGTAAAGAAACAGCTAAAAAGAAGATTGTTTATCACAAAGGCTCGAAGACACCAAGTTTTTATTGAATATTCAAGGGGTGGCCCGACCAACTTGTTTGGTTGGGTGCCGAAGGCACAAGAAGAACGACCCTCACCGTTCAAAGTATATTAAATTTTCAAGACACCATCAGCTTCTCATGACCGGCTTTTTCATAATGGTACGCATAACAGAAAATGGTTGCGTATGGAGAATCTTCTTGTCGCTATCGCGACCCAACCGAAAATCGGTCGGGCCACCCCTTGTTTTTTTCCTCCGCGGCTTTGCGAACTCCGCGTGATGATTTTTTCTTTTTTAATCTGTCGCAGATACTCAAACCGTTGTGATGTTTCGCCTGGCCAGTATTTCACAACCTGCTATCCAGAAAAATCCACCAACCGCCACAAGAAACGCAACGTGATTTGTCGGGAATGCTTTTGATTTTAGAATTTGTGCAGGTTGGTAATAGGTCATCATGTTCAGGGAAGATAGATTCTTGGCCGGTTCCCAGAACTGTTGCAGAAAATTCAAAAGGAACGAAATCAGGACAAAGGCAAATAAAATTCCCAAAGCCCGACCGCGAACATTACACAAAGAGGAAACAAAATAGCTGATCCCTCCGACAAAAAGAAAAACACAAAAGAGGTTCACCAGGATTAAAACAATTATTCGGACCTGCGGATGGATGGAATCGGTCCAGACATTCACGGTAAACTGGTGCCCTGCAAAACCCATCAACAGGATAAAAATGCCTCCGAGAATCCAGATGAGGCTCTCACTGCAATAAATTGTTCTTCGCGAAACCGGCAGGCTGAACAGGATGTCAGCTGTTCCCCGATCAATTTCTCCCGCTGGCATTCGGGTGCAATGAATGATCTCACTCGTCCAGAGAATTGCAAGAACTGTTGGATGAACCCATTGGATCGCCTGCATCATTTGAGCCGTCAGTTCATCTCCAACTTCCGTTCCAATCATGGCGGAGAGAAACGTTTTGACAAAAGGAAGAGATTCAAAAATATCACCCATGCTTCCCTGCATCTGAGGAATAATATAAGTTAAAACCGAGATGGCGAGCATCAGTCCCAGCCCGAATAGAAGAAACGAAACCCACGTTTCCCGGAATGTTTTAAGTAATAATCCTCTCATTTTATTTCATCTCCATCAGAAATATAATATTGATGAAACAAGTTTTCCAGATCAGGCGGGCTCACGGTCAAGTCCTGGTATTCCTGATGTGATAACCATTCAACCAGCTGTTGGGATGTCCCTGAAAGTTCGTATTGGCGATCAATGCCAGAGGACTTCTTATCAATCAGGAAGTCAGGCGTTTTGATTTTGGAAACTGCTTCTTCATTTTTAAAACTGATGGTCACCAGTTTTTTGGCACGTTTTTTTAAATCTTCAATCGATTCATCCGCAACGATTTTTCCTTCACGAATAATGGCTACCCGATGACATAATTGTTCGACTTCACTCAAAGAGTGGCTGGAAAAGAAGATCGTATGTCCTTCGGAAGCTAATGCCCTTAATGCTTCAATCAGTTTCTGCTGGGCAAGCGGGTCCAATGCAGAAGTCGGTTCGTCCAGGATGATGAGTTTCGGTTTATGGACAAGGGCAAGGAGTAGTCCCAGTTTCTGTTTCATTCCACTCGACATTTTTCGAACGGGAACTTTCATGTCGAGGCCGAATAGTTCAACGAATTCATTCGCTGCAGGACGCAGGTTTTTCTTGCGTATCATTCCGAAAATCTGAAGTGCGGAATTTCCGGTCATCCAGGGGTACAATCTCAGGTCACCCGGAATGTAACCAACCTCTTTTTTAATCTGGTGACTTTGCTTCCAGCAGTCGAGCCCAAGAACATTGGCAGAACCTTCCGTCGATTTTAAATAGCCCATCAGGACGCGGATGGCTGTTGTTTTTCCTGCGCCATTCGGCCCGAGGAAACCGAAGATTTCCCCCTGTTCAATATGAAGATTGACATCTTCAATTCCTCGCCTTTTGTTGTAATAAACAGTCAGGCCTTTTGCAGAGATGATACTCATCAGAAATTACCCGGAAGTTCAATTGTGGCAATGGGGGAATGAATCAACAGAATGCACAACACATTATCTTCTGGAAAGTTTAAACCTCAGGATGGTTTTGGGGAAGGAATCGAACTGCTTTCTTCCAATGATTGTTCCATATCCTGTTGAGGAATTGTTGCAGATTCCGTTTCTTCTTTCACACAGATTCCAAACTGTGCGTAAAAATCAATCATGCGTTTAAAGGCTTCATTCCAGTTAAAGCGGGTTTCAATTGCTTTTCTTCCCGCCTGTCCCATTTCTTTTACGCGATCCGGATCCTGGGCAATCATCCGAAACGCATCTGCAATTTCGTCTGCGCAATTATTTTGAACAACCAGCCCCGCACCAGTTTCGTAGGTGATTCTGGCAACTTCTGAACCTTCGGTTGCAAGTGTCGGAACTCCATTGGCCCAGTTTTCAAAACAGCGGTTAGGAAGCCCCACTTTATTATTCCGGTTGGACAGATTCATTAAAACACAACTCATCCAGGCGGTCGGAATTCTCTCCTGCATTAATGTTTTCCAGGGAATCTGGTTGGAGATGATTAAATCGTCAGCATTGGCTTTTCCTTTGAGGGCAGTTTCCCGAACTTCATTTCGAAGTTCTTCGGATGAAAAATTTCCCCAGAAGGCGACCTCACAAGGGAACTCCTGCCTGACTTTCTGGAATGCCTGCGCAATTTCGGGGACAAGACGTTCCCTGTTCTGAACGCCGGAACTTGAAAATCGAGGAATTTCAGATCTCGCAACTTCAGGCGGATAAGGGAGTGATTCCAGATCAACATAATTTTCAACCAGACAGGTGGGAATACCCGCTTGACGATAACGCTCTGCAATCGGTTCGGTAACGGTAATCACACCTGCAAAATCTTTCAGGCAGGCTTGCAGTTCCATTCGGCTGAAATACTTTGCGCCCAGTTTACTCACCGGGGGTAAAAAAAACTGATTAAAGTATTCAATGGAAGTTACAAAATCTTCATGGGCATCCCAGATGACAGGAACATCCGTTTTTCTCGCGACCTTTCTCATAACGGAAAGCAATTCCGGGTCATGAAAATGATACAAATCAGCAGAAAGATCCATTGCAAGACGCGAGGCTGTTTTTGTTAATAATAATCTACGACTTAATTTATTCGATGGCTTTGGCAGAGGGACAATCTGAACGCCATCAATCATTTCTTCTTTGTCATGAACTGCAATTAAAGTGACTCGGAACCCTGCTTTGGCAAGCGAAACACATTCACGACGAAAAATTCGCGTGTCCAGCAATGGATGAGCTGTTGTGATGTGACAAATATGGGGCGATAAATTCATAGTGGAAACTGCTCTATAGTTTTTCAAAGTTGATGAACTCTTACTTTTCAGATTCTTTTTCCAGCCAGCATAAAATATGAGATCTTAAAAAGGGGAGAGTATTCAATGTTGAATATAAAAATGGATGGATCCGGCTGACCCGTCGACCAATCGGAGGAGCAAGATGAACCCGTTCATAACTCATTTTCGCTTCCGGAAAAAGCTCTTTAACTCTTCGGACAGGAACTCCCTGAACATCTTTGTTTTTAGGATTGTTGTAGATGAAGTCACACCACAAAACTCCCCCCCCCGGCTTGACAAGGCTCCAGGCATGATTGGCCAACTGTTCCTGGAAATCGTTATCCAGAATGGAGGAAAAAACTGTAAACAGGCAGACGACATCATACGCTTTTTCGGGAAATTCTGTCGTGAACGCATCACCTGCAATCAATGGAATGTTCTGCGGAAGAAGTTCCCGGGCATCGTCAATACGATCAGGAAGAAGATCGTTTCCACACAAGTTTTCAGCTTGAAAACCCCATTGCAAAAACCGAAGCAAGTTTCCCCCTGCACCACATCCGATTTCTAGTAACGTTGCCTGATTGCGGTTTTGACCGATTGAAGTTGCATTCATCCAGCGATGAATTGCACGCTCCCGTTCCTGATTCACCATTAAAACATATGGATCAAGGGGCGAATAGAGACGCTCTGTTTGATTTTCTTTCCGCTTTTGATATCGCTCTTCAATCTGCTCAAGTTCAGTATTGAATTCAGATTTTTCACTGAGCGTCGTCACGGTAAAACTTTCATTCAAGTAAAAATTATTTGTTCTATTTAATAAATGTCAGGCAGAACCTGACCTGCAAATTTATTTCCTTAGTGTCTTCGAGTCTTTGTGGTTAATAGTCCTTTTCTTTTTTTTCTCTGCGAACTCTGCGTGATGTTTAATTTCCCTTTTTTATTATCAAGAGGCAACTTTTTCTACAGGTTCCACTTCTGCTGATCCTGATTCCGAATCGGCTTCTTTGTTCACAGTTTTAGTTTTCTGGTCATCTTTGGTCGAAAATTGATAATTGGAGTTTTCTTCGTTAATATGATCGAGGAATTGTTTTGCAAGGTTCGAATATTGAAGATGTTCTTTGACAAATTCTGCACCTCGGTTTCCAATTTCTTCCTGTTGTGCAATAGTTAAAGAACTCAATTTCTGGATCGCTTCTGCAATGGCAGGGCAATCCTCTGCAGGAACCGAGATTCCGCATTTAGCATCAGCCACCAGATCATTCGGCGATGCAACCGCATGGACAATCGGTTTTCCTGAAAGCATGTAATCCAGAATTTTATTCGGGCTGACACCATAACGATACAAAGGTTTGTTTCGCCAACCGCTGTAAAGAAGATCCATCAGCGAATAAACTCCGCTCACAATCGTTTTTGGAACCGGTGGCAGAAAATGAATGTTCGTTAATTCCAAGTTGTGACATTCCTGAATCAGTTTTTCCTTATCACTCCCTTTTCCAACGAGGACAAATGCAATCGGTTCATTTTTAAGAATCTTCGCGACTTGAATCAAATCTTCCAATGCGTTGGAAGGACCATGACCACCGAGATACCCGACAACCGTTTTTCCTTCTGATTTTAAACGGTCAATTAATTTTCGATGCTCTTCGGGAACAAGGCTGACATCTGGCTTCCAGTCTTCCAGAACCACTCCGTTCGGTACACACGAAAATTTTCTCTGGTTCATTCCGTGTTTGATTAGGTGCCTGTCTGCATTGGGTAAAAGGGAAATCACTTTATCACAGTTTTTGCAGGCATAGTTTTCCGCATGTTGAAGCATCATGATGAAAGGGTGCCAGGGTGACATACCACTTAATTCCATCGGGGACAATGGCCATAAATCATGCACTTCAAAAACGAGCTTGGCATCATGCTCTTTCGCAATTTTTTGCGCAGGGTAAATATCAAGTGGATAAGTGGAAGAAGCAATTACGATGTCAAAAGGTTTTTCCGTTTCCAATTGCTTTCTTTGCTTGTAAAGCTGCCTGATAAAGGAAAACATGTTGAGAACGCGCTTGAAGCCATTGGATTGATACTTGGAAGTTTTCAGCCAGAAATACCGAATCCCTTCAAGGACTTCCCGGGCGACAGCACCTTCCGTTTTCGGCGCACTGTAACGAACGTGAGACTCCGATGACGCAACAATTGTCACATCATGCCCCTGTCTTACCCATTCCCTTGCCAGGTAATAAGGGCGAAATTCCATCCCATATATCGGAGAACCGGCATAGTGATTGATCAGCAATATGTTTTTTCGGTTCTCTGACATATTTAATTCTCTGGAACGCTCTGACATTCAGGCTGCAGCTTTGGACTGCTGACCTTTTTCTGCACAGAATTGATTGATCACTGTCGCAACCTGTCGTATCTGTTCTTCACTCAGTTCAGGATAAATTGGAAGTGCTAATGTTGTACTGGCTGCCTTTTCCGCTTCGGGGAATGATCCCTCTTTGTAACCCAAATCAGCAAAACATTCCTGAAGATGCATTGGGATCGGATAATAAATTTCAGAACCGATCTGTTGTTCTGCAAGGTGTGCCCTTAATTCATCCCGGTTTTCCACCCGAATAATAAACTGGTTATAGATGTGTCGGTTTTGAATTGCAGGTGGTGTTGTTACAAGAGAGTTTGATTCAAACAATTCGTAATACAAATCTGCATTTTTCTGTCGTCCTTCAGTCCAGCTATCCAGATATTGAAGTTTGACACGAACAACCACTGCCTGAATTGCATCCAGTCGGAAATTCCCGCCAATAATTTTGTGGTGATATTTCGGTTGGGAACCATGCATACGCAGGCATTTCATTTTTTCGTACAAATCAGAATCATTTGTGGTGATTGCGCCACCATCGCCAAACGCTCCGAGATTTTTGGAAGGGAAGAATGAGAAGCAGCCCGCAGTTCCCATCGAACCTGCTCGTTTTCCTTTGTATTCTGAACCAATCGCCTGTGCCCCATCTTCAATCACTGGAATGTCATGTTCATTGGCAATTTTCAGGATCTCGTCCATGTCTGCACATTGTCCATAAAGATGAACCGGAATAATTGCTTTTGTTTTAGGTGTGATTGCTTTCTCTATTTCTTCAGGAAGAATATTGAAGCTGGCAGGATCAATATCCACTAAAACAGGAGTGGCACCAAGTCGGGAGATCGCACCAGCTGTTGCAAAAAAGGTGTACGTTGTGGTGATGACTTCATCGCCGGTTGTCACGCCTAATGCCATCAGGGAAAGAAGCAACGCGTCCGATCCTGAAGAAACCCCCAGGCAATGTTTCGCCTGACAGTACTCTGCAATTTCTTCTTCCAGTTTCTGGACTTCCGGACCCAGGATGAAATACTGTGATTCAATCACGCCATTGATCGCTTCCTGAATTTCTTCTTTGATCGCTTGATACTGTGGTTTTAAATCGAGTAGAGGAACAGTGATGTTTGACATTTTTTCTTCCTTGAAAATATCGTGATAGATCTTTGTTAATTATGTTTTATTGCTTGTTTATTTAATTGATTTTCTTTGTGCTTTCGAGTCTTCGTGGTTAATAGTTCTTCTTGTATTTTCTCCGCGTCTTTGCGAACTCTGCGTGATACCTTAAACAGCATCTGCTGAAATCATTGTTTGGTTTGACAATTTCTCTTTTGTTAAAATCTCTAAAATTTGTTCGCCAGCGTCTCCATCTCCATAAAGCGGTTTCCATTCAACAGGAGCACCGTTTGTCAGGAAATGGTCCAGCCCGTTTTCGATTTTTTCCGGATCAACACCAACCACTTGATTCCAGCCAGATTCCACTGTTTCAATCCATTCAGTCTGGTCACGTAAAGTTAAACAGGGAACGGAATGCATGTACGCTTCTCGTTGTACGCCTCCACTGTCGGTCAGGATGATCCTGGCGAATCGTTCCAGTTGAAGCATCTCGCGATATCCAACAGGTTCAATAATATGCATGTTGTCAGAAAAGGAGAGTCCTACTTTGCTGATTACGTTTCGGGTTCTCGGATGCAATGGCAGGATAATGGGGATTCTTTCAGAAACCTCCTTCAAAGCTGCCCATAGTTGTCTGAAGCGTGAAATGTCATCAGTATTTCCCGCACGATGCAATGTGCAAAGGGCATATTTTTTTGGAAGAATATCCAGCGATTCAATTGTTTCAGGAATTTTATCTGCAGAAGTGTAATATTTAAGGGCATCAAACATGATGTCTCCTACCTGATAAACGTGATCTGTAATTCCCTCTTTTTTTAAATTATCAACCGCAGTCTGGGTCGGACAGAAAAGAAACCGGGAAACATGATCGGTCATGATTCGGTTGACTTCTTCGGGCATCGTTTTGTCATGTGAACGCAAACCAGATTCCACATGCGCAATCGGAACGTTCATTTTGGATGCAGCTAATGCTCCCGCCAAAGTGGAATTTGTGTCTCCGTAAACCAGAACAATATCAGGTTTTTCTTCCTCGATAATTCTCTCAGCTTCAATCAGCATTTTACCTGTTTGAACACCATGAGAACCACTCCCGACGCTGAGTTGATGGTCAGGATGAGGGATATTCAACTCTTCAAAAAAAATGTCACTCATTCCATAGTCATAATGCTGACCGGTATGAACCAGGCATTCTTCAACATCATTCGATTGTTGAATCAGCCGAGAAAGGACTGCTGCCTTGATGAATTGAGGACGTGCCCCGAGAAAAGTTGCAATTTTCATTCTGGTTTATTTTTATTGCGGTTGTTCGTTCAACATTAACCGAGCCTTATCAGGTTATGGCTCGAGGTTCGAGTACCTATGATGCTATTCCAACACCCACGATTGTAGTTGATAAGAATTGTTTTATTCTGCAAGTAAATAAATCGGCTTGTCGTGAGGTGGAAGATAAGCGCAGCAGGTTAATAGGCCAACATTGTCATAATATATTTCATCCGAATTATCTTACTGTTGATGAGTGTCCAGTTTGTCAACATATTAAAAGTGAACAACCTTTAGATAGCTATGTTATGGAATTTCGGAAGACAAAAATATGGCGTGAATTCACATTAACACCATATCAAATGATTGGTGATATAGAAGGAATCGTTCATGTTTCACCGGATGTTACCAGACGAAAACAAGATCAGGATAAACTGATATATCAGGCGAAATTCGATCAGTTAACCGGATTCCCCAATCGTGTATTAGCAACAGATAGATTGGAAATGGCAATTAAACATGCTGAACGGGATAATGTCAGTACGGCGATTATGTTTATCGATATTGATAATTTTAAAAATATTAATGATTCTTTAGGGCATATATTTGGTGATAAAGTCATCATTGAAATATCAAAACGTGTCGCTGAAAATCTTCGAGACAGTGATACCATGGCGCGCTGGGGGGGAGATGAATTTTTAATTATCTTACCGGAATTAAATTCAATTTCAGAATCAGAAAAAGTTGCTGAAAAAATACTGGGTAAACTCTCGAAACCAATTATTATGGAAA
>JAJRVU010000052.1 GCA_024277145.1 Planctomycetota bacterium
GAACAGCAAGCTGCAATCAGAAAAGCAATATCACGCTGTACCTTCCCGTTCGACCGTTTGAGGCCGGGATTGCAAAGAGATGGTCTTAACTCAATCAGAATTTCGTGGCAGTCGATGGACAGTGGAACGCTGGGATGGGCATCAACGGGTGGTGAAATCGCAATCAACAACACCATCAGTGGCAAAAAGGCACAGCGCACTGCAATTCACGAACTTGGGCATGTGGTCGATTTTTTCTACATGACACCTCAAATGCGTGAAGAAATTACCAAACTCTGGCATCCCGACAAGGCGGATGATCATGAGTGGTTAGGTTCTCCAAACTACTGGGACCAAAACGGTGAAGCGTTTAGCGAGTTGTTCCTGTGGGCATTTGCAGACGAGGAATTGTGGTTCGATTCAGGTTATACACACAAACCGACAAAAGAGCTTGCAATGAAACTGCGGGCCATTTTATTGCCTAGAGTCGCAATGAAGCTAAAGCCATAAGCATCAAGTACCGAGAAGATGACCAGAAACCAGCCAATGGGTTGGCCGTAATCTCGTTTCTTCATTCTGATTTCCCTTGCTGCGCCGTTCTTAAGGATTAATCCGTAAACTATTTCCTTGAGAAATTTTGAGTTTAATACATTAGAACCGCTTTAAGCTTTTTTCAGAAACTTATTCACAAAGAAAGTTTTCAGATCCATCGTCAGGCTGAACAAAGTAGGAACGAGAAACAGTGTAAAAATGGTGGAGAATATCAGCCCACCGAGGACAACACTTCCAAGCCCGCGGTAAAGTTCACTTCCCGAACCGGGGAACAGGACAAGGGGCAATAACCCGAGAACCGTTGTTGTGGTTGTCATAAAAATCGGGCGAATCCGTGTTTTGATCGATTCCAGAATCGATTCTTTAGGCGACATATCATCTTCGCGCATATGGTTCAACGACTGATGAATGATCAGGATCGGATTATTCACAACCGTTCCAATCAGGATGATAAACCCCAGCATGGTTAAAACATCCAGAGGCTGAAGAATAAATTGGTTCAGCAGAAAGAGTCCGAGAACTCCGCCGACTGCTCCAAGCGGAACTGAGAAAATAATAACCATCGGGTACAGCCACGATTCAAACAAAGCAGCCATCAATAAATAAGTGATCATCAAAGCAAGCCCGATGTTAAACCGGAGTGCGTTCCAGGTGTCCCTTAATTTATCAGCGGTTCCTGTCAAGTTGGTTCGGTATCCCCCTTTGAGTTGTCCTGATTCATCAAGCGGTTTAATGATTTTATTCTGGATCAATTCCAAAGCGACTTCCATAGGAACCTCCGCAGGTGGAGAAATCTGAATGGTGATGGCTCTTTGCCTTTCCCGATGATGAATTTGTTCCGGTCCACTTGTGATCACAACATCAGCAAGCGCTTCGAGAGGGACCAGTTGCCCGTGGGGAGTGGCTATCGGAAGTGCTTTGACATCCTGCGTGTTTTTCAAGATTTTGTTTCGTCCCATGATCGTTAAATCAATTTTTTTTCCACCCAGATAATAATCACCTGCATAAGCTCCATCGATAAGAGTATTCACGGTGTAACCGAGTTCTCGACTGCTAATGTTCATTTCAGCGGATTGGTAAAGTTTAGGGTTCACATGAATTTCCGGACTGGAAAGATCGAGACTGGGGACCGGGCGAGCTTGTGCTTCGGGCATGAGTTCTGAAACCTTCCGCAGAATTTCGCTTCCCATTCCAACAAGTTTAACTAAATCAGGACCAATGATTTCAACATCAATGGTACGACCTGCAGAGAGCCCTCTTTCAAAAAGGCTTGATTGTTTGGCTATGGTGATTGTGCCGGGAAGATTTTTGCCCACTTTCTGGAATAACGGAATCAATTCAGCGGCTCTTAATGGATCATGCGCGCGTAATCCCATGAAAATATTTTTTGTTCGAGCAACAAAAAAGAAATCCAGAATGACAGGATAATCCAGTTTTTTTGCTTCCGGGCTGTCAGGTTCAACATCCCAATAAGGGCGCAAGTCCGATTCCAGTTTTTCACCCAATTCCATCATCTGGTCGAGGTTGTATCCCGGAGGGGGAAGCATGACTGCAAAAATCAGATTTTTATTTCCGGATGGAAGGTATTCTACTTTTGGCCAGAGTAGCCAACTGACACCAACCGAGGTTCCTACTAACAGGATAATTGTCAGGATTTGTCTCCAAACCTGTTTCTGGATCCAACGATTAAATTGTATCACTTGATTTGAAAAAGCAGTCCCTGCGAATAACAACGGGCTGATAATTTTATTACGCAAGGATTGGTAATTCGGTTTCTCAAGGGGATTGCTGCCATCGGAATCATTTTTCATTAATCGTGCAGCAGCGGTGGGAATGAGTGTCATGGAAACGAGCAGCGAAAGACTAACCGATGCACTGATCGCAAGTGCGATATCCCTGAAAAGTTGTCCCGCTTCTTCCTCTACAAAAACAACGGGCAGGAAGACAGCAACTGTGGTCAGCGTGGAAGCGAAAACGGCTCCCATCACTTCCTGCGTTCCCCGGATCGCTGCCTGGAAAGGAGATTCACCGTTAGAATGCCTCCGGTAAATATTTTCGAGGACAACAACTGCATTATCCACAAGCATTCCGACAGCAAAGGCTAACCCCGCAAGGCTGATCACGTTAAGGGATCTTCCTAAAGAATTCAGGATCAGGAAAGTTCCGATGATACTTGTCGGGATGGCCAAACCGACAACAAGTGCACCCCGCGCAAACCAGAAGCCGGACAGAATAATTAAAATCAGGCTGAGCAGAAAATACCAGGGAGAAAGATAAGCTGCAGCAAAAGCTGACACAATAATAAGGGGAGTCATTAATAAAGTTTTAACTCCCAAATCCAGAAAAAGCATCAGGACGGTCATCGTCAGTGCACCACCGATGAAAATATTATTCTTGACCAGATTCACAGAAGAATTAATGTATTCGGTTTCATCATAAACTTGGGTGAGTTGCAGCCCTTTTGATTTCAGGAGATTTTCGTTGAGGTCAGCGCTTGTGATCCTGAGTTGCTCCATGATATCAAGAACATTGGCACCGGTTTCTCGCAGGCAATTGACGGAAATATTGGATTCGCCATATCGCCGGACAAGCCCGGTCGGTTTTTTGTAGCCAAGCCTGACTTCAGCAATATCACGGACATAAACAGGGCTGCCCCCCCGGACTGCCAATAATTGATTTTTAACTTCTTCAATACTGTTGAACTGGCCGATTGTTCTGACAACCCAACGTCTTTTTCCTTCCCAGAAATCACCTGCAGAAGTGTTTGCATTCTGCCCCCTCAAAACATTTCGGACTTCAGTAATGGTGAGCTGTCTTGCAGCAAGCTGTTCGGGATCAATGACAATTTGCATTTCCTCTTCAAGCCCGCCGTAAACATTGGACTGAGAAACCCCTTCCACACGTTCAAATCGGGATTCAATTTCATCTTCCGTAAATTTCTTGAGCTTGATCACATCAAAGGACTCATCCGGTAGAAGATCTTTTTTAACCGATTCATTTTTTTTAGCAAGCATGCGAATTCGAAGCATTTGCAAGCCGACGTTATTTTGTGCTTTGAGGATACTTTCGAGTTCCTCTTTCAATTCCGGGTGATCTTTCTGGAACTGGATGAGTGTTTCGAAACTGGGACCTAGCTTGCTGAGGATGAACCAGGCGATAGGACGATCTGAAACATTGGTCGTGTAGATCACTGGTTGGTCTGCATCTTCAGGATATTCACGAACCTGTTGAAGTCTGGAATTCACCTTGAGCAGGGATTGATTCATATCAGTCCCGACTTTAAATTCCAATGTGATCCGTCCCGATGAATCGGAACAAGCGGATGAAAGTTTGGTGAGACCTTCAACGCTTTTCAGTTGTTCTTCCTGCTCAAGTACAATTTCTTTTTCGATTTCCTGCGGGCTTGCGCCTGACCAACGTGTTTGTATGGAAATTGTGGGACGTTGAACTTCAGGAGTCAGTTGCATAGGCATGCGCATTAAAGCAATCAGGCTGAATAAAATAATCAGCAGGATTCCGACAGAAACTTTAACCGGATTATAAACAATAGATTTTATGGTTTGCATGGATGTTCTTGTATCGTATTCTTTTTTTAATATTAAGAGGCCTGGATGTCTGTTGGCTTCTGGTCTCAAATTGTATTGGCCCTGTTAATTTGATTTTTGAGAGACTTCAGGAACTTTCAACATTTCGGTGATGACCACTTCCTGATCTTTTCGGAGTCGTTCATTTCCCCGAACGACAACCTGCTCCCCTTTTTTAATATTGCCTGTGACTTCAATCCATTCCCCACTTTCAATTCCGTATTGAACCGGGACAGGCCTGACGATTCCTGTTTTGCTGCCTTTGGAATTCAGGTCAACAACCATCACAACAGGTCTGTTTTCACTCAGGACAAGAGCATCTTTTGGAACCAGCAACGCCATTTTTTCCGGGCCATTCGGTATGGAAGTCCTGACCATCATTCCCGATTTCATCAACGGTCCTTCTTTTGTGATTTTGTTTTTTAATCGAACGATGACAGGGAAAGTTCTCGAACGGATATCAGCCTGGGGAATAATTCGGCCGATGACTCCTTTGAATTTTTGATTCCGGGCAGCAGGGATTTCAACGATCACCGGGACACCCAGTTTGACATGACTGATTTGTGTATCAAGAACCTGGATAACAATATTCACTTCATTAAGCGCAATCACTTCTGCAATCAGGTCACCCCGGTTCACCCACTCGCCAAGTTCAGTATGTTCCTTGATGATATACCCATCAAAAGGAGCAACGATGGTATATTTTTTCAGTTTGTCTTCCAGGTTGTTCACAATTGCCTGTTGGTAAGAAACGCGGGCACGTGCCTGCGCAATTTTTTCCGGCCGGGGTCCTTCGTTCATCAAATTGAAAGAAGAAAGTGTTTCCTGATAAACGTAATTTGTTTTGATGGAATCGGATCGCGATTTTTGTAATTCATCTTCATTAATCGTCTGCTTTTTATAAAGCATTTCCATTCTTTTCAGGCGATTCTGCTGGTAATTGTTCACAGTTTTTGCAGCAAGCATCAAAGCTTTCGCTCTTTTGATATCTTCTTCACGAGAACCGTTTACCAGCTCTTTCAGTTCTTCCTTTTTTAATATCAATTCTGCTTTGGCTGCTTCCACATCAAGTGAAATTGTTCGGGTAAGCAACTTGGCAAGCGGTTTTCCCTTCTTAATAAATTCCCCTTCATTGATCGGGAACTCGGCTACACGCCCATCAACCGCGCTTCCCACAACACTTTTTTTGACAGGATAGATTGTTCCCACATAGGTTTGTCTCGTTTTCAGTTTTTTCTCAATCACTTTCACAGTGACAACCGGCGCAACTTTAGACTGGGCTGCCTTAATTTGTTCGGGAACAATAAGAAAGACAAACAGGGAGGCTATTAATATTCGATTCATGATAATCACTTTTTCAGGCATGGTTGATTTCAGGTGGATTGATAATGGTGGAGGGAATAACATATTGGTTCTAACAGTTAGCAGATTGATTGACGCACGAATCGACTGTCAGGTTTTCCTGAACCTGATTGAGCAATTTCTGTAGCGTTTTGACTTCTTCGTCGCTCATCCCTTCTGTCGCTTTTTTTCGAACGTTTCTTAAACAGGTAACCATTTTTGACCAGACCGGCTTCGCTTTCGGTTGAACGACTATCACTTTGCAACGACGATCATCCGGATCAGGTTCCCGGCGAACCCAGCCATCTCTTTCCATACGGTCAAGGATGCGAACCAGCGTTGGAGGTTCAACCATCATTTTTTCAGCGAGAACAACTTGTGTGATCGGTTCTTCAAGAACAAGCCAGCAGAGAACCTGAACCTGACGAAACGTGATTCCGTAGGGAGCAAGTTCTTCCTTGACTGCCTGTTGATACCGGTTGGAAGTGAAGGTAATCCAGTAGCCGATGCTTTGATCAAAGTCGTACTGCAGCATTGTAATTCAACTTTCGTAACGCGCGGGGTGGGTCATTTGCAGGTAGCATATTGGGGAATGAAAAATAATTGCGGGATAAATATATAAGGGGAAAAATCGTTTCAAAAATATCGTTGCAGAATAAATAGTTGTTGTAGCTAATGATTAGCCAGGTATCCCATATTGCAGGTCCGACAGACGAATGTCAACAGGTGGGGTTAAAGTTTATCCGCAGCGAATGAATAATGATTAAGTCGTAACATATATGATGATAAATAGTTATGACTATTCAAGAGTGCTTGAAATGAGGTTTGAAAATTGATTCAGTAGGGTCTACTATGCAGACCAATGATGTGTTATTCGTGTCATTTTCGTCCACAGGTAGCGGAACTGCTTTTGATTGAACACCTAAAAAAAGGGGAAAGCACTTGGCTCTCCCCCTCATTGGTTTACTGTGATGAAGTAATAACTAGTCCGGTGACAGTATTATTCATCCTCCAGTTTCATGGTGATGTCGCCGAGATCCAACGTTTCGCCCGATTTTACGGTGAATTCTTTTTCGACGATGACGATATCATCCTTTTCATTAATCCATTGATAAACGGCACCGGGAATGAGCGGATCAAAAACAATATTTCCTTTTTCATCGGTTCCAGGACCATCCCAGAAGTTGAGCCGATCAATGTTGGGAAGTAAATCGCTGTCTGCAAATAATTCTCCTCGCATCATAGCTTTCTGATCATTCCTATACTTACCGGGTGTGATAAGCATTTCCAGACAAAAGTTATAGTGGTTTTTATTTTTTTGCGGAGAGCCATCCGGTTTTAAAATCCGGGCTTTCATTTTTCCACAAGGTTCAAGGTGAACAGTTAAAGGCTTGCTGAAGTCATGCCCTTTTTTGATTTCAAGAGTGGCACCAAGTTTATTGACCGGATCAAGAAAATGAACATTAAGATTTTTATCGGGGTCACAGCCGGTTAGTTCGAATTGTCCTTCCTTAAGGCTTGTATTCATATGACCTCGCCAATAACCAATGCCTGGTTGTATAAAGAGTCTACTGATAAGAAGTGCTTTCTTGACTGGTTTGTTATCAGGAGAAAGTAATTGTCCTCTTAACGTTTTTCCTTTTGTTAATGTAACAGCAAGTTTGGGAGCGGGACTGTTTTTTGAAGGATTAATTTTTATGATGGCGTGAGCGTAATACCTTGGGCCTCCTTTTTTTCCACGATAAATCTCTCCACCAGATACTTCTTCATAAATATATTCTCTTTTTGGTCCATATATCAATAACCTTCCGACACCAGGAAGAACGGCAATCTGAAATTCCCCTTTGGAATTGCTTAATCGTGCTGTCTCCGAATCCGAATGAGATTCATCTTTAGCATTGGGATTGGTTTCAGCCTCTGGATTATATTCGATAAAGGCATTTGGAATAGGCTTTTTGGTATCCTTGTCCGTAACGACTCCTTTAACAAGAATTCCTGTAGAAAGTTTGAATTCCATTTCCTTCTTCGGGTTCACATCATCCCAGTTGAACCTTTTACTTCTCAACAGGTAAGGAGTTCTCTTCGGTGGAAAAATAGTAATCCAGAACTCGAAACCGGGGTAAGGGTTGAGCTGGAATTTTCCATTTTTATCCCCACGATTTTCCAAACCATGCCCTGGATATTTCCCTTTTGCGCCTGAAAATATTGTTATACGGACATTTGGAATTGGTTGATTCGTTTTTTTCGACAGGACGACTCCTTTAATGAATTGAGGAGCCGTGAGTGGAACGATGATTTTGTCTCTTTTTTCCACGTTATAATAAACATGACGTTTTTCGGGATGATTCCATTCCTGCTTTGGCTCATTTGGGTTGAGAGCAATAAATTGAGGGGCAACTTGATTGCTGGCAGCTACTCTTAGATAAATAGCATGATTGGGGCTAGTTCCATGAATTTTGACCATTCCATTTTTGTCGGACAAGTCAATTGCTGGCCAAGCAGCAGGAGGATAATCAAATCGAAATGCACCAGTTTTATTAACAGGGAGATTTTTCGCATTTCTGAATTTCAAAACATGGAGAGAGATTTTAACACCAGAAAGTGGTTTTTTATTTTCATCAACCAATTGTAATTGAATTGGTCGTTCTTTTTCAAGCTGGATATTTTCTACAGTTGCTTTAATGTTCAGGTTTACCTCTCTCCATGACAATGCTTGTCCGCGAGACAATGCAATCAATTTAATTTTATGAAAATCGTTCACAGAGAAATTTTTCAATGCGAGTTGATAATAACCTTGCGAGTTCGTTTTGGCTTCGGCTACAACGATATCTCTGGATGAAAAGTCGCCACCCTCTTTATTCTTTTTCTTATCACCAATCACAGCAACATCTGCACCGGAAATCGGTTTTCCATTAGAATCGGTTACGGTTCCTTTGATGATGACAATGTTATCTTTTGATTTTGAATCAGTCACTGCAACTGAATTGGAATCTTTCTGTTCTGCGTTGAGGCCTGGAATCAGAATGATTGCAAAAAGAATTAACACAAGAAGATTTTTATACGAAAAAGTGTAAGACATTTTATTCTCCATCAAACGATTGATTCTGGATGTGAGCGAATTTTTTGAATGAGCCATCGAAACAAGTTGGCGAGGCATGGAACGGGTTGCGGAGTTGCGAGCAACATGGAGTAACGTTTCACAATATATTTCCTGAGTTGAATACTGATGAGAAATAATATAATCATCACAGCATTCTTCCCGCACGGTTTGGATTTTTCGGTTGAGCAGCCAATAAACCGGATGAAACCACCAGAGTGTGAACATCACGTTTTGAATTGAGTTGACCCATAAATCTCCCCGTTTTTGATGAGCAAGTTCATGCTGTAGAACAATATTCAGCTGCTCTTCTGTTAATGTTTTTTCCGCCTCTTTCGGGATGAATATTTTGGGGGAAATAATCCCTGTTGCGAAAGGAATCGATATTTCAGAAGAGATATATAGATCAGGAATAATCTTGATTTTCATTTCCTGACAATACTGCTTCAGGTTTTGATTCACGTTGGTGTCATTAATTTTTTCAGATCTGCGAGTAATTTGGACCAGATTGTATTTCAACCTTAATAACCAGAGTGAACTTAAGACAAAACCAGCAAGCCAGACCAACAGAAGAGAGCTTGAAACACTTAAAGAAGGCCAACGGGTTTCTGAACTTTCTGTCATCGGACCAGACGAGACTTCTATCTTTGAAATGGTTTCGCTTTTCACAGGAGCCTTGTTTTCCATATCAAATATTGGTTTCTTTAATCCAAGCTTGTTTTGGTTGATAGAATCAGAATGAGAAAATTGATTCTGCTGAGGTGCCATTATTTCTGTTGCAGGAAATTCCTGCGATTCTGTTTGTGAAATCTGAAACTGGCTGAAGAGTCCAACGGGACTGAAAAGGAACGGGGGTGTCACAAATTTCAAAAGGACAATCATGAGTAATCCATATTTCCAGGCGGATGACCATTTTTTGCCGGAGTAAACCATTGCCAGAATGATTAACCCGACGAGCCCAGCCTGCCAACTGGCATGCAGAATGACAGTCAGCCATTTTTCTGAAATCATGTTTAATTGATTGATGATTTGAGACATCGCGACTTCCTCTTAAATTATTGAAAACGTTATTTTTTAAATCCTGGAATTAATTCGTAAGGTTTTGAATTTTTCAGGAGATTTTCTTTTTTCGTTTCGATCCCGCCTTTGGTTTTTCTGATTTCTTTTTTCTCAGCTCCTGCATCATCTCCATCATTTCATCAATTTCTTCGATGGAAGGCGTTTTGGAATCGAGCATCGAAGAAACCATCGCGACTCCACTTCCCGCGAAGACGCGATCAAGAAGATCGCCGACGATTTTTCGGTATGTTGCAGCCGGTTTCACGGAGGCTTTGAAAATAAAAGCCTTGCCCACCTCTCCTTTTTCACGTGAGACAATATCCTTTGCCTGTAAACGTTTTAAGAGCGTGGAGACCGCAGCGTGTGTCATGGGGCGTTGCTGGTGCAATTTCTCACGAAGCTCTCTCACAGTCATCGGCCCGGATTGCCAGAGGATGCTCATTACATCAAGTTCCGCATCAGGCAGGTTGTTGTCCGTCATTATTTGCTCCTTACATGTTGGTTATTTAACACAGAATATAGACAGTTGTAGATAATGTCAATCATAAAATAGACATTTGTAGATATTTGTTTCTAACAGGCCCGGTTGCGGTTGGTGCAGATCGCCGTATAATGCTTTGTTTCAAGCGGTTAATTCTCTTGATGGGAATTTTCAGATATTTTGAATAATCCCCTTAGTTCCCAAGTTAATTATTCTGTGTTCAAAATCTTCTATGTTCAAGTTCCTCCGTGTTCAGGTTCTTGGTGATTTATTTTGTAGTGGTTATTTTTCCGTGTTCAACCTTTCCGTCTTCAATTTTTTTAGTGAATGTGAATTGTGTCTTCGACTTATCAATTAATAGCAACAAGCACTTTTGGCCTGGAAGCGGTTGTTTCCAGAGAATTAAAGCAACTCGGTTTTGAAGATCTGAAAGTTGAGGATGGCCGCGTCTATTTTCAAGGTGATTCATCTGCCATTTGCAAAGCGAATCTCTGGCTGCGGAGCGCGAACCGGGTTCTGATTGAAGTCGGAAAGTTTGAGGCGATTGACTTTGGCGAACTGTTTGACCAGACAGAAGCAATCGATTGGAGCGAATGGTTACAAAAAGATTCTGCTTTTCCTGTGCGTGGAAAATCGGTTCGGTCCCAGTTGCATAGTGTTCCTCATTGTCAGTCGATTGTGAAGAAGGCGATTGTTTCTCAGCTTGGCAAAAAATATCAAACAGAATGGCTGGAAGAAACCGGGGCGGAATATCCGATTGAAGTCGCCATCCGAAAAGACCAAGTTTCCCTTACTATTGATACATCGGGCGATAGCCTTCATAGACGGGGATACCGGAAATTGGCTGGACCATCCCCCATCAAGGAAACACTGGCAGCGGGATTAATCCAATTAAGTTACTGGAACCGGGAACGAGTTTTGATTGATCCTTTTTGTGGATCAGGAACCATTCCAGTCGAAGCAGCCTTGATTGGTCGGAATATTGCACCGGGAAAATTTCGATCCTTTCAATCGGAAAACTGGTCACAAATTCCTGCGAATCTCTGGAAGGAAGCGAGGGAAGAAGCAATTTCATTAGAACTTCCAAATCTGGAAGAGCCGATCATCGGAACCGATCTGGACGATTCTGTATTAAGTCTGGCGAGATATCATGCAGAACAAGCGGGAGTGTCTGACGAGATTCATTTTCAACAGAAAGCTTTTTCAGAATTCACAACAAAAAGATATTATGGCTGCATGATTTGTAATCCTCCTTATGGGGAACGGTCCGGAGAACTGGAAGCTGCAGAATCAATTTACGAAAATATGGGACGAATTTTTCCTGATCTGGAAACATGGTCGATCTATGTTCTGACTTCCTACAAACAATTTGAATCACTTTGTAATCGAAAAGCGGATCGTCGAAGAAAACTATACAACGGCCGGATTGAATGCACTTATTATCAATACTACGGTCCTCGTCCCCCTCGCCGAAAGAATAACGAGAATCAGCAAGAAGATGTGCAGACGACGGACGATCCTGCTTCCTGAAAAATGATGTCCGTCATAATCAGGTGGACAAATTACCAAAAGATTTGCTCCCTTTCATTCTGTTGAAAGAAGCGTAGAATGGGGCTTTTTGGCACACAAATTCCGGGCAGTTTTGTCAAATCTGCCTCTATGTATAAGAGTGTATCGTATTGTTACTTAAGAGTTTACGAAAAAAAGACAGGATTGTTTAAAATGTCGGCAACACACGAAGAAGATTACCAGCGAAGAGTGGATACAGTTAAAGAGACAAAATTTCTGCCTAATTCCAAAGTTGAGATCATCAGGGAAATTGACCTGAAAGAGACCCCGGAATATGCAGTTTTTGATTTTGATGGAACCGTCAGCTTGGTTCGAGAAGGTTGGCCAGATGTCATGATTCCAATGCTTCTGGAAGAACTGGTTTCGACTGGAACAACCGAATCCGAAGAAGAGTTGACCAAACTGGTAACTCATTTTGTGAATGAATTGACAGGGAAGCAAACCGTTTACCAGATGATTCGACTTTGTGATGAAATGAAAAAACGGGGCGGAACTCCCAAAGACCCTATGGTTTACAAGAAACAATATACGGACCTGTTACAAATCCGTATTCAGTCTCGCCATGATTCCCTGAAAGATGGATCGCTTGATCCGCGAGAGTTGCTTGTTCCGCATTCCTACGAATGCCTTCAGGGTTTGCAGGATCGTGGAGTGAAATTGTATCTCGCCAGTGGTACAGATGAAGAATTCGTAAAACATGAAGCGGACCTTCTCGGTTTGACAAAATATTTTGGCGAACACATTTACGGTGCGGTTGATGATTACAAAAGTTTCTCCAAGAAAATGGTGATTGATCGAATTCTTAAAGAAAACAATGTTGAAGGAAGTCGGCTTATCGGAATGGGCGATGGTTATGTCGAAATCGATAATATCAAGGAAGCAGGCGGAACTGCAATTGCAGTTGCAACGGATGAATCGAATAAAAATGGTGAAGTGGATCAGTGGAAACGTGACCGCCTGATTGGTGTTGGAGCAGATGTAGTGATTCCCGATTTCCAGGATTGTGAAACTCTCTTCAAATACATCTGGAAAGAAGAATAGTACGGGAAGGAAGATTTCACTTCCGTAACATGTAGACAATTGGTTTTTTACTAGTGAGCCATAAACAGGTTTTAAGATGACTCCCGAACGATTAAACGAAATTCTCAGCCGATTTTCTCAGAGTAGAATTGCGGTGATTGGCGATTTTTTTCTGGACAAATATCTGGAAATTGATCCTGCACTAGCTGAGAAAAGTGTGGAAACCGGAAAAACAGCGCATCAGGTTGCAGAGATCAGACGGTTTCCCGGAGCAGCTGGCACGGTAGTGAATAACCTTGCTGAATTGCAGGCGGGGAAATTACACGCCATCGGAGCAACTGGGGATGACGGGGAAGCTTACGACCTTCGAAGTGAACTGAATAAAAGAAATTGCAAAACGGAAGGATTGCTTCGATTTGAAAGCATGATGACGCCGACGTATCTTAAACCACGCGATCTGGGAAATCCTGATCTTGCAGGTGAGCATGAACGGTACGATACGAAAAATCGAAATAAAATTGAAACTTCCATCGGAGAAGCAGTTCTTGAAAAACTGGACGTGATCCTTCCCAACGTGGATGCAGTGATTGTTGCAGATCAGGTTGAAGAAGATAATTGTGGCGTGATCACTTCTGTTGTTCGAGACAAACTTGCAGAAAGATCGCTCGAATTTCCTGACGTTGTTTTCTGGGCTGATTCGCGGACCCATATTCATGATTTTCGAAACATGATTATCAAGGCAAATCAATTTGAAGCGGTTCAGCATGAAAGTCCGGTTCCGGGTGAAGAAATTGGGATTGAAGAAGTCAAAAATATTCTTCCCGAACTCAAAAAGAAAATAAACGCCCCGATCTGTATTACTCGCGGAGAATATGGAATTCTGGTTTCTGATCCGGAATTTACAGCAGTGCCGGGAATAAAACTCGATTGTCCTGTTGACCCCACCGGCGCAGGTGATAGTGTAACAGCTGGAATGGTTTTGGCCTTAACTTCAGGAGCAACCCTCCCTGAAGCAGGACTGATTGGTATGTTGGTTGCATCTATCACTGTTCAGCAATTGGCAACCACCGGAACTGCAACGCCGGAACAGGTTCGCAAACAACTATTACTCTGGCAGGAACAGAACCCGGAAGCGATTTCCCTCTTTGAATAGTATGATTTTGAGTAGCTTGATTCAAAAATAATGTAATATGAATTTAACTTATTAACTTTAATTGACAGGATGAAACTGAAATGTCGGACCAAAAATTTGCACAGGATTACCTTAGCGATCTTGCGAGTCTTCTCCCAAAATTGGATACAGAAAAAATTGGGGAAGCAGTCGCTGCCCTGAGAACTGCCCGCGATAATGATAA
>JAJRVU010000053.1 GCA_024277145.1 Planctomycetota bacterium
AGGCCACGTCTACAAAAGCTTCTCCAAGCGCCGAAACTTTGTGTTCCACATCGGGTAGATCTTTGGAAGTGACAACCGCGTGAACTCCCGGAAGGGCTTCCGCTTTGGAGGTATCAATCGAAAGAATTCGTGCGTGTGCATGAGGTGATCGCAATACGGCTCCATGCAGCATGCCGGTCAGATTGATATCCGCTCCGTATTTTGCTCGGCCGGTCACTTTATCCACGCCATCATGCCTGATGGGTCGCGTGCCGATGACCTTATACTTTTTGTCCTGATTTGCTGTTGCCATGGGATTTCACCCTTTTCTATTTTCTGAATGTCGAAAGATCTATTTCAAACAATTCTTATCAAACAAAACGAATATACTTAAGAACCAGACTGACATTTGGAAGCTGCATCCTGCACTGCCCGAACAACCTTATCGTAACCGGTACACCTGCAAAGATTGCCCGCCAGATAAAATCGGATTTCTTCTTCTGAAGGGTCAGGATTGCTATCAAGCAATGTTTTCACAGACATAATTAATCCCGGCGTACAGATTCCACATTGGAGACCGGCATTTTCCAGAAAGGAAGTTTGAATCGGATGAAGTGTTTCGCCTTCAGCCAATCCTTCAATCGTCTCGATTTTGCTTCCGTCTGCTTCCACTGCAAGAACAAGGCAGCTATTCACGGGCATTCCATCCATAATAACAGTGCAAGCGCCGCAGTTCCCATTATTACAGCCCTCTTTGGTGCCTGTTAAGTTGAGAACATCACGAAGCACTTCAGAAAGAGTCTGTCTTGGTTGACATAAAAACTCTTCCGTTTTTCCGTTGACCTCTGCAGTGACGATTCTTTTTTTTGCCATTATTATCTCACATCTGGTTTAATAAACTTGGATGATTTCAAATTGAATTTAATGAATATTTTTTATGAATTTGTCTTATGAATATTGTGATTCTTAACAGATCAAGCTTTTGCTCTTTCAATTGCTTTTAAAAGAACACGTTTAGTTAAGACTCCTGTCAGATGCAGGCGATATTCTTTTGTTCCCCGCATATCGGTGATCGGAGTTGCCAGACTTATTGCGATCTCAGCTGCTTTCTGGATGGAATCTTCATTCACCGGCTGACCCGCCAATGCATCGGCGGCTTCAACTGCGTTAATCACTTTGGGTCCGACTGCACCTAATGCAATTCTGGCAGAAACAATTGTCTCTCCTTTATCATCCAGAACAACTGATGCTCCGACACTTACCACTGCAATATCCATTTCATTTCGTGGAATGAATCTTCTGAAATGAGAACTACTATGAGCAGGTCGCGCAGGAAAACGAAGTTCAACAAGCAATTCCCCTGGCTTCAGAACATTTTTTCCCGGTCCGGTACAAAAGTCAGCGACAGGAACTGTCCGCTCGCCTTGACTACCAGCAATCACGCAAGTTGCATCCAATGCAATCAATGAAGGAATGGAATCCCCTGCAGGACCTGAATTGCATAAATTCCCACCCACAGATGCCCGGCTTTGAATTTGTGTTCCACCAATAATTGTGCAACTGTCTGTTAACGCAGAATATTGTTTGACGATTTCTTTATCGCCATAAATTTTATAACAGGGAACCGCTGCACCGATCCTGAGACCTTCCGAAGAATGTTCGAGGACATTCAGTTCAGGAATTTTCTTGATATCAATCACGTAGTCCGGCTGATATCTTCCCATCCGAACCTGATCGATCAAATCAGTTCCACCCGCGAGAAGACGGGCAGCCCCTTGATGTTCCTGAACAAGTTGGACCGCTTCAGCCAGAGACTGAGGCTGTTCGTATTCAAAATCTTTCATTGATGTCGATTCCCGTAAAATCTTTCAAGAATATGAAGTCTGTTTTATATATTGTTGTAAGCCGTAGGTCAGGCTGTAGCCTGACATAAACAAGCTCGGTTAATTCAAGGATACCAATTCGTAAATGTACGGACAAAGGAAGCCAATGCCTCCATCCCGTCAGGCTACAGCCTGACCTATATAAACAGATCTTCGTCCCTAAATCGCATACGTATAATTGTAATCAGCCGGAGTGAAAACTGGAAGCGACAGAAAGAGAGACTTCCACCAGAGAACGGGATCCCACAAAATCCCCCATACAGCCGGAATCTTCAGCAGAACGGCTAAGCATTTTTCTCAGAAAGAGAAGAAGAAGCGTTATTTACAAGGGAAATATGGGAATCCAAAGAGACAAACAGGAATCACGCAGATGAGACGACGACGAATTCATCAATCTGATTTGACTGGATTAATTTTTGCCTTTTTTTGATTCTTATTTTTTCTGTTCTTCCTTGGGGACGAGCTAAAATAAAACGGTTCATATTTCTCAAGAATCTGTTCGGGATTAATCTCCAGTTCATCAGGAGATCTTTTGATTGAATCAATGTATAAAACCGTTTCAGTTGTACCTGATACATCTTTGATACGGATTTGGGCAACTTCTTTGGTTTTGATATCGAAAACAAGAGTTATTTTCCTGACATCTTTTTTATATTTTTGGGTACGTGGTTTTAATGTAAGAAGAATCTGTCCATTTTCTTCTTTAATATCGGTTTTAAAATCTTTCTGTAGGTTTTCCATCGAATCAACCAGAAAAAACTTTACTGGAAGTCTTGCACCTTCCACCATAGTTCTACCAAAATCAAGCCAACCCGTCCTTATTGTCATATCAATGGGTGTTTCATCCACGTAAAACTGACTTTCACTTTCTTCGCCAAACGTTAAATATTCTCCATCCCAGATCATAACTCCCTTTATGTCATTTTTTACTAATTTATATTTTCCATTCTCTTTTGTGGCGTCTCTGTATTTTTCAAGAATAACCTTATCTGTAATAGCCTCATATTCAATGACAAAATTTCCGTTACGTGAATATTTCCAAATAATCTTATTTGCTTTTAACGTTTTGAAAGCATTCTCGTACATTACATAATGCCCAGTAATTTCGACTGATTTTGCTTTGGACGTTTCTTTAAGAATTTCAACGAGTTTGTCGGTTAGTTCCCGACCAGAAATATCACTGGTACTTTTGGAAAAAGCAGTTTGTTTGATGGGGGCAGCAGTCTCTATGACCTCATCTGCAATCACAGGATGACCGAGGAATGCCATGCAGAGAAACGCAATGCACAAAGTTTTGACATGATCCAACAGATATCGAAAATCCATTTTCTTCTCCTGTGATATTTTTAATTACAAAACGTGTGATCAACAGTTTTAAAAAGCATACTGTTCACGCAATATCAGATAAGGGGCAATTTTAGCAATTCAGGATAATTTCAGCCAGATCAATTTAATCAAGCAACGAATCAAAAGGTCGTCACGGGCTTTAAAAGCAGGAGTTACATATGCCTACTGAACTTCATGCTTTTTTGTGCCTCGGATTTGCAATCGATCTGAGTAGGCACGAAGTTCGATCAGTTCTTTTGACAATTTGAAGTTAATCGAATTAATATTAGGATTCATAATTGAAGTGTAATCAATCACTTTTTTCCCGGACTGTTTATCAATGGCGACCAAATTCAACTGGCGATGATGAGGCATTTGAACCTTACGTTTTTTCTGGTGCTGCATCCGATTCGCCACCATCAGAAGTAATGGAGACTGATTGAATTGCTGCATGATCAGGTATTGTGATTGAGCTTCCTGTTCCCACCGAATTTTGCCCGTTTTTCGGTTTATTGCATAAATATGACCATTGACCGGAAATGATGTGAGGGAGGTAGAATGTGACAGTGAATCCCGATTCCGTCGATTCACAAACATATAATAATTTTCCGGGTCTGCAATGGTGTAAATGGAAGAATAAGAGCGAATACTGGATCGATTCAATCCCGAAGCAATTTTCCGTTTCTTGCCTGAAAGTAAATTCAACTCGTACATCTCTGCAGAAGGTTCCAGAATAACGAGAGTTTGAAAATCAATTAATGAGAACAAGCTATTGAAAGAAAACTCATGATTCCAAAATATTTTTTTATTAACTGGATCAATTAACTTGATTCTCGTTACGTTTTTAACCAGACCAAATAACGAAATGGGCCTCCTGCTTTCCAGTTGGAGCCAGCCTTTTTCGTTAATCAGGACATTATCCTCGATAACAGTCTCCAAATCTTCAACTTCAACTGTACTTCCATCTCTCGCATTTAATACAATCGAACTACTTTTATCTTGAGGTACAACCAGAAGAACCTTGTCATTCCCGAAAATGTCTGCTTCAGCGGTAATTCCATCCTTGGACCAAAGAATATTCCCGGTCAGCGGGTCAAGCAGTTGAATTTTCCTTCGGCCATAAACACAAACATATTCATTGGTCACCCGTCCGAGCCTACCATTATGTTTCACGAGGTTATTCGTATAATTTCCCTGTTTGAAATCATCCCCCCCCTTCATTTCCCCAGGAGGACTCCTGTAGGAAAAACGATCAAAATTTTCGGGCATATCATTTTCAGATATTGGACGGGTCCAGAGAATCCTGTTTTCTGCAGGAGCCATACAATGAACCACACCGTTATGAACTAAAACCATTTGATGATTAACAAATGCATTGGGAATAAATTTTGAATTCTGTGCACGAGACCTGCTTTTCAAAGGTGTCACCCAGGAATATTTCCCGGTCTTTGTCGATTGAAGAGAGAGTTGCTGCAAGATCGTGTTCATTTCAAAAACATTGTCCTGATAAAATGGAAGCTGGGACGAGTCATTATTCAGTTTCTGTACATTGGATGAATTATATGAGGTGCCTGTCCTACTGATATCCCAACGGTATTGATCCCAACCCCAATAGACCGGCTTTGGTATTTGAAGTTCTCCGCCAGCTATTTTACCTTTCAAATAATCGGTTACGCTTTTTCCATTTTCCATTTGAAAATCAGGATAACGCTCCTGCAATAAACCCCAGTAATAAGAAGCATCCGCTGGTAACTGAGCATCCAGCATTAACTCAGCCAATGCATTGAGAACCTTCACTTCGTTTTCAGGCGTTGATTCACGAAGCATCCTTTTCAAATGAGTTTCCGCTTCAACAAATTTCTTTGCCTGTCGGTATTCATTGATCAAGTTCCAACGAACATTCTTTGAACTGGGATGAAAACCAAATAACACCAAGTAATTTTCTTTTTCGTGAGCAGATTCACTTAAGGTTTTCTCTGCAAGTTCTTCAATACTGGAAGAAAGGTTTTCCTGCAAATCTTCCGACATATCTTTCCAGAGTTCTTCCAGTTTGATTCTTGCCCAATTACGAATTAAGACTTTCGTTTTTTTGTATCGACCAATTTCAATATATTCTGATGCATCCCTTTCACATAACTTCCAGATCACCTGGAAAGCCTGTTCATGTTCTCCCCGTTGAATTAACCGCTCTGAAATCAATCTGTCATACATAATTTGATCAGCATTAGAACTGATCAGATCTTTAAGCATAATTGTTTCATCATGGTACATTTCAAAATCTGATTGAATCAGCGCAACAAGCGAATTCTTCATGACCTTTTCATATCGCGTGCGGTTTTTCGGAGAAAGATCTACGGGGTTCAATATTTTCAATGTTTCGATAGCCAGTTGGTCTTCCTGCTTCAGAAAATAGATTTCTGCTTTTCTCAGCATCGCCCAGACATCACGCGGATTCTTTTCTTCCCTTTTCCTGATTTCTTCAAAGATGGCTTCTTTCTGCTCAAAACAAGAAAGCCCGTAAGGACTCAGGGAAAGAAGCATTCCACCAGACATCACCAGATTACCCAGGGGATATTTATCATTCCTTAAATAAGAATTGCCTTTGATTGCGCCACTTTTCAAAGAGATGGTTTTGATCACCCCGGATTGCATAGGCAGATAATAATTATCACCCACCGCAACTCCAATTCCAGCCGGCAATCGATCGGAAGATCTATTATAAGGGGAATACCATTTCTGAACGCCATCCTGTAGTGAATAAGCACGAACCCCTTTTTTCCGAACCATGACAACTTTATCATCAAACACCCCTGCAAGATAAATACTTTCGGTCGAATTTTCGTTCACGTCCAATTTCCAGGCTTCCTGACCAGTAGCCAAATCGAGACAATAAAGTGCATTTTCTTCTGAGGGTGTATAAACGATATAATTTCCTGAAATCACAGGTGCAGAAGGTAACCAGGTATTTCCGATTTCTCGAAACGGAACTGTGCCATCCTGTCCAACCCAGTTATTTCGAGGGTCATAATCCTTACTTCGTTCTGAAAAACGGTGTACCCATTCCAGTGATTGAGTCAGTCGATTCACCCCAACGATCCAGCCTGCTGTTGTCGGACAGACAATCATTCCCTGATCAATGGAAACCTGAGCCGTCCAGCCACGCCGAACCAAATCCTGTTTGATAGAAACAGTTGAGTAGGCAAGCAGGCATGACCATTTTAAATCACCATTTTCCGGATTCAAAACATATAACCTGATCTCATTATTTTTTTCACCGACTACAAACAGATCATCCCCACTGCAAACCGGAGCCCCGAAAAAATAACAGCCGGGAAGTTTCTGTTCAAATCGGCTGTTTAAAGGAACTCCCCCGACAAACCAACGTGGGTGACCTTTTGATAGATCATAGGAAATAACCCTGTTTGTAAGCATTTTCTGGGCAGCCTGAGTTGGAACTCCCCCCCGTAAATTCCGTCGAGTTTCCGGAAAAAAATCGGGCATGATAACATGGTTCTCAATAATAAACAGTTGTTTTCCGTCACTGCTAATGGAGCCATACGTCCCGTTATCCAAAAGAATATCCACAAGAGGATTTTCGGTTTCCTTAAGGTAATCCCAATTCCTGAAACGATTACGCCGGGTAGAACGATTCGATTTATTCAGCAGTTTTTCCAGAAGAACTTCAGGGGAATCAGCCGTTTTAGTTTCCCAGATTCTATTCCCTGTTTTGCTATCCAGAACAAGAACACCTCTCAACGATCGAAAGGCAATTTTATCTCCAACAGCAACCGCTTGAATTGTAGGAATCACCGGGACAAGACTGTCAAAATAATCTTCAATAGAGTACCTGATTTTCTTCATTAACGGAGAACTTTCCGTCACGGGATGAAACCACCTCGGCAATAATAAGGGCTCCCCCTTTTCAACTCGTCCTGTGCGAGAAGGAGAACCATACATCATCCACCATTCTTGAAACCGGGGCTCCTTCACCTCAAATGAAGCTACCAATTTCTCCAGTTTTTTCTCTATTGAAATCTTATTTTCCGGGTCTGTTTCTTTCTGCCCGTCTTCAGTGTTCTTACCAGCCAGGTTAGATTTTTCAATCTGCTTAATTAATTCCCGGGACTTTTTTTTCTGGCCAGCAAGGTAAGCGGTAAAGGCATACTTGAATTGCCAATCGGATTCCGTGATGACAGGAAGAGTTGAATTTTCCAACCGGGAAAAGCAACGATAAGCGAGACAAAACTCTCCACGATCAAAATGTTTATTCCCCAACAGGTTTAATGCTTTTCGCCCAGCTTCAGTATGAAAATATCGTATGGAAACATCTGATAACAATTTAAGATTATTTTGAGCAATTGCATCATTAAGCATTCTCTCAGAAGATGCACCATATTGCAGTTGGTACTGCCTGAGTTTGGCTTCAGGAAATTGACCCAGCAATTCACTTGCCTGCAATTTGAGAGTCAGCCAGTGATTTTTTCTTGAATAATCAGAAGAACTCTTAATATCTTTTGTATTCTCAATGAATATGACGGAATCATTTTTGTTATCCAGAATATACTGGATTAACTTGATCGCCTGATCAAGCTTATTTCTTTTAAAAGCTTCCTCTGCTTTTTTAAACAGTTCGGAATGCCGAGGATTTTGCGGGGCTCTTTTATCAATCAGGTCAGGACTTGCATTGGTATCCTCTTTGGATTCGCTTGGCTTTTTTTCTTGCTTCTGGCCGGGCTGAAAAAGTTTCTGAAAAAATTTGTTGATCGGATTTGATTTTTTGGGAACCTCATTACCTGCCAGTGCAAAAACTTCTGCCTGGGTGCATAAGGAAAAAATAATCAAACCGATAATAGAATATCTGCAGATTACAGAAAATTGAAATGAGAAATATCTCTGCATATAGATATCAATTCTGAAGGAGTCGACTTGTGGAACAGTAAGGAAAAGTCCAAAGGCCTCAACTCAAATGACTTAAATTCTGATGCGATAACTCCGTGCATAATCAGACCTTATTAAGTATACCGCTTAAGAAGTGGTGTGGCACAATAAAAAAGCCTCTTTTTAAGCCTGGTTCCAAGTCACAGACTGAAAACCGGCACAACGCTTTTCTTTTCAAGATTAAAACTCCCCCTTCTTCAAAAACCAGCCTATCCCTTTTATTCAGAAAACGTCGAATTTCTCGACTATTTAAACGAACTTCTTATCCCATGCCCAAAATAGTGCACGTATAGACACTAACACGAGTCAGATAACTACCATGAATTGAGTAAAATGAAGCAGAAGAGTCTCAAAGATCGGGAGAAACTGCCGTAACGGTTGCAGTCTTATTAAATAGGCGTTATTCTGACTCGATTCTTGAAAGCAAGCGGTTTTATCGTGATTAAGCCAAGATGTTAATTCACTTTAAACCATTAATATAATAAGACTTACAAACACAACTAAACAAACAACTACACACAAGGCCACTACCCATGACCTCTACAGAAAAGCTGATTGCAAGCAAACGAGAAAAATTAGGTACAATTGCTTCAAATAAATTGAGAAAAGAGGGACTTGTCCCGGGCACTGTTTACGGACTTTCAAAAGATCCCGTTGCTATTTCAACGTCTTTAGAAACAATTACGGGGCATGTCTTTGGTGGACACAAAGTTCTTGATTGTGAAATTGATGGCGGTACAGAGGTTACCATTATCAAGGATATTCAATGGGATACATTTGGAATTCGCATCGAACATTTTGACCTGCTGAGAATTGACCCTGATAAAAAAATTACTGTCGATGTTGAACTCTTATTGAGAGGGAATTCAGAAGGTGTGGCTTCTGGCGGAAACCTGATTCAGAATCTGCGGTCAGTAACTCTTGAATGCCTTGCTGTGAATGTTCCTGATAAAATTAAAGTTAGAATCAATGAAGTTAAGATCGGGGATTCAATTCTGGTAAGTGACTTGGATGTACCCGAAGGCGTTACATTTGTCACTCCTGAATCAGAAACGGTTCTTCACATCGTTGAACCATCTGAAATTGAAGATGAAGATTTGGAAGCTGGAGATGGTGGACCTGCTGAACCGGAACTGATTGGTCGCAAAGAAGAAGATGGTGATGGCGAAGGTTAATTTCTATCAATGATTAATCTCTGTTTTCAGTAATCTCTTTATTCTCTATATTTTAATACTTTGAGACATTTACCATGAAAATGGTTATTGGCCTTGGTAACCCCGGGCCAAAATATCAACAAACAAGGCATAACGTTGGATTTGAAACTCTTTTTGAGCTAGCTAGACGCTTTCAAGGTGGACAGTCCAAAAACCAGTTTGAAGCAGAAACGGTTGAGATCAGGATTGGAAATGAAAAGATCCTGCTTCTTGCACCGCAAACATATATGAACCTGAGCGGACGTAGTGTTCGCAAAGCGATTGATTTTTATAAATTGCCATTAACAGACATTATTGTTGTTGTTGATGACATGAATTTGCCTACAGGCAAGTTGAGAGTTCGTGGTGCCGGATCTTCCGGTGGCCAAAAAGGACTCCACAATACAATAGAACATTTAGGAACGTCTGATTTTTCAAGATTAAGAATTGGAATCGGACGACCACCCGGAAAAATGAATGCTGCTGATTATGTAGTCGGCAAATTTCGCAAAGACGAGATAGAAAATATTAAATTGGCTATTATGGAAAGTGCTGACGGCATTGAAATATGGGCCAAAGAAGGCCTGGAAATGGCCATGAACAAAGTGAATCTGCCTAATTCCGATGAATAAATAAGTCCTGATCATCAGGTCCTGATCAATTCTGGAAAATACTGGCAAATTCGTAACAATGACTATTCACAATATCTTATTATCCTATTGTAATGGTGGGAAGTTAAGATAAGAAGTAAATCATTCTACTCTGAGGGAGTTAAGAATTGGCTGTTAAATTATACGAAGGCATGTTTCTGGTTGAAAGCGCCAAGTTTGCTGCTGACTCAACCAGCGTAACAAATGAAATCCTTGGAGTTCTTGAAAAAGTAGACGCTGAAGTCGTTGCCCATCGCCCCTGGCATGATGGTCGACTGGCGTACGAAATTGAAGGACAACGAAAAGGGGTTCATTACCTTGTCATGTTCAAAATGGACAGTTTAAGATCAACTGAACTGGATCGTGCAACTCGATTAAACGGGACTGTTTTGAGAAGCTTGATTATCAAGCAACCTCAGGTTCTGTTTGATGCAACGGTTGCTGCCTTAACGGGTGCTTCTGAGGAATCCAGCGAAAAGACTGAAGCTGAACCTGAAAAAAAACCTGAGACAAATGAAACTGAAACCAGTGAAGTTGTTGCAGAATCTTAAACCTGTCCTGTTAAAAAATTTCGTAATTCATTGATCTCTTTGAATTACTTTTGATCAGACAGATTAACAATAAGTTATTCTCGAATCAGTTAAGGAGATACTCATGGCTAGTTTTAACAAGGTCATCCTGATGGGTAACCTGACACGTGATCCACAGGTGCGATATACGCCTAGTGGAACTGCTGTCACGGAACTAGGTCTGGCTGTGAATCGCGTTTGGTTTGACAAACAATCCAACCAGAAAAAAGAAGATACCACTTTTGTTGATGTAACTCTCTGGGGTCGGCAGGCAGAAGTTGCTGGTGAATATCTTTCCAAAGGAAGAAGTGTCCTTATCGAAGGAAGACTTCAACTGGATCAATGGGACGATAAAGAGACCGGACAAAAACGAAGCAAACTGAAGGTTGTTGGTGAAAACATGACAATGACCGGAGGTCGAAGTGATGGTGGAGGAGGAGGTTCCAGAGGCGGCGGAAATCAACAAGGTGGGTACCAGAACCAACCTAAACAGGGCTTCCAGAAACAACAAGATCAACCCCCTCAACAGAGCAGTTCTGCAGATTCCTTCTACGATACACCTGCAGGATCACCACCTGATGATGAAGTTCCATTTTAATTGGAAATTTAAAAACCGAAGTTTAAAACAAAACTATTAATTAATATTATTTCAATAGAACGATCCGGACGAGATCATCATTTTCAAATGTGATTAATCGTACCGCCAGAGAGAATCAATTATGGTCAGAAAAAGCAGTGCAGTTGGAGTGAGCGGTTCAACCCGATCCTCAGTCGAAATTCTACTTGTTGAAGATGTGGAACACGTTGGCCAACAGGGAGACATTGTTCGTGTCAAACCGGGTTATGCTCGCAATTTCCTTCTCCCACAAGGTCTTGCAACAATCGCCACCGACCACAACAAGAAAATGGTTGAACTCCACAAAATCAAAGTGGCAGAAGTTGAAGTTTCTCGCATTAAAGATCTTAAATCTCTCGCAGATGCTGTTAGTAAATACAGTGTGACCATTGAAGCAAATGCCAAACCAGACAGCCAGCTTTATGGTTCTATTGTTGCTATTGATATTAGCAAAGCTTTAAAAACAGCCGGTTTTGCTGTGAAAGAAAAACATATCAAACTGGTAGGTCCCCTTAAAGAATTGGGAATGTATACTGTTAAAATTCAACTGCATTCCAAAGTGGAGACAGAAGTTAAAGTCTGGGTTGTCCCTACAGCGAAATAATTAAGCAGTTAAATTATTTAATTCGCAAGCAACAACTAAATAAGTGCACGGAAGCCCTTCCCTGCAAAGATGCAATCAAGAGACACCGGTCAAACTTCCCATGATCGGTGTTCTTTTATGCCTATACTGATAAATAAAGGTTAGGAAACATGGCGGTTGACACTTCAATTAATCAGGGGCCAGATAAAACTCCTCCGATGAATGCTGAAGCAGAACGTGGAGTTCTCGGCAGTATCTTGTTGATGAATGACGCCATCAATGAAGTTGCAGATTTCCTTCGCCCTGCCCATTTCTATAGTGATGCCAACCAGCGTATTTATACTGCCATCCATTCTCTCTATGAAGATGGGGTTCACGGAATTGACGTGGTGACTCTTGCAGAAGAACTTTCCCGTCGAAAAGAACTTGAAAATATCGGCGGTCCACAATACCTGCACAAAATCCTGGAGTCAGTTCCGCATGCAGCACATATCAAATACTATGCAGAAATCATTCAGGAAAAATTTGTCCAGAGAAGCCTGATTCAATCATGCACTGAAATCCTGCGTGATGCCTACGATCCAGCCTGTGAAACGGACACGATTCTCCAACAGGCAGAACAGAAAATTTTCAGCATTCTGGAAGATCAGGAGAAGACCGACAACTTTGATATCAATTCCATCCTGATGGACACATGGGATCGGCTTAATGAAAGAATGGCGAAGGATGAAGGATCCATCACAGGAATTCCAACCGGTTTTATCGATTTCGATACAAAAATCAATGGGTTCCAACCTTCGGAACTGGTGATCCTGGCGGCTCGCCCCAGTATGGGAAAAACGGCCCTTGTTTGTAACTGGGCAGAAGGTGCTGCTCGGCTCAGTCAAAAATCGGTCCTCTTATTCAGTCTGGAACAATCTCGTTTAGAACTGGCTGAACGACTTCTCTGCCTTCAATCACAAGTGAATGGTCACCAGGTACGCTCAGGTGACCTGACAGATGCAGAACGCGATGCATTATTAAAAGCCTCGCAGGAAATCAGTGAGTTACCCATATATATCGATGACAAACCGGGAAGAACAGTTGCCCAGATCAGTGCCATCGCCCGGCGAATCAAAAGACGTGATTCGCTAGGTATCATCATTATCGATTACCTTCAGCTTCTCGAACCGGAAGATAAAAACCAACCACGTGAACAACAAATTGCACAAATGTCCCGTCGTTTAAAGTTCCTGGCCAAAGAACTTTCCGTGCCTGTGATTGCATTGGCCCAGTTGAATCGTGGTGTGGAACTTCGTGAAGACAAACGCCCTCGCCTGGCTGACCTTCGAGAATCAGGAGCCATTGAACAGGATGCAGACCTTGTTTGCTTCCTGCATCGACCAGATGCCTATGACGCTGAAGATAGTCCCGGCTTAGCTGAAGTCATCATCGCAAAACATCGATCAGGCCCAACAGGAATTATCCCTTTAACCTGGCGTGCCCAGTATATGCGATTTGAAAACTTCCAATCCGACACCAACCTGCCAGATGATGATTTCTAAACAGAATGCTTCCAAAGGAATAAAAGAAAGTGTAGGGTCTGCTGTGCAGACCAGAAATAAAGAGTGTTCGCTGTAGGTCAGTGCTGTGCCTGACGTGAGTAATGCTTTAACACAAAGACAGTAAGGCACCAAGTTTTTATTGGACATTCAAGGGGTGGCCCGACCAACTTGTTTGGTTGGGTGCCGAAGGCACAAGAAGCCTTACCTTCATCGTTCAATAAGAGCCAATGGTCTGCACAGCAGCCCCTACTTGATACTAAAAACGGCTCTATTTCTTTTTCGAGGTTTTAGTAGCGTTTTTTTTCGTTTTTGTTGCACTCGTTTTTTTACCTGCAGTCGATTTAGAATTTTTCTTTTCTGCAGCTGGTTCTGTTGCTGTGCCCGTTTTCTTTTTCGGAGATGATTTCTTGCCAGATTTGGCTTTGTCTTTTGGGGGAACAAAACCGCGACGCATTGTGTTTTCCGTTACATTGATCGGAATCAGGAACTGCTGAAGGTAATCGGGGCTGCCTGTTTTGGAACCAATTCCAGACATTTTAAAACCACCAAAAGGCTGCCTGTAAACCATAGCCCCTGTAATTTCACGGTTAAGATAAAGGTTTCCTGCAAGGGAATCCCTTTTAAACTGTTCCAGATGAGCAGGAGATCGGCTATAAATTCCTGCAGTCAATGCATAGTCTGTATTATTGGCAAGCTGAATTGCGTCTGAAATCGTTTTAACGTTAAAGAGTGTTAAGACAGGTCCGAAGATTTCCTCCTGTGCAAGTGTTGATTCCGTTTCAATTTCGGCAAAGATATGAGGGCCAATATAAGTTCCCTGTTCATCCAATTCATCGGTAGAACAAGACAGTATTAATTCTCCATCTTCTTTGCCCGTTTCAATGTATTCATTAATTCGTTCTTTTGATTCTTCATCAATCACGGGCCCCACTTTTGTGGAAGGATCATCCGCAGGACCAATTTTCAGACTACTTGTTGCTTCGGTCAGTCTTTTTACAAACTGTTTATAAATTGCATCAACAATAATCACTCGGGAACAGGCAGAACATTTTTGTCCTGAATATCCAAATGCACTTTGAATCACTCCCGCAACAGCTTCATCGAGATCAGCATCGTCGTCTATAATGATGGCATTTTTGCCACCCATCTCTGCAATCACTTTCCTGACAGCTGTCTGCCTGTCATCTGTTTGAGAGGCAATCTGGTTAATCTCCAACCCAACTTCACGCGATCCAGTAAAAGCAATAATATCAACATCAGGACTGCCGACAAGTTCAGGACCAACCTCTTCACCAACACCCGGAAGGTAATTCACAACACCATCAGGAACGCCTACATCATGAATAATTTCCATCAACTTGGCTGCAACGATAGAAGACTGTTCTGCAGGTTTCATGATGACCGTATTTCCTGTCACCATTGCAGCGACGGTCATGCCGGTTAATATTGCCAAAGGGAAATTCCACGGAGCAATCACAACACAAACACCACGCGAACGATAATAATACCGGTTTTCTTCACCCGGTAGATCAACTTCCAACGGTGTGGAAAGATTTCTCATCTGGTCTGCATAATACATGCAAAAATCTATCGCTTCAGCGACATCTGCATCAGCACCAACCCATGTTTTTCCAGTCTCGTAAACGATCCAGGAAATCAGTTCCAGTCGCTTGATTCTCATTTCTGCAGCAATTAATTCAAGGTATTCTGCGCGATGAGAGACCTCGGTTGTCGTCCATTGACGAAATGTCCTTCGTGCGACATCAATCGCTTCGACTGCATCATCCGGGGAAGCAGACCCAACCTGACCGATAATTTCAGATTTTTCAGAAGGATTTCTTGAAGTAATGGAACCTCTTGTCTGGATGGCTCGACCGCCAATAACCAAATCGTATTCTTTCCCAAACTGCTCCTTCACATCTACAAGGGCAGCTTTCATTGCTTCACGATTTTCACTCAGGCTGAAATCGATTGCAGGTTCATTAATAAAATCAGGCATGATTTTTTCTTCCGGTTCCGGAGTTATTTTACCAACTTCAGCAGGTGACATAAGCAGATCTTTCAGGGAAACATTTTCGGCAACACTCTGCCTTAAAAAAGAATCGTTTGATGTATTTTCAAGAAGCCTTCGCACAAGATAAGACATTCCGGGAATCAACTCCCCAAAAGGCGTATAGACTCGAACACGGTGTCCCAATCCAGTGAGATACCGAGCGGTTTCTCCACCCATGCCGTATAAAACCTGAAACTCGAAAGCCCCTTCAGGAACCTGATGTTCTTTGGCACTTGCTATTCCATGAGACAGGCTACGTATATTGTGGCTGGCAATCGCGGGCTTCAACCATTGATAATTGGCCATCAGAAATTCTGTCAGATTCTCAAAATTCTCATCCGTCTTCCATTTCTGTTCAAAAACAGGAACCGGCCAGCCTCGGGATTCAGCTACGATTGTTTCGTAATCCCAATAGGCACCTTTCACCAGGCGAACCGAGACAGGGGTTTTTCTTTTTTTTACCCACTTCAGTAAATCTTTGAGATCCGTTTCCGAATCAAGCAGGTAAGCCTGAATCACAATTCCGACATCAGAAAAACCCCGAAATTCAGGTTCCATCAGGATTGTTTTGAAAATCTGAAAAGTCACATCCTTGTAAGAATAGTGCTCCATATCAATATTCAAGAAGCAGAAATTATCCCGGACGGCTCGAAGGATTGGCCTTAACCGTTCGCATACTTTTTCAATCGTCTCTTCATGGGAAGCAGGATTAAACTGGCTGTATAAAGCAGAAAGTTTGAGAGAAATATTCATCCGGGGAATGGGACCTTCATGGTCACAATCCGATTGATAATTTTCCGGCCAGGAATTCACATCATCAGACAAACCTTTAATCAGATCCAGATAGGAATCCTGATATTTTTTTTCTTCGGGTTGACTTAAAACCGATTCTCCAAGCAAATCGAGAGTAAAAGCAAACCCCTGTTTTTTTAATTTCATCAAAGAAGAAAGAACTTCTTCTCCCGTGGAACCTGCAATGAAACGGTTTGCCATCCGGAGTGCATTCGAGCGAGCATTGTAGGCAATTGCTTTTCCAAGAATGGAATTAGGCTGGCTCATTTCGAGACCTAATCGTGCTGCCCACGGAAGATGCTTTTTCACATCATCAAAATATTCCTGAAGATGCCTGCAGACAGATTCATG
The DNA here is from genome assembly GCA_024277145.1 of Planctomycetota bacterium. Classification (GTDB taxonomy): domain Bacteria; phylum Planctomycetota; class Planctomycetia; order Planctomycetales; family Planctomycetaceae; genus JAJRVU01. Next base: position 16,478 of record JAJRVU010000053.1, read on the forward strand.
GGTGCGAAGCATCGGCAATGCATCGACAAATCGAAACATCTGTACTTTGACCGATTCATCTTCCATTGCCCAGGAAAGAATTCGGTCATCCCACCACCGCTTCTCGAAAATGGAAGGGGAACTTCTCTCCATGTTCTCCCATATCATTTTCCCGACAGCATTGGTCTCTTTTTCAATGGCTGCTTTGATATTGGCTTTACTTTTCCCTGCCACTCTTTTCCCGTCTCTAGTGCAAAAGTGCACCTTGCTTTAGCATCGTGTGATATATTGTTCCCGTAAAATCAGACCTGATCGGTGCAGTTAATCGGGTTATTATTTTTCTGAACTTTGAATTCAGCTTATCATAGCGTTTTTAATGGCTTGGTCGATGGACTTTAAGTAGTATATTCAGAATTAAGCCGGACATATTCCTGAGTCAGGTCAGAAGTCCAGAATCGGCACTTTCCGGTCCCCAAATTGGCCATCAGTTCAATGTGAACATCCTTATTCTTTTTCATTCCTGCTGAAACTTGCTCCTCATCATAAGAAACCGGATGCCCAGATTCATAAAGGGATGTCTGGTTGATTTTCAGGGATAGATTTTCTTCTTCAATTTTGACATTTGTTCTTCCTGAAGCGGAGATAATTCGTCCCCAGTTCGGGTCAGCACCGGTAATGGCTGTTTTGACCAGAACATCTTCTGCAACGCTTTTGGCAATCGTAAAAGCGGATTGATCATCTGTCATGCCGGTTACGTCAATTGTGACAAAATGCCCTGCCCCTTCTGCATCCCTGATAATGGAGCAAGCCAGTTCTTCAGCCACTTCATTCAAAGCATGTTGAAACTGCTCAAGATTTTCCGGGCTCATTTTTCCTGCACCAGCTTCTCCATTGGCGAGCAGGAAAACAGTATCGCTGGTACTGGTATGACCATCGACACTAATGCAATTGAAACTCTGGTTCACAGAATTCCTTAAAAGTTGATCCGTCTGTTCAACTGATAACTTTGCATCGGTCATGATGACTGCAAGCATGGTTGCCATATTCGGCGCAATCATGGCAGCCCCTTTAGCTGCACCACTGATCCGAATTTCCTTATCCGCTATTTGAATTGTTCGGGTGGACTGTTTTTGAACCTTATCCGTCGTCATCATTGCTCTGGCAGCCTGACTAAAAGATTCAGATGAACCGCCAAGCGAATCACAAACCACCGGAACGCCTTTTGATAAAACTTCACGAGGTAAAAAATGGCCGATAATACCAGTGGAACAAACCAGAACATCATCAGAATGACAATGCAATTTCTGGGCAACGTTGGCTGTCATCCATTCTGCATCTTTTAATCCACGTTCGCCGGTGCAGGCATTTGCATTTCCAGAATTAATAACCACTGCACGAGTCGTAGACCTTTGAACTCTTTTTCGGGAAAGGACAACAGGAGCGCCACAAACCTGATTTTGTGTGAAGACCCCTGCACTGACTGCATCAACTTCAGAATAAAATAACGCTAAATCAAGGGTAATTCCATCATCCTTAATTCCGCAGGCAATTCCTGCTGATTGAAAACCTGCAGGTAAAAGAAAATTATCTGTCATCCATTTTTACTTTCAAGAATGAATTACTAAGCTGAATTCTGCAAATAATAAAAATGCAAACAATTAAATGCAAATAACCAAAGCTGGCAGAAATTCATCAAACAATTAAAGCAGTTGTTTCCGGGTAATCATAAAGCAGATTAAAATTCTGGACAGCCACCCCGGAAGCCCCTTTGATCAGGTTATCCAAACAGGAAAAAATGATCACAAACCCTCGTGAAACACGAACTGTAATATCACAATAATTTGTACCGACCGTCTGCTTTGTCGTAGGAAGCTCTTCTACGACTCGAATAAAGGGGCAATTTTCGTAATATTTCCGAATCACCTCTAACAATTCTTCTTCAGAAGCCTTTTTGGAAGGACGAGCATAAATACTTGCCAAAATCCCTCGATCCATTGGTGTTAAATGGGGAGTGAATAAAACTTCCACTTCTTTTTGACTCACTTGGGAGAGAACCTCATCAATTTCGGGAGTATGTCGATGTGTTCCCACAGAATAGGGACTAATGCTTTCATTACATTCGGAATAAAGTGTTCCGAGCTTGGGATTTCTTCCCGCTCCCGAAACTCCACTTTTTGCATCAATGCAAATTCCTTCCGAATCGATATAACCTTCACAAAGCAAAGGAGCCAGTCCCAGAATGGATGTGCTTGTGTAGCAACCCGGATTCGCGATTAAATCTTTTCCTTTAATGTCTTCTGAAAAAAGTTCAGGCAATCCGTAAACCGTATTTCCCAGTCTGGTCGGATCGGTATGAACCAGTCCATACCATGTTTCATAAACGCCGGGACCATTCAATCGATAGTCAGCACTCAAATCAATCACTTTGCAACCGCCTGAAAGTAATTCAGGAATCACGGCCATGCTGGCACCATGCGGAAGTGCACAAAAGACGAGATCTGATCTTTTAATAATTTCTGGAGTAGACAAGTTTTCACATTTTAAATCTGTACGCCCATATAAAGAGGGATGAATTTTTGAAACGGGAGGATTTCCATCCTGGCGAGTTGTTAAAGCAGTCAATTGAGCGTGGGGATGCCTCAATAAAATTTTAATCAACTCTCCTGCGGAATACCCTGTTGAGCCGAGGATTGCAACATTTACCTTTTTGGGCATGGTCAGTTCATTCAATATAATTTGACAAAATTAAACTTGAGTTCAATTAAAGTGATTTGAAGATGAAATCTTCCACAAAAAAGAACATTCGTCTCCAAAACGCTCTATTTTACGATTGTTTGAATCGACAACAAGAGAAACAACAGATTAATGGAGTGACAAACTTCAATTGGTGGTTCAAAAACAGTTTTTTATAAAGATTAAGATGTTTCAAAGACAAAAATATCAGGGTTTTCCTCCATTTCCCTCATCGCAGATGACACCATAAAACTCAGAAAGTTCCCACTGAATTTAGCATTAATTTCCTGAATCCCTCCCACTAGCTTTTCAAATCGGATCAAATTGGTCAAAATACATTCCTCAAAATCAATTTGAGTCAAGGATGCGGGTTCAATGATAATCTGCCCCCATTCAGTTCTGAATAATTCCTATAAAAACATGGTCCGAAGAATATTTAATAAATAAATTCAATCTCATACAATGAAGGCTCTCTGAAAATGGCAAACGTCGCACGATTGGCTATCTCTGCTTTATCTGAAGGTGGTGGAATTTTCCGCCTCTCTCCTACCTGGGTTCCACGATCTTTTTTACAACCGGGTCGAAGACTAAAACTTCATCCGGATGATTATTATGCATTGGGAATGGATCGCGGTGGAATTGACGAAAGATGGTTTGGCTCGACAACGGTTGCTGCGAATGAG
>JAJRVU010000054.1 GCA_024277145.1 Planctomycetota bacterium
CCGGATTCCGGCTTGAGACGTTCATGAACATCACGAACTGAGCCTTCTTCAATATCCCAAAGCACTTTCAGAATTTCCATTTCACGTTCCGTAGGTGCGGTTTTCATAAACAAACTTTCAAGCAAGAATATTGGTTATTTAATCCATAAATATGGAGAGTTGATGACGCTGAAGCGGTATGAACCAACCCGGCAGTCTTTCACCTAACATATTAGTTATATTCAACTGCAGTTATATTGTCAAGAAGTATAACTAATTATTTAGGTTTAATGAAAAAATCTCACTGGGAAGGAATTCGCCAAACCATCTATAGGGGCGTAAATATCTATAAGGAAAAGCGGGAGAAATTGGAAATAGTGCTCTGTAGAGCTTTAAATATCATGCATCAATTTGCAAATGGCACGCTCGTTGGCGTGCTATTCACTCTAAGCTACGTGACATTTATACATAGACGGAGTAATTGTAGAGTAAAAACAACTGTTGAGACTATTGTCACAGGCTGTTGAAAGCATTATTCTACAGCACTCAAAAATTGCTTTAAACCTTGAAGTCTGAGCATTCCTTTTCCGACAATAGAGTGAACGCTCCCGCTTGGAAGCCCCTTTTGTCCTACAGGATTTCAAGTAAGGATTATATAATTCAGAAATCGCAGAATCGCGATGATTACCCAGAGAAAGAACAAGATGAGCGACCAGACCAACCAGAGTAATGGTGAACGAAAGACAGTCCACGTTATTTGCAATACGCATTGGGACCGGGCCTGGGTTTACCCTTTTCAGGAAACTCGATTATTACTTCTGGAATTCATGGATGATTTACTGAACCTGCTTGAAACGGATCCAGAGTTTCATTCCTTTTTGCTGGATTCTCAAACAATTGCTGTTGAAGACTACCTGGAACTTCGCCCGGAAAAAGAAGAGCAGATTATCAAGTTCGTTACAGAAGGACGATTGATTATTGGTCCCTGGTATACACTGCCGGAAGAATATATTGTTAATGGTGAATCGCTTGTCCGCAATCTGGTGATTGGTCATCGCCTTGCAGAAAAATGGGGGAAGGTCAGTAAAATTGGTTACACGCCCTTCTCTTACGGGCAGACATCACAAATGCCCCAGATTTATCACGGGTTTGATATTGATACGATTATCTTTTATCGAGGGATCAATACAAAAAAATCAGAATTCATTCTGGAAGGTCCGGACGGTTCCCGCGTTGTCGGTTGCAGATTTGGAGCGCTTTCACGGTTCAGTTATTACTTCTACATTTACCGGATGGCTCGATTTAAAATGTCCCGGGATGAATGGTGGTATGACTGGGATCGGGGAACACTTCCATTTCGTCTCAACAATGAACATCACCCGCATGATCATTATTATCCTCTGGATATCGCCCAGCAGCAGTTCAATGAAGATGTTTTGCCTGAACAACTGGAAAAGCTGATCAAGGATGAAAGTGAGCACTTCAGTACTCGCCATATCGCTTGTATGCAAGGGTTTGATTGTTCTTCCCCAGACCCCAACGAACGGGAACTGATTGAATTAAGTAAGCCGATTGTGGAAAAACTTGGGCATGAAATTGTTCAGGATTCGCTTGAAAATTACATGAACTTGATGAAAGAAGAAATCAAGGACATGGATGTTGAAGTCCTGACCGGCGAAAGTCGCGATCACGGTTCCACTGGCAAATGGACCGCCCTGATGGGGGACATTATTTCAAGCCGAAATAAAATCAAACGTAGAAATTCACAATGCGAAACCGCTTTACAACGTGGAGCAGAACCGTTCTCTGCTTTGGGATGGATGGTTGGTGGCGAATACATGAAGTCCGCAATTGATCGCGCCTGGCGTTACCTGATCCAGAATCATCCGCATGATAATATCTGTGGTGCGGGCGTGGATCAAATGGAAAAAGACATGCACTACCGCTTTGATCAGTGTGAAATCATTTCTCAGGGAGTAATGAGACGTGGCCTGTCTGCTGTCCAGAAACAAATTAATAATAACGACATTCACATTGATGAATCGGTCATCACAGTTTTCAATCCGACCCCTCGCACACGTAGCGATATCGTCAGCCTTTCGATTGATCTTCCTGAAAAATCGAATTATGAAGGGTTTTCCATCCGTGATACCGATGACCAGATTATCCCATTTGTGGAAACTGGCCGGGAACCGTATGGAACACTCGTCAGAAATCTACAGGATATTTCACTTCAACTTCGATCCATCCGAATTACAGGCCACTTGAAAGCGGATGATATTCCTCCCTACGGATACAAAACTTATCTTGTCAAACGAGAAAGTTCTGATCTTGGAAAACTTCCAGTTCAACAGGAAGGCTCTAACGATAACCCTGTTCTGGAAAATGAGTTCCTGAAAATCTCCATCCATAAAGATGGAAGTCTGGATATCACAGACAAGAAAACGAATCATACGTTTGAACGTCAACATTACTTTGAAGATGACGGTGAAAGTGGTCACGCCTGGATTCATCAGACACCTGAAGAAAACCCGGTTATTTCTTCATTTGATCAACCTGCAGAAATCGAATTGCTTGAATCAAGTGACTTCCTGACTCGATATCGAATCAGGCATCTGCTGGAAATTCCTGCAGGTCTTGAAGGAGAAGAAGGATCTTACAGGCGAACAGATGCAACGGTTCCCCTGCCTATTGAAACGGTTTTAACATTGCGAACCGGGCAAAAATGGCTTGAAGTCTTCACAACAATTGACAATCAGGCAGAACAACATCGAGTCCGTGCTTGCTTCCCGACAAGGTTAAAAGCAGAAGTCTCTTCTTCAGAAGCTGCATTTGATGTGATTGACCGTTCGATTATAATTCCCCCTGAATCAACTTATTACGGCGGTCCTAATCCTCAATATCCGATGCATCGATTTGTTGATTTAAGTGACGGAAAAGTTGGCCTGTCTCTTCTGAATGAAGGAATCAGGGAATACGAAGCAATTGATGATGAAGAGCGAACATTGTGTATGACATTAGCTCGTGGCTTCACCGCAATGCAGTCACCTGTGATTGACCAATGGGATGTTTATCCCTGGATGAAACTGGCTCAGTCGTTGGGCGTGAATGAATGCCATTATGCAATCATGCCCCACGCTGGCGATTGGCAGGAAGGAAACCTTTATGAAGAGGCAGACATCTTCAGCCTTCCGCTGGAAACCGCACAGGCGGGCAAAGGTGGTGGCGAGATGCCTAAGGAATTCAGCTTCGTTGAAGTTAACCCGACAGAAATTGTTTTAAGTGCATTGAAACGATGTGAAAAACGTGAGTCTCTTGTGTTAAGGTTGTACAATCCGACTTCAGAAGAGATTACCGGGCTGGTGAAATGCGGTTTACCCGTTAAAGAAGCCTGGCTGACGAACATGAATGAAGAACGACGGGATCAATTAACGGTTAATAATGATTCTGTGGAGATTTCATTCGGACATAAGAAAATTGTGACGGTTGAAATCGTACTGAAAGATTCTGAATAGCTTTAATACTTTAACCAAGATGCAATTCAAGCAGAGGTCACATTGTGGCTTCTGCTTGAATTGTGAAGTGATTTGCTTGATTAAAATCAGGATTCCCTTATCCAGAGATTTTTTGTTTCCAGTTATTTTCTTCAGTCAACATGCCAGCGAGTTGGGTTTTGAATTCTTCGGGAATATTCGGTGGGAGTTTGCGTCCAAACAGACTGACATCCAATCCTCGTTGATGCAAGTATTCCTTTGCTGATACCGGATAAAATTTCCCTTCCGTCAAATCAAGCGTTTCATCGAGAAATTGATGGAGCTCAGAAGCCAGTTCCGGTTGATTTCTAAACTGTTCACATAGCCAGACAAATAATTCGGGTTGATAGTTGGCACCGATTCCACAAAATCCATTCGCTCCCGAATTGAGAGAATCAAGCAAAGTCTCTGTATTGGCATTAAATAACTGTAAAGGAGAACCTTTGATAATGTCCAATCGCTTGCGAATGACTTCAATATTGCAGCAGGTATCTTTCATGAAATGGAATCGCCCTGTTTGAGCTGCCCATTCAATGCCTTTGTCTGTAAGAAGTCTCCAATAAGGCATAGGGCATTCATAAAATGCCAGCGAAATGTCTTCCGGAATCAGTTTTAAAAGTGATTCTGCCTGCTGAATCCAAACATCGTCGTCATCACTTTCTTCAGTCAGTTGACAGACAGAGAAAGCAACAGAGTTTGCCCCTGTTGCATGAATCTGCTTGATCAACTCTGCTTGTTCTTCAAGAGTTCCAGCAGTAATCCCTGTTCCAATAATGGGAACACGACCGGCTGCTTTTTTGACGATTCGTTCAACCAGTTGGATTTTTTCTTCATTGCTCATCCACATGATTTCAGCAGACAAGCCAGCTGCAAAGATTCCTGCAACACCTGATTCAATATAAAAGTCGGTCAGTTGATCCACCTTTTCAAAATCAATTGATTGATCTTCATGAAAAGGAGTAATCATGGCTGGGTAAACGCCATTCGGAAATTGATGTTTTGAATTATCAGCAGAAGAGTTCATGTTGGGTTGGGTCCTTAGTGCGTTTTGATAAATGATATAAATGGTTTAAATGATATCCCGGCTGTATTTACAATGCGCCACGTTCTACATCATTCCTGGACATTGTCTAGTTGTTGATATCTTCAGGCGTATCTACGTGAGTCCAGATTGTCAGGTTGGTCAGATCTTTTTTCGAACTAAACAAAAACAAACCTATAATATAGCCAACGACAAACATGACCAGATTGCCGATGATCCCTGCGTAATAAGCTTCAAACGGTTTATTTAGCCATTCAGGAAGATCCCCCAGGAAGTTACTGTATTTTTCTGCGTACGATTCACTTAAGAATCCAATGATAAACGCTTTTTTCGTGGCAATCAGCCAGCCAGTAAACATCAAGGTAAAGAAAATTCCACAAGCAGCAGCTCGACCATCTCCCCTTGTTGTCAACATGCCTAATAAAAACAGCCCTAACAATCCTCCGGAGAGAATTGATGTGAGTGCTGTTGTTGTATCCTGTAATGTTTTTTGATCCGCCATTGAAAACCAGATTGCCCCGAGCACCATTACAATTCCTGTCACGATGGCAATCAGGCGAGCGACGAGTAAATAATGCCTGTCTCCTTTTCCTTTGACCAGATGACGGCGATAAATATCAACAACACCGACGGTGGAAATGGCATTGATACTGGAATC
>JAJRVU010000004.1 GCA_024277145.1 Planctomycetota bacterium
ATCTTCAGGTTTCTCTACAATTTGAGCCCCAACTCGAAATACATGATGACGAACGGAACTGACTACATAATTCTTATCAACACATTCCAGAAAATCATGTTTTACATGTACCTTCTGACCTTCAAAAGAATCGAACTCAATTTTATTGAGTGCTTCATCAATAGCAGTCGAAATTAATAACTGTTCTGTCCCGGTTCTTGCAGTGTTGGATGAACTTGTCGAAGAACACCCGGAACTCATTAAAAATAAAATCAGTGCGACCGAAAGCGGTTTAAATCGAAGACTAAAATGCTTGATCGCGCATACAGATAAATGATTTTGGAACATGATAACTGACTCTTTGAATTGGGGGGGATTAATGGAATTGTGTATTATTGAAATGTGAGGCACACCAGAAACACGAGAAATTGTGTACTTGATGAAATGGGGGTAGGGGAAGGGATATGAATTAGCATTAGTTATTACATATTGAGTTTTTTGTCAATAACAATGTTCAGGGCAATTTATTCCAAGCCAAGCACTTCTCGCAGCAAATCCATCAAATCTGCTTTTTTATAGGGTTTTTGGACAAAACCAGCCAATCCTTTTCCTGAAAAACGACCAGTAATCTCCTGCTCATTATACCCACTGGTTAAAAGAACTTTGACATCAGGGTCAATCATGCGAAGCTGTCGAAAAGCATCTTCGCCTCCCATATGGGGCATCGTCAGATCAAGAATAATGACATCAATAAGGTCTTGATTCTCTTTGAATATCTCTAGAGCTTCTCGGCCGTCGTTCGCAGTAAAAACATGAAATCCATGATAGCTCAAATGATGTTTGAACACACTGCGAACCGTTTCTTCATCATCAACAACTAAAATGGTTCCTTTTCCTTGCCAATGGCCTCGTGTTTCATTTTTAGGGGAATCTAAAATCTCTGCAGGATTAGAACTGAAAGGCAACAGAATTTTAACCGTCGTTCCTTTTTCAATTTCAGAATAAACTTTGAAAACCCCTTTATGGCCACGCATAATTCCAAGCACAGCAGCCAGTCCTAATCCTCTCCCGGTAAATTTTGTCGTGAAAAACGGATCGAATATTTTTGATTGTGTCTCTGTATCCATACCGCAACCGGTATCGGACACTTCCAGAAAAACATAAAAACCCTCCGGTAAATTATCATCCAGATAAATTTCCGATAAATATTCATGAGAGGCCTCCATCATTCCAGTACGAACAGCTATCACTCCACTTCGGTCTCCAATAGCTTCAGAGGCATTGGTCACAAGATTCATCACCACTTGACGAAGTTGATTAATATCCACTTCAACGGGGGGAAGATTTTCTTCAAAATGGCAGGTCAGAACCACTTTTTTAGAAACAGACACTTCGAGTAGATGAACCATATCCTCAACAAGCTCACCCAGATCAATTGATTTCACAATAAATCGACCTTTACCCGAATAGGCTAGCAATTGTTTGCATAAATCTGCTGCCCGCATTGAGGCTGCCTGGATCTGATCAATTTCAATTCGCGCAGGATCCGTTGAAGGCAATGCATCCAAAGCTAACTCTGCATGACCCAACACTCCAACGAGAAGATTATTAAAGTCATGAGCAATCCCTCCTGCAAGAACTCCAAGACTTTCCAGTTTTTGAGTCTGCTGCATTTTTTCACGGAATTGTCTTCGTTCCAATTCACTTCGTTTATGATCTGTAATGTCCGTTGAAACAAGAATCGCAGCCGCAGTTGATCCCTCTCGGGCTTCTGACTTTTCAACGGGGATCACTCGAGTCAACCACCAATTCCCCTGGGAAAGCTGGTGTTCAAAAATGTCATGTTCTCCTTTCTCAATCACATTTGTTAAAGCACGACGAAATCGAACTTGAGTCGGCTCTGGAAAATAATCACATGCAAACTGGCCCAGGATATCTTCGACTTTATTCTCTTCAAGGGAATGATTACAAAATAATATCTTCCCATCCTGATTGATTATCATCACGGTATCAGGTGAATTCTCAACAAGAATTTCAAACATCACAGCAGGATTTTTAATAACAGATTCAGAACTGATTAATCCAGAATCTAAATAATTTTGCTGACTTTGATTTGCCTGAATGAATTGGCGAGCTTCTTCCAACTTTTGGTTAAGCTCTGCAATTTCTTTTTGCGCTGCCTGCAATTGTGCATGGACATCTTCTGCTGACATGAATCACTCCGACCGCTGCTCAGGGAAAGGATTTGTATAAATGTGAATTCAATAGATGAGCGTCGGCAACTATCATAAACATCAGGATCATGATGTCAATGAAACTCTTTGCTATTAAACAGCTTAGGAGAATATAAATTTGGTGATTATAATAATTATTCTGCTTTGAATGGCTTTATCTTCAGCACTTTTGCAACAATAATCGAAAGGATCGCTGCTCCAAAACTTCCTAGCGCACCCATTTTGATGGAATCCTGAATAGGTCCCTGTTCTGGAAAAGCTGCTGTCGTAACAAATAATGCTACGGTAAATCCTAAAGCTGCAATCATTCCAATTGTGGTGATGTGCCGGTAATCCATCCCCGAAGGAATTTCCAGTTTAAATAATTTTTCACCAAGCCAGGTGAACAAAACAATCCCAACCGGCTTACCAATCAACAACCCGGCAAGGACAAGCCACGTTCCAGTTCCCAGACTGGAAAAAGGTACAGCTGCATTAACAAATCCAAATAAGCCGAGAATAATTTCAACCGGATTCTTCCACCAATGTTCAAACTCATTCAACGTATCATTCCGACCAAGTTCTTTTCGCGCAAACAATCCAAGGTCAGTATGGGCATGGGGCATCATCGGAATGATGGGAACCAATCCCAAAGCTGGATGGATTCCTGCAAAATAAAATGAGAGCCAGCTTAATACTCCCGGTATTAATAGATACGCCCAGAATGTCTGGACTTTCATCCGATATAATACTTTTGCAATCACCATCGCAGCAACGGTCAAAAGTAGCCATTCCGGCGCTAATGGCTGCTGAGGATAGGCAATTGCAAGAATAAGTAAACCGATCGCATCATCTGCAATCGCAAGGAGTAGCAAAAATGATATTGCAGGATGTCCCACTCCAAAAATAATCCGAGCGACCAGATAACTAAACGCAATATCAGTCGCACACGGAACAGCCCATCCTCGACCATACTCTGGCATCGTTCCGGTAAAATAAGCACCCGCTAAATAAATCAAAGCAGGCGCTGCAACCCCGCCTACTGTTGCCATCAAGGGCGTTGCTGCCTTTTTGAAATTGGATAAAGCTCCACCCGGTAAAAGTGATTCCCAGACTTCTTTCGCTGCAATCGCGAAAAACAGAGCCATCAATATGTCATTCACCAGAAAATGAAAATTGATTTTCTTTCCAACTGCACCATCAAAAGGGGAAAAATGTAGTAGTTCATGATG
>JAJRVU010000055.1 GCA_024277145.1 Planctomycetota bacterium
GCTATCTGCCCGCAACCATCAGAAAACAAAATTTCCTGATGGCAGCTGTGTCATATACATTGTTAGACAATCTGCGCCGATTGACTAACCCAGTGAAGCAATATAAAGGATTCCCTAATCTCTTGCAAGCATTGAGAATCCATCGTTTATCAAGGTTCTCAAAGTTATCTCCATAATCGTTAAGATTTAACTGATTCAACTATTCGTCACAATTATTGAAGACCAAAATTACTGTACATATATCAAAGTTCCATGACGGAATTCCGCCATTTCCCCCTGTTCTACAACTGCCTGAATTAGCTTGATTCACAAAAAAAGCAGGGCCCCAACAGGAACCCTGCCAATTATTGGTTATTCGAACTACATTTTAGCCTTGTTTCATGGCTGCAGAAAGGATTTCAGAAGTACTTTCCCGCATGATCCGAGGATCAACCATTTCTCCTGCCTGAAGTGTTGCACGAACCTGTTTTCCTGAAATGAAGACAGGTTTTTCTTCATCATGGTTCGCCATTAAATCAACTCTTCCAAGAGATTCATAAAAAGCAGCGAATCCGACATTCACAGGTGAAATTTGCAAGTCGCCATTCAGATTATTGAAGATTTCCTGAGCATCGAAATCGCCCCAGATTGCATCACCATCATGGAAAGGAGCATCTGCATGTTTACGCCCGATCACAATATGAGTGTAGCCCATATTCTGACGATAAATTCCATGCATGACTGCTTCTTTCGGTCCGCCATAGAACATTTTGATATCGAGGCCAAGAAGAAGGACACGATCAGGAACAGATTCACCACGAGAACTCCACAGTTCAGGGTCGCTGTCTCCGTCGCCCATCTGTCGGCTATCAATCAGTTTTTCGTATGTCTGCATTCGAATTTCTGCAGAGACGTCATCCCCTTTTGTTTCTCCGATAAGAGGATTCAGGACAGCACCAGCATTTTTACCTTCACGAAGAAGAGTTTCCAAACCGTATACAAGGGCATATTCATGTGCACGGTGAAGAGGGTTTCTTGTTTGAAATGCAACAGAGGCATCCCACCCTTTTTCAGCAAGTTTTGCTCGAACTTCTCGCGGAGTCAGTACGTATTTTCCAAAGCTGGCATTTTTTGGTTGAGCCAATGCTTTTAATTGCCCGCCGATTAAATGAGTGTTTCCTTCATCGTTCTTTAAAACCATGTCCGCACCGGGATGGTCTGTTCGGTCTGTCTGGTAAACACTGGAAAGGTATTTCTGTTTATCCCATTCGTAAACATCTTCGATATCCAGGATCGCAACAACATTTCCTTCAGGACAGGTTAATGCAACTTTTTGTCCTGCGGAAAGTGAAGAAGCCAGTTCAGAAGTGACAGGTAATGCCAATGGAATAGTCCAGGCATAAAGCTTGCCATCATTTTCAATCACTGATTCATCCAGAACCCGGTTGTAAACTTTGCTTGTCATGGGGCCAGTCAAGGGACTCAGCGTTCCATCAGCTAAACGATAAACGGTAGAGAGGTCTGCAGCGGAGACTGGTACTTTGGTTAAATCTGCAGCTTCTGCTTTAAAACTTTCAACTTCATTTTCTGGTACTGTAAGACATACCGGTTCAGATAGACCACCATGAGGTGTAATCAAATCAGCCATTTTTAATTCTCAATTCTTTCTTAAACTTTAAATGATAAACTGTCTCTAATTTTTTGATTTTATTCCTGAATACGATCGAATCTTTTTTTCAGGCTAAATCATTCTATTGAGACGACTTTTTATTATTAACTTGACTCTTAATCTTGTAACAATTTTGTAGAATATATCTGCTATGAAAGTATTCTCATTCCTGAATACCAGATGAAGCAGACAGTCTTAAAACACCTGACTTCTCAGTTTTTTAAGAACCTGCACAGAAAATCATAGCAACTGGGCAGGGACAATAATTGACGACCACACGATATTCGGTGTACGTTTGACGACATTGTTCAAAGTCGCTCAAATCCTCTTTGCTTATTCTAATGAAAGATGATTCACTGCTGGAAGAGACCCAGATCAGAAAATAGGAAAAGAGAGGATAATCGTCAAGAAGAATAGCAAGAACGGAGCAATTTACCTGCAGAAACAGTCATTTGGACTTAATTGAAGTTTGCATGCAGGTCTTCTACGGAAGATTCGTCTATTTCTAATCCAAAATTCAAGGATTAATAAACTTCAATTTCGTTTGAAATAGCAATATCTTTTGCAGCATTCATCGCTGCGTGGCTTGCAAGCTGCTTGGCATAATAGGTTGTTGTTCTTCCAGAAAGAACGACCTGGCCTTCATTGGTCAGAGAAACCTGCAAGTCCCTGATTGCCCCTGATGTCCTTGACTGAATAACACGCTCAACACAAGTTGTAAGATCCTGAGTAGAATCGTTTGCTGTTTCCAGTTTCATAATAGTCCTCCTTGTCGAGTTTAAAATCTATGCTGATCCATAATTAAAGGTTTCACATCACCATAGGGATAACATAGAGGCTTTAGTCAAGACTCTAACCCGCTGATACTCGCCCTAATCATGGAATTGTCCCTGAACCACATATTCTAAAGAATATTGAAATATTCTGATCGAAATAAGGAGCAGTCAACGAAAGCAAGACATCCATGTTTAAAATAAGTTAAGAAAGAGAAAAATGCCCTTCCAACAACATCCGAATTCAGATGCTGTTGAGGAAGGAGATATCAAAACCTGTCAACAGATTAAAATATCTGACCGTTAAAACTGTTTCATAAAATAATGTATGAAAAATAGCGTTGTCAAATAAAAAGATTGCACGGTCACAATTTTGAGTCGATTGTTGAACAATCCATTGAGTTCAATTTGTTTTACCTTGAAAAAGCAAAACGGGTTTGAATATCTTTTAACAGAATGAAAAAAATAAGATAATAAAGCAAATGAAAACAATTCTGTTGCGATACTCCGTCGACTCTACCTGAACTATAATAACCGACCATATGGTCGTCAATTGGAATCTTACAATACTGGCTGACTTTCATGAAATTATTAATTCAACTACTGTGCTTCTGTCATCATGATAGTTTGGGTAAACTGAAAGAAGAATTTTCATTTATTAACCTGAATTCCTAATTGTACTGAACGAAGGAATGTGCTAAATCAGCCCAGTTCATGCTTACATAGATCAATTTGTTTAAGCCCCTGTGATTAAACATTTTAATGCGTTATATAAGTTTATCCATTCTATTGAATTAGGGGCATATCCCTTAAATAATCAGCTTCTGCATTTAGATTTAAAACTGAAAAGTTAATAGACGTCATCATTTCAATCAATAAGTTCAAAGTGAGTCATTCGCTGTTTTCTGAACGGCTTTTTAATATCAAAAGAAAGATAACCAACAATGGATAAAAAATCTCTTGCGTTTTTAGAAACGCTTTTGGAAACGCCTAGCCCTTCGGGATATGAGCAGCCTGTTCAGAAAATTGTTCGAGAATTTGTAAAAGGGTTTGCAGATGAAGTAACCACCGATTGGCATGGAAATGTGACTGCAGTTGTGAATCCCAAAGGGACTCCCCGAATAATGCTGGCAGGACACGCAGATCAAATTGGCCTGATTATCAAACATATTGATGATAAAGGTTATTTGCGAGTTAGCCCCGTTGGAGGGTGGGATGTCCAAATGCTGATTGGTCAGCGTTTACAAATCTGGACAAAAAATGGCCCGGTTTATGGCGTCATTGCCCGCAAAGCAATTCACTTGTTGACTCCTGAAGAAAGAAAATCCGTTCCTGAAATAAAAGATCTCTGGATTGATATTGGAGCAAAAGATGAAAATGAAACTCGTGAGTTGGTAGCGATTGGAGATCCGGTCACGTTGCAATTAGGTTTGAATCCTTTACAGAATAATCTGGCTTCTGCTGCTGGCATGGACAACAAGGTGGGTGTCTGGGTTGTGATGAATGCGCTGAAGCAGGTTGCGGAAGCGAATCCGGAGGCTGCCATTTATTCTGTTTCCACCGTGCAGGAAGAAATTGGATTAAGAGGAGCCAAGACAAGTGCGTTTTCGATTGATCCCCAAATTGGAATTGGTGTCGATGTAACCCATGCAACGGACTGTCCGGGCATTTCGGAAAACGAACATGGACGAGTTAAAATCGGTGGAGGCCCTGTTTTACAAAGGGGACCTAACATTAACCCTGTGGTCTTCGAAAACCTGACCAGCCTGGCTGATGAAAATAATATCCCGTATCAAATCAACGCATTATCCAAAGCAGCCGGTAACGATACCAATGTCATGCAGGTGACTCGTGGCGGGTTAGCGACAGGAATTGTGGCCCTTCCCAACAGGTATATGCACAGTCCGGTGGAAGTAATTTCTTTGGATGATCTGGAAAATGCGGCAAATCTGATTGCACAATTCTGCCTGAGTGTTAAAAATGATAGTGACTTTACTCCACGATAAATATGGGTGAGTCAGGAACCGCAGATGGACTCAGATAAACACGAATTTAAATTAAAGAAAACCTTAATATAAGAATCAACTTTGATTAAAAAAAGAACTTGTATGGTCCGCTAATTGCGAACCGTCATTCATGAATAATCTTCCAATATTGGTCTGCACAGCAGACCCTACTAGTCCAACTACTGATAAATGTCCCTTAGCTCATATTGATCTGCACGCCAACGAGCGTGCCATCTGGAAATTGCCACCGGACATTTAAAGCTCGAAAGAGCACTACCAATTTTGATAAAGACATCATTATGAAAACTTCTAATCCGGGGAAAATTCTTCACGAAAAACAAGCTGAAGATAATGAAGAACGTCAGCGAATTATCAAAATTGCGGACAATTCTGAATCCAGAGAATTGAAAGTGAAACTAGC
The DNA here is from genome assembly GCA_024277145.1 of Planctomycetota bacterium. Lineage (GTDB taxonomy): Bacteria > Planctomycetota > Planctomycetia > Planctomycetales > Planctomycetaceae > JAJRVU01. The sequence continues at coordinate 4,849 of JAJRVU010000055.1, forward strand.
TGCAGCTTATCGAATGCTTGCATTACAGGATCTTGATGATGGAATTGCAGGGCATATCAGTATGAGGGTTCCGGGAGAACCGGAATATTTCTGGGTGAATCCATTCGGCTTTTTATTTAGTGAAGTTCGTGCAGACAATCTTGTACTGGTTAATAGTCGAGGAGAAATTGTTGATGGCGGTGACATGATTAACCTGGCCGGCTTCTGTATTCATTCAGCAGTTCACCGAGCACGACCTGATGTTCATTGTATCGCTCACACTCATCCTCCTGCAGGTTCTGCTTTCAGTTCATTAGGAATCCTGATGGAACCATTGGACCAGACAAGTTGCTCTTTTTATGAAGATCATGGTTTGTATAAAGAATACACGGGCATTGTTGTTGAACAGGAACAAACAAATGATATTGTGTCTGCACTTGGATCGACTCGTGCTCTCATCCTGGCCAATCATGGATTGTTAACCTGTGCAGCAACGATTGAGCAGGCATTGATTGATATGATTGACATGGAACGAACATGCAGAGTTAATCTTGATGCAATGGCCACCGGACGAACTCTTCATCCTGTTCCCGCAGAGGCTGCATTACATTCTCGATCCATTTTAACTCAAGCTGCCCGATATCCTTTCCAGTGGAAAGCGATGATGCGAAAGCTTGATCAGGTTTGCACCGACTACAATCCGTGGTAATATAACATCCGGGATTTATTTTCGAGATGGCTTAAAAGAAAAGGGCCTCACGCAGAGGCACGGAGACCGTGATAAAAAACTGACTTCGTCTAAAATAACACAAAAGAATTCATTTATCACGAAACAATAAAACTAGCAGGAACACGAAATTGCCACCAAATGATCAAATCCTGATGGGAGTTGCGATCTCCCTTGTTTCTCTCCTCGGACTATTCAAAGTAAAATGGATTACGACACACAGTACAAAAGGAAAGAAGCTTGTAACCCGTTTGGGAGAAGACAAAGCTTTTTTGACTCTTCGCATCCTAATGTTGGCTATGATTCTTTTTGGAACCCTGCTTGCAACAGGTGTCATTAACCCAATCCAGTGGGATTAGCTTCTCCATTTTTGAGAAATATAATTTACTCCAATATATTAACCTCTTGCTTACTGGCTGCTTACAAATTCATTATACATCTATCCTCAGCCAGAATGACGTATTAGACATGAACAAAATAATTCTAAGCAATCTTAAAGAAATAGAACAGACTATTCAGGATGCATGTGAGAAAAGTGGTCGCAGTCCTGATTCCGTTTGTCTCGTTACGGTGACCAAGTATGCAGAAATCGATTGGGCGCAATCTTTAATTGATGAAGGACAGTTCGATTTGGGGGAAAGCAGACCTCAACAACTGGAAAATCGAATCAAACATTTTCCTGATTCCATTCGTTGGCATATGATTGGCCAGTTACAACGAAACAAAATCAGGAAAATCCTGCCTGATATTCACCTCATTCATTCCGTGAATTCCTTAAAACTTCTCAAAGCCATTGACCGGATTGCTGAAGAGCTATCGATTGTTGCTTCTGTTCTGTTACAGGTCAATATTTCCAATGAAGAATCAAAACAAGGTTGGCTTCCGGATGAATTAAAAAGTCAGTGGAATGAAATTGTCGAATGTTCGAATCTAAATATCAAAGGTTTGATGACGATGGCTCCTCTTGCTGACAATCCGGAAGATGCCCGACCATTTTTTCGTAAACTGCGAGAATTTCGCGATCAACTTCAGGACTCATCCCCTTCAGAAATTCAATTGACTGAGTTATCAATGGGCATGAGCAGGGACTATTCTGTTGCAGTAGAAGAAGGAGCAACTTTGATTCGGATTGGTAGCCAGCTATTCACCGGACTTAAATAAAATACGGAAACGAAGCCGATGAAATTGAAACTGGAAGAAATCGAAGAAGGGGTCATGTTGCCTCTGCAAGTGACTCCCAAAGCAAAAAACAACTCCATCATGGGAATTCATCAGGGCCGACTGAAAATCTCTGTCACACAAGCACCGGAAAAAGGGAAAGCCAACAAATCAGTGATTCAGTTTCTCGCAAAAAAACTCGGAATCAGAAAGTCACAATTCTCGCTTATTTCGGGAAGCACTTCACAAAAGAAAATGATTCTTATATCCAATTTAACCTGTTCAGAACTCAATGATTGCATTGAATCTGCTTTAAAACCTTAAAACAGCCCCAGGATATTCGCCCCTTGCAGAGTCTGTTTTCATTGTTTGCAATTGCTTAATTATAGTCCATATGATTATATTGATGAAACAGTTTCATTAAAAACAGAAATGAATGTTTCGTCGTTTATCAAGATTCATTTTTCAATATCTCATTGGGAGTAAATACTCAGCATGACTAAAAATATTGTATTCCTTGCCTTGGTCCTATCTCAATTTTCCATTTCTGCTTTTGCAGATCAAAAAGAATACGATTGGCCACGGTGGCGCGGTCCTCATGGAGATGGCATCTCTCGTGAAACTGGCCTGTTGAAAAAATGGCCTGAAAAGGGACCGGAACTCCTTTGGCAAATCAATAACATTGGCAAAGGTTATTCCAGCATAACCATTTCCGGAAACCGAATTTTCACAATGGGTTTCAGAAAAGGAAAAACACATTTAATTTGCCTGAACCTGAAAGATGGAAAGAGACTCTGGTCAGTTCCCGCAGGTAAAGGAAAACCAAACTGTTCACCTACTGTTGATGGCGATCGGGTTTACGGTCTGGATCGTTATGGTCTTTTAACCTGCTTGAATGTGGAAGATGGAAGTCTTATTTGGAATATTGATTACAAAAAAGAACTTGCCGGAAAAATGATGTCCGGCTGGGGGTACAGTGAGTCACCCATTATTGATGGAAATCATCTGATCTGCACTCCCGGAGCAAAAGATGCAGTCATTGTTGCACTCGATAAAACCACTGGAAAGGTTGTCTGGAAATCATCCCAGCCTGAAGACATTGGTTAAAATGGAAATAATGGGGCTGGTTATTCTTCGATTGCGATCAGTCACGCAGGCGGAATCAAACAATATATTCAACTGACAGGGAAAGGACTCATTTCCGTTTCTGCAAAAGATGGGCAGACATTGTGGACGTACAATAAAATTGCCAATAACACTGCCAACATTCCTACCCCCATTATTAAAGGTGATTTTGTTTTCTGCTCAACAGGATACAGGACAGGGGCTGCATTATTAAGAATTAATACCGATGGTTCAGGAAAGCAGACCGCTGAAGAAGTTTATTTTCTCGAAGCAAAAGTCCTGCAAAATCATCACGGCGGGATGGTCCTGATTGGAGACTACATTTATTGCGGGCATGGCCATAATAAAGGATTCCCGATCTGTGTTGAATTGGCAACGGGAAAAATTGCATGGAGAGGCGGACGAGGTCCCGGAACAGGTTCTGCAGCGATCCTTGCAGCAGATGGCCATCTTTATTTTCGATATGAAAACGGGGTGATTGCATTAATAGAAGCAACCCCTGAAAAATATAATTTGAAAAGTCATTTCTCGATGGCAACACATCATGGAAGAAGCTGGCCACATCCGGTTATTTCCAACGGGAAATTATACCTGAGGGATCAGCAATCACTGCTTTGCTATGATATCTCTGAAAAATAGATGCCGCGATTCCAACAGATTCTGATTCTGTCATAATTGTTTAACAACTTATTGATAATAGAGCAGGTACGGACTTCGAGATGGACTTCATTAAAAAAATTGGCTTTTTAAACCTTCTTTTAGTTTTCATGCCGATTGCTTATATCCTGCATTGGACTCATGTGAATGCGGTTTGGGTTTTCCTGACTTCCTGCATTGCCATTATTCCCCTTGCAGGATTAATGGGAAAAAGCACAGAAATGATTGCCCATCAGGTCGGCCCCGGTTTAGGTGGGCTGCTTAATGCTTCCTTTGGAAATGCAGCTGAGTTAATCATTGCAATTTTTGCATTAAAAAAGGGAATGATCGGAATCGTCAAGGCATCCATTACCGGAAGTATTCTGGGAAACATTCTTCTGGTGCTTGGTGCAAGCTTTTTCATTGGTGGTTTAAAATATTCCCGGCAGAAGTTTAATTCAACCGCTGCGGGATTGTCTGCCACCTTGCTTGCGCTAGCTGCAATTGGTCTTCTTGTTCCTGCGGTCTTTCATGCTCATTTAGAAATTTTCCATCAGACAGCAAACGAATCAGAACTCAGCCTGGAAATATCGATTGTCCTTTTTACCGTCTACATCCTGATGCTTTTATTCAGTTTGAAAACTCATAAACATCTTTATGAAATGGAAGCAGAGGGAGAGGACCTGAACGACGAATTGATTGAGGAAGTTCAGCATACAAAAAAAGAAGACTGGTCCATCAAAACTGCAGTTAAAGTTCTTATTGCAGCCACTATGGGCGTGGTTATTATCAGTGAACTGCTTGTTGGTGTGATTGAAGAAACCAGCGAGCAGATGGGTTGGACCGAGGTTTTTGTCGGGGTCATTGTAATTGCTATCATCGGAAATGCTGCAGAACATTCGACCGCTATTTTGATGGCCAATAAAAACCGGATGGAACTCGCCTTCCAGATTGCTGTCGGCTCTGGTTTGCAGATAGCGTTATTTGTTGCCCCTTTACTCGTATTTATCAGTTACCTTCCCGGTTTCCCGCAACGTCTTGATTTAGTCTTCAGCATGCTGGAAGTGATTGCGGTGGTTGCATCAGTAATGGTTGTCGGAATGGTTGCATTTGATGGGGAATCTAACTGGATGGAAGGTCTTTTACTGCTGGCTGTTTATCTTATTATGGGAATCGCTTTTTATAATCTTCCCGAAATGAATTCAACTCCAGCCCATGAACCGGAAACCTCTTTGCTGATTTTGAAAAATGTTCTTCATGTCTGATTAATTTTTAAATTATCACGCAGAGATCGCAGAGACGTAGAGAGTGTGATCAATAATTGCCACCGTCTTAACAATTGAAATAAATATTATTAACACTAAGACAGGAAGACACGAAGAAATACCAGAGGGGAAAAAATTATAAACTTTGTGACTTCGAGCCGCTTGTGTTAAATACTTCTTCATTCTCTTCTCGCATTCATTGTCAGCAACAGCCTGATTTGCTGGAATTATTAAGATCTCTGCGTCTTTGTATTATTGCAGATTCATTGTTTAATCTGGACTGCAACTTCCGAAACAACCGAAGTTGAAAGGCTGTCTGTCGGTGATGTTGGACCCAGCCGGATTAAAAATTGATTTGTCCCTTTCTTTAAATCAACTTCAATGTAAGAACTTTTATTTGATGCAGTTCTGGTGGGAAGGATCCCATTTGTTTTTCCGGTCCAGACTTTTAATTTCATTCCGGATTCAAAAACGATTTTTGCAGGCTGTTCAATGGATGAAGAAACGGTAAACATCACAAACAAATCTTGAGGTTTGTTTGAATGAATTGTCTTTTCAATAATAAGTTTGCCTGCTTTGTCTGCAATCAGGTTTTGCCAGGAAAGTTTCGGGGCTTTCTTACCAGGCGATGTTTGAGCATGTTTTGAAAAAGCTGATGATATAATTTCATCTTCATTGGAAATCTTTTCTGTTTGATTGGCCAAAGAATAATTTAAAATTGAAATTGTTGGTTTTCGTAAAGTTGTCATGAAGGCAAGCAGATCAATCAATTCCTGCTCAGTCGTGGTTTGAGCCAACCCTTCAGGCATGATGGAAATACTGCCCGGTTGTCTTTCTTCAATTTCAGATTTCTCAAGAACAAGTTGTTCTTTTTGAGCTGTTTTCAAGATGACCTGACTAGTGGTTTCAGAAGCAATAAGACCATAAAAGGTTCTACCATCTTCCATCTGGAATATTTCCGTCTGGAAATTATAAGAGATGGCTCCACTTGGATTCAGGATCGATTCCAGTAATTCCCCTTTCCCAAATTTCACGCCTATGGTCGATAAATCAGGTCCAATCGAATTCCCTCTTCCTTGCACGCGATGACATAAACTGCATTGAGGTGCTTGTTTGCCTTGTACATTTTCTCGAAAAAATATTTCTTCCCCTCGTCTCGGATTTCCTGTCCTGCTTAAAAGCTCTGCAACGGGAGGGAGAGGCTTTCCATTTGCGGATGGCGGAAGTGGAATTTCTTCACGCGCGACCCGCCGAATATTTTGATCAGGGTGATTATGTGTTAAAGAAACCAATTCAACATAAAGCGGTTTGGGAATCAGATCTCCTTTTGCCATTTTCAGTAATTCCAGGCCACCGTTTTTGCTCGAAGCCAATACACGTAACGCTTCCCTCTTCATGGCTAATCCATGTTCCGGGTCTTCAAGAATTGACTTCATCAATGTGATCGATTTATCTGCATTCAGGTTTGCATATGCTTGTATCGCTGCTTTAACCAAAGGTGTCACCTGATTCGTTTCCAGTGTTTGGTCAATAATATTTTTCACGGGACCAGAAAGTGGTTGATATTTGAGTCTTCCCAATGCATAAATTGCAGATGCGCGAACGGCTGGTGAAACAGATTCATCAGAAACAAATTCCATTAACTGATTGGTGTATCGGGATGTTCGGATTTTTCCGATCACTCGTACTACAGTGCTTTGAAGTTCATCCGTTTTTAATGAGCTTTCAATGATTTGAGAAATCAAAGAGTTCTCGAAAGCTTGTTCTTTGGAATCTTTGAATTTCGATCCGAGTATTCCAAGCAATTCTTTTTTCCGGAGGACTTCTTTCTCTTTCATAAATTGTTTCGCAAAAAAGATTCCCGCTTGTTGAGCAGGAAGACGGGACGCTGCCAACTCAACCCCTTTTAAAATTGCAGGTGAATCAGATGCATTCAAAAGCTGTTCAAGATGATCAATTGATCCTTCCCATTCCAGCCCCCAGGCGAGACCAATCACAAGACTGGCTGGATTTCCGGTTGGAAGCTGATCATCCGGGCGAAGGAATCCGTCATTAGTTGCTGTCGGAAAATAAGGAGGTAAAGCCAAGTCCCGGTTGAGTTGTTCCGGATATTTCAACGCACGATCAGTTGCAAGATCCAGAATTTCTTTCTTAATTCCATTGCTACGTTTTTTAACTGCAAGAAGAATTGCTTCGAGGTAATAACGATCCTGTCCATCCCATGCCAAAGCAAGGTTAATCAATTCTCTTCTGATGTATGATGTGGGAACATTCTGTAACGCTAGAAGAAGTTCGCGTCTGACTCCTGCATCTGAATCATTTTTCAGTTTGATAAGTTCTTTGAGCAACGATTGATTTATCTGTGGTGTTTCTTTGTTTCTGGAAAACTGATTGGTTATTAAATTTCGGGATAGCAACTGAAGGCTTAATTCACGAAGTGAAGGATCAGGATTTTGGAGAGCTTGTCTCAGCACGTTTTTTCCCTGTTCCCCCATGCTATAAAGAATTTGTAATGCACGTCCCTTTAATTGCGGGCTGCCCGTTAAATACAGTTGCTTCACTGCTTCAAAAGATTCAGGTTGCCGCTTCACAAGTTCCTGTCGAGCTGTAAACCTTGTTGCTGTAACCGGGCTTTGAATTCCTTTAATCAAACCATGAACATTTTTAAAATCTGCAGGCTGAAATTTTGGTGAAGTTCCTTTGGGGGCAAATCTGTATATTCTGCCTGTCGTTTGGTCAGCAAATCGATTTCCGCCAACACCTGCATCATACCAGTCGATAATATAAATCGCTCCGTCCGGTCCGACAGAAGCATCAATCGGGCGGTACCAACTATCGTCTCCTGTCAGAAGGATTTTATATTCCGTCCGCACCCCTGCGCCTGTTCTTGTTATCGGATGCAGATTGATCTGTCTGGTTCTTGCATCAACTTGAAGAACTGCTCCTTTGACTTCTTCCCCGAAGAGATCCCCTTCATAAATCAGGATTCCTGCAGGGGAGCCGTTGCCCGTCCCTGCAATTTTAGGAACGTACCCCGGCAAATCTTCCGCCCAATGATGATTGCTCTCGGGAATCTGGTATCCATAGTTCCCACCGCGCATCACCCAGACCATTCTGCTTCCCCGATTGCCATCGTCATCGTTGTCTGAAACAAAAACACGCCCGAAAGAATCGACACAGACTTCATAATTATTTCGAAATCGAATTCCCAGGATTTCGAGGTGACTGCCATCAAGATTCACCCGAAGAGTGGAACCACGGTCTTTATGAATGATTCGTCGACCGGATTGATCGGTGATATCATAAACAAGTGACAGGTCTTTTTTCTTTTTGTACTGGTTGGGCTCTCCATATTTTCCGTCTCCATGTGTGAAATAAAGTTTTCCATCCATCGCCAGAAACATTCCATGTAAGCCGTGATCGCTGTCGACAGCCCCAAAACCGGAAAGCAGATTGTACTTTTTATCAGCTCGGTCATCTCCGTCCGTGTCTTCCAGCACAAGAAGATTAGGCGAGTTTCCGACATAAACACGAGTTCCGGTTTGCTCTCCTTTTTCGTTATAAATTTCTTCAATGGCAATTCCCATTGGGACAGGGAAGAGGTTCTCCGCAAAAATAGTTACTTTATCTGCTTTGCCATCTTTATTTGTATCTTCCAGAATCTTGATGGCATCCGCTTTAGGAACTCGCTTGAAATTCTTGATATTAAACAGGCGATAATTCAAACCTTCGGTCACCCAGATTCGACCGCGCGAGTCAATATCCATGTTCGTCGGGTTACTCAACATCGGCTCTGATGCCCAAAGTGTTACTTCCAGATTCTCTGCATGTTTGAATTGCTTGACTGTTTCTTCTGCAGGAACTTGTCCGAAAATGGTTCCGGGAACAACCAACCCAACCACTAATACAATGCTTGATGCGAATAGGTGAAACGATCTATTGCGAAGCTGGGAAGAGATTTTCCATTTCAGGATTGTCATCCGTTGTTGATACAGGAAATTCATGAATAGACTTTCAATTTTGAATCATCAGGGTAAATAGTTTATGGAAGCCATATCGCTTATAGCGGACTGCACGTTTGTATATTTCCAGCTTGTTAGCCGGAAATATCCATACTACCAGTCTCATCAAGGATATTTAAAGGGTGAAACCTGTATGGATCCACAGGAGATACCGAAATAGCAGGCTGTTTATCATTGAATATTTATACATGATTGTTACAGTATCCATCCTGTACAAGATTGTAGAAGAGAATAAGAATTCCTGTATCTTCAAGTGGGAATTCTAATTTTCATGACTGGCTGAGCTTTTTAGCATTATTCCTTCTGGTTTAAGAATGCTTCGAGCAAATCTGGTCAGGTTTTTTATTTTTAGGTCAAATTGAAGAAATAGGTTTATATAAAATGTCAATTACTGCTGAACGTAAAACAGAACTGATCCAGGAATTCAAACAGAGTGAGTCAGATACTGGATCCCCACAAGTTCAAATCGCTGTTTTAACTCATCGAATTGTGACTCTGACTGAGCATTTAAAAACGCATAAAAAAGATCATGCCAGTCGAAGAGGATTGCTTGGATTAGTAAGTAGACGTCGTCGATTGCTGGATTACCTGAAACAGACACAGAGTTCAGCATACAAAGAAATTATCGAAAAGCTTTCCATTCGTAAGTAATTGCAGTTTGATCAGGGAAAGACAAATCGTTCTCAAGTCATTACTAGTGTGACACTCAAGGCATTTGACATGCGCCAAATTCTTTCTTCGTATTTGTGAAATGAAAATATTGGTATCACAAAACTTGTCAATTCTTAATTGTCGAATGATTTTTCTTCCCGCTATTTTTTTAAGTATTGTAGTATTGTAGTATTGTTAAATTAGTTAATTTTTATTGGTTTAAGGTATGTGCTATTGAGATTAGAAATATAAAAAACAGGCATATGCACCGAGCCTCAAAAATATCTGGACAGGTATTAAAAGGAAAATATTGTGAAAGTATCCGTATCGTGTGAAATAGGTGGTCGTGAATTAAGTCTTACAACAGGTGAAATTGCTAAACAAGCCAGTGGAGCTGTCTTGGTTCAATATGGCGAAACTGTTCTTCTAACCGTTGCTCAAACAGGTCCTGGCCGTCCGGGAATTGATTTTTTCCCTCTGACAGTAGATTACCGTGAACGTCTTGCAGCTGCAGGTCGTTTTGCTGGAGGCTTCCTGAAAAGAGAAGGTCGCCCTACTACAAAAGAAATTTTAACCTGCCGACTGACCGACCGCCCTCTTCGTCCGTTATTCCCAAAAGGCTTTAAAGACGAAGTTCAGGTTCTTGGAAATGTGATGGCTTGCGATGGGGAAAACCTTCCTGACGCATTAATGATGGTTGGTGCCAGTTCTGCTTTAAGTCTTGCTCCTGTTCCATTCAACGGACCAGTCGGTGGTGTTCGTGTTGCACGTGTTGATGATGAATACATTGTCTTCCCAACACATCAACAATTGCTTGAAAGTGACCTGGATCTGATTGTTGCAGGAAGCAAAGATTCTGTCCTGATGATTGAAGGGTTTGCAGAACAATACCCAGAAGATCAAATGACTGAAGCAATTATGTTCGCTCATTCACAAATCGTAAAACTTTGCGAACTGCAGGAAGAATTCATCAGCAAGGTTGGCGTTGAAAAATTTGTCTACGAAGAACCTGCAGAAAATCCATTTAATTCTGTCGTCAACGACAAATGCTACGATGCAGTACGTGATGCAAAACAGATTGCTGGCAAACTGGATCGCTATGAAAAAACAGATTCTATCAGGGATGCTTTAGTTGAAGAGTTATTCCCCGGTGACGAAAAAGAAAATGAACAGGGACAAACTGTTGGCCAGCTTAAAGAAGCGTTCTACGGCCTTGAGAAAAAAGTTGTTCGTGACCTGATTCTTGAAGGAAGAAGAATTGACGGCCGAAAACCGGAAGATCTTCGGGGTGTGAAATGTGAAGTTGATGTTCTCCCCCGCGTTCATGGTTCTGCTGTTTTCACTCGCGGAGAAACTCAATCGATTGCAACAATCACATTGGGAACAACAAGAGATCAGCAGCGTTCTGATGGATTGTTTGGCGAATCTTCTGAAAGATTTATGCTTCACTACTATTTTCCTTCTTATTCTGTTGGCGAAGTTCGTCCTATCCGTGGACCAGGTCGTCGGGAAATTGGTCATGGTTGTTTAGCTCAACGGTCTGTTGAACCGGTCATTCCTTCCGAAGAAAGATTTCCTTACACAATTCGATGTATCTCTGATATCACCGAATCTAACGGAAGTAGTTCCATGGCAAGTGTCTGCAGTGCAACTCTTGGCCTGATGGCTGCAGGGGTTAAAATCACTCAACCTGTTGCTGGAATTTCCATCGGCATCGTCAAAGAATCTGACGACAAATTCACTTTGTTGACGGACATCATGGGTGACGAAGATCACTTCGGCGACATGGATTTCAAAGTTGCTGGTACTCAACATGGTGTAACCGGAATTCAACTTGATTTGAAAATTGACGGAATTAGTGAAAGAATTATTAAAGAGACTCTTCAGCAGGCAAGAAAAGCCCGTATTGAATTGCTCAAAAATATGCTTTCAGCAATTCCTCGTCCTCGTAAAGAAACGTCTGAGTTTGCTCCTCGACTTTCTCATATTAAAATTGATCCTGAAAAAATTGGCTTGTTGATTGGGCCGGGTGGAAAAACCATTCGTTCTATCCAGGATGAAACAGGAGCACAGATTGACATCCAGGATGATGGAACTGTTACTGTATCAGGCATTGATGCCAGCCAGACTGATGCTGGAATGGCTTTGATTGAAGCTTTGACAGAAGACGTTAAAGTCGGTCGGATTTACAGTGGAACCGTCAGTTCAGTTAAAGACTTTGGTGCATTCATCGAAATTGCTCCGGGAAAAGATGGCCTCTGTCACATTAGTGAACTTTCAGATGGTTTTGTTAAGTCTGTTTCTGATATCTGCAAACAGGGCGATAAAATCGAAGTGAAAGTAATCGCTGTTGATGACCAGAACCGTATTAAACTCTCGCGAAAAGCAGTTTTGGAAGAAAATGCAAAAGCCAATGGTGATACGGATGAAGATGATACTGAAACTGATGATGGTGATGAGTAATCTCTATCTTCTTTAAGAAGCATCTTTAAAACGGAATTGAATTTGATCTTTTTGTTTGTAAAGAATAAATAAAATCGAATTCATGGTCAGGAAAAAAGTCACTGAGGGCATTCATCTTGTCTACCCTCGGTGATCTTTCTGCATAAGGACTTCATAAAAGGAATTCGTTGAAAAGTAATTGATTCATGGCAAATAACTCAGAATCCCAAACGAGTGAACAGGATTTACTGCGTTCCCAATATGCAGAAATTGCTTCGCTTGCTGGTGGACTTGCACATGAAATCAAAAACCCGCTTTCGACAATCGGAATGAACCTGGAGCTTCTTGCAGAAGATGTAGAAGAAGGGGAGACTCCCCGCGACAGGCGAATGATCCAGAAAATTAATATTGTTCGTAAAGAATGTGAACACCTGGACGATATTCTCAATGCGTTCATGCAATTTGCACGTGCAGGGGAATTAATTACATCGCCGGTTGACCTTAATGAAGTTGTCCTTGAATTTATCCAGTTTTATCAACCAAAAGCGAAGGATAGAGGAATAGAAATCAGCCCTCATCTCTCTCCTGATTTACCTTTGGTGAATGCAGATAAATCGTTATTAAGACAGGTGCTGATGAATCTTGCATTAAATGCAGAACAGGCAATGCAGGATGGGGGACTTCTGGAAATTCAGACAACTGCATTAAATGATTCTGTTCAACTGGAAATTATTGACAATGGTCCCGGGATGGATCAAGCTACGGTTGGGAAAATGTTTGAAGCCTTCTATTCCACAAAAGCAGGTGGCAATGGGCTCGGCCTTCCGACAGTGAGAAAAATTATTGAATCTCATCAAGGTAAAATTGTCTGTGATTCTGCTCCTGGATCGGGAACCCGATTTACCATCACTTTGAATTCTGCAGATGCAAAAGGAAAATCAGATGGCTAAATCAAAAGTTGTTGATACAGGAGACCTCTCCAACATTCCAATCAGGGTGCTGATTGTTGATGATGATGATGCTCATGCACAGGCTGTTTCTTAAAGCCTTGTTCGGATTGGTTGTGATTCCACCGTTGCCAACTCTGGAAAAAAAGGCGTTTCTCTGATCGAAAGCGAAAACTATGACGTCATCATTACAGATATGATGATGGATGGCGTTGATGGGCTTGGTGTCCTGGGAAAAGCAAAAGAAGAACTTCCCGAAGCGGAAGTGATTGTTGTAACGGGACATGGCTCAATTAATTCAGCCGTCACCGCCATGCAGAACGGTGCTTACACATACCTTCCGAAGCCATTGGATATCAGCGAATTGCGGGCAGCAGTTCAGAAAGCATCAACTCGTGTCCGGCTAATCCGAAAAAATGCGGAGCTTCGTCGGAACCTGGACGAAAAGTTTGGATTTGAAGGAGTCATCGGAAGCAGCCCGGAAATGAAAAGAGTGATCGACATGATTAAAAGTGTCGCTCCAACGGACAGCACCGTATTAATTGAAGGGGAAAGTGGAACGGGAAAAGAGCTTGTCGCACGAGCATTGCACCAGAATAGCCTGAGAAAATCAAAACCATTTGTTCCCTTAAATATTTCCGCCCTTCCAGACAGTATTCTCGAAAGTGAACTTTTTGGCCACGTCGAAGGTGCATTCACTGGTGCTAACTCGAAACGAATCGGGAAGTTTGAATATGCAAATGGTGGATCACTCTTTCTTGATGAAGTAGGAGAAATGCCCAACGACACACAGGTGAAACTGTTACGGGTTCTGGAAGATCGAAAAATTACTCGTCTGGGTGCCAATGATGAAATTGATATCAATGTTCGATTAATTGCAGCAACAAATGCAAATCTCAAAACACTTGTTGAGGAAAAAAAATTCCGTGATGATCTTTTCTATCGACTAGGTGTCATTCGGATTCTTCTGCCACCACTTCGAGAAAGAAGAAGTGATATTCCCCTATTAATGGATCATTTTCTCAAAATGAATTCGGAACAGATGGGGAAACAGGTCGAAGGTTTTTCAAGAGGTGCCAGACAATCCTTGATGAAATACGAATGGCCCGGCAATATCAGACAACTGAAAAATGTTGTCGAACATATGTTTGTAGTTGATACTGATGGATTACTTGATGTGGATGATCTTCCTATGGATATTACTCCTGCAGAAGGTTTTGAAGGAGATCATGTCCCTGCACAATCTGTTTCCGGGTCAGATTCGCTAATTGGTCATTCGTTA
>JAJRVU010000056.1 GCA_024277145.1 Planctomycetota bacterium
TATTCAGAAAAAACATGTTGTCGGAAAATATGTTGATTATCAAAACGCTCAAATGTATAGATAGCCATTGTGGTTATTGGAATTCGTTTTGCTCATTACTCTTCAAAAACTGGGATTGGCAATACTGGAGCAGGTTGTTTTTCTGGTGTCGTTTTTAGTTCTGGTGCAGTAGCAGGTGCTGGCATAGGAGCAGGTTCCTGAGCAGTAGCAGGCACATTAGTAGTAAAGGTGATCATTTCCTGACCAACAACTCGTTCCAGGGATGCCAGCGTTTTTCCAAGGTCACTTTCCATTCGTACAAGTTGAATGTGCAATGCAAGCAGGTTACTCCAATCATCAAGAAGTTGCTGAAAATCGACATTACCGGTTCGATAGTTATTAAAGAAGAGTCGCAAAATCTTTTCTTCACGGGGAATAATTTTATCCCTGAAGAGAACAATTTGTTCTTCTAAAGAATTTGCCTGGACGGAAAGCCTTCTGATCATTCGAAAGGTGTCATCTCGTACTGCTTCATAACGCCGTGTGCTTTCTGCCCGGCGGTGTTCTGCTTCATTAACGCCAGCCTGTAATTTATCTCTCCAGATAGGCAGATTAATTCCTATGGTAAAAGCAACATTATCGTTACTGTTTGTGACGGGTGAAATCGCATTATCATTCGTAATGGCTTGCCATCCTAATCCAAATGTCACATCAGGTTTGTAATCCAAGTGAGCCAGTTCTTCTTCATGTTGATTTCGAATTATCGTGTGTAGTCTTTCCTGGATTTCCGGACGGGATGAAATGGCAGCTTCATATAATTGTTCAATTTGCTTAGGAGCTGATGGAACATCAAAGCGGGAAGCTGTCAGGTTACTATTGGGGTTTGTTTGCGTTACTTCCGCAAGGTCAGCTTGTGACTGTTGAAATTGTCTTTTAAGGAGAATCAGTCGATTGTCCAGTTTATCCAGTTCAACCTGAGTACGTATGAGGTTTTGCTGTTTACCACCAACCCGAAACTTCGCATCCTCAGCCCGGATCAGTTGAGTCAGAAATTTTGAATCATCTAGCGTAATTTGAATTGCTTTTTGGTTGTAATAAACGTCATAGTAAGCCAGGTTCACATCCTCAATCACTTTCAACTTTGCCTGAGTTAATTGAGTGTGCGCAACTTGCACGTTTGCCTGGGCAACTCTCCCACGTGTATCCAGTTTTCCAAACCACGGGAATTTCTGAGAGAGCGAGAGTGTATTGGGGCCTCGGCCGGCGGCTGTCTGAACCGAATTATTATGGAATGGCTGAAATGAATCAACAAGTGTTGGGTCATCAAGAGAAGTCACTTGAGGAACAACTTGTGATTGAGCAGCGAGTCGATGTTGTGCAGCGAGGATTTCAGGATTTGTAGATAACGCAATCTGGATATAATAATCAAGAGAATTCTCATTACCAGAATCAGGAATCCTGATTGCAAGGCTGTTGGTTTCGTCAGTGCCAGATTCAAATTCTTCAGCGCTGGTAAGCTGAATGACTTCTTCGTCTAGCTGAATAATTTCTTCGTCCGGTTCGTTGCTGGCGGCTTGCAACTGGTTTGAATCCTGAATTGAGTCATTCCGGGAAAAAACTTTTCCAGATCGAGAACTGGCACATCCTGAGAAAAACAGGAGCATCAAAGCCAAGCAGGTAAGATATTTATGGAAATAGCTAGGCTTGAATTTTTGCCCTGCAGCAATGTCTCCGGTGTCTCCGGTTTTATTGAATCCATTTTCGGAGAAGCGTTTAGTAATATTAGATCGATCCATGATATTGCTTGATTCCATTCAAACATCATACAAGCAGGTTTCCACTGACTTGTAACCCATGGCAAAAATTACAACGTGGTCTGCTTGTATAACTCTTTACATAATTGCTAGATGTATGGAATGTTTCGGAGATTCTGGTAAATATCCGTGAGGGAAATCAACCTGGTCTGAAATGAATTGTCCTCGAGGTTTATTGAAAAACAGGTTGTAACGGTTACATCACTTGTTCTATTTCAAATCTGCCCAAACACTTTAATAAAAGAGGAAATGTAAAATAATGATGATTGGGAAGCCTTTACCAATATGATGAACAAATTGTTTTGTACATAAAATGCATTGACAGAATCATTGATCCTACCCTAGAATTATAGTCGATGTCCCGTATTGAACCAAAACTCTCTTAACCAAAATATTAATTCGTATGTGGTTACACGCTACTTTCATTACCTATTTATCTTTTGTATTCACTTTCTGCCCATCTCTTTGTTTTGGAGATTTCGGAGGGTGGGGTAGTGAGAGGTCCGGGCTCATATCTTCAACAACTTCGACAATTGATGTAAAAAATCATTGCAGTTGCTGCCAGATACACCGTTCTTCTTCGCCTGAAAACAATCACCAGAATGGTTCTGGTGAGAATCATTGTTCCTGTGTTTGTGAGGGAGCAATCCTGAACTCGGGAAATAGCATTTCGTTAAATATTTCCAGCCACTATTTTAGTTCAATCGTCTTGTCACTTGATAATTCAATGGACATATCCTATCAGAATCTCTTATTGAATCCTGAGAGCAAATCGAACATTTCTATTCATTTCCCCAATGCTCTTTCTTCAAGGGAAATATGCGCACTGATTACCTCAATGTTGTGCTAGCTTTATTCTTTGCATCTTCTCTGACATGAATGATGCATTTCTCTTCTGATTCTTCTCCTGATTTACCGTTGTTTTTCGGCTGAAATTTGCTCATGCCAGATACACCAATACAGGAGAATTATTTGCTTGAATTCTTTTTTAGAATATCCCTATTTCTATCAACAGATAAACCAGAGGCTACCTTATGAGTGAAATAACAATCCATGATAAAATATCACATGAAAAAGAAATATTGGAAAACTCCAAAGGAGGAAATCCAAAAATTGTTGGAACCAAGCTAGGTAAAAAGACAGCCTTTATTTCAAAATTTCTGAGTTCGCTTTCAACAATTCTTGTATTGACATTATTATCAGGGATCGCTTATTGGGGGCATCATTCTGACTGGAAAATTTCCAAGTTTTCGATACTGGCCGGCGCAGCACAGGAGGCAGAAGCTGATTGGTGTGAAACTCATAATGTCCCTGAATCAGAATGCATTGAGTGTGATAAAGATCTCGTTCCATTTGGGAAAGATTATGGATGGTGTGAAAAACATGGGACATTCCAATGCTCTCTTGAACATCCTGAACTCTTTCAATTGAAAAAGAAGCCGACGATTTCACTGGGTGAGTTGAATCGTATCAATTCTGCATTAAACCTGCTTCCTCGAAAGATCAATAATAGTGGAAGCCTTCTTTATCGCCAGCGTGTTCAGTTTGCAACAGTTGAGTCTGTCAGAAAAGCAGGAATTGATGTTGAGATTGTTGAAAGAAAACCAATGGTCGAAAGCATTACAGCTAATGGAGAAGTCCGGTATGACGAAACAAAAGTGGCCAAGTCATCATCAAGGGTTTCCGGAGCAATCTGGAAGGTTAATAAGAAAATTGGAGATAAAGTTCACAAAGGAGAAATTCTTGCAATCATTGACTCTGCTGAAATCGGAAAATTCAAGGCGGAATTTCTTAATGCACTAACTCAGCATGATTATAGCCAGAAGAATTTCAAACGTCTGGAACCGCTTTCCACCAAGGGGGTTGTTACAAAACAGCGAATCCTTGAAGCGCAAACCGAACTTCAAAAAGCCAAAACAGCAATTTTGCGTACACATCAAACATTACTTAATCTCGGTTTTGAAATTTCATACGAGAAGATGCTGGATCTCTCTGAAATTGAAAGAGTCAAGAAAATGCTTTTTCTAGGATTCTCAGATAACCTTCAACAGAAACTTAGAAAAGCAAATATCAGAACCAATAATCTTTATCCTGTTCTTGCTTCTATGGACGGAACATTAATTGAGAGATCAGCGGTTTCAGGAGAAGTCATTAATACCCAGAATGTTCTTTTTAAAATTGCTGATACAGAGAGAATGTGGCTTGTTCTCAATGTCTCTTTGGAAAATGCGAATCATGTATCCCTCGGCCAGAAAATCCTTTTTACATTGGATGGCAGCAATCAATTAATTACAGGGAAAATCAACTGGATCAGTACATCTGCGGACAAAACAACTCGAACAGTCACAGTCCGGGCTGAATTAAATAATAAAAATAGCAAATTACGAAATGAATCATTTGGTGTTGGGCAGATTGTATTGCGAGAAGAGCCAGAAGCAATTGTTGTTCCCAATGAATCCGTGCAATTGGCAGAAGATGGAAATTATGTTTTTATTCGGGATAAAAACTTCTTTAATAAAGAATCACCCAAGTTTTTCCACACCCGTTCCGTTCGCATTGGCGCAAGGACGGATGAGTTTACCGAAATCATTGCAGGAGTTTATCCCGGCGAAATCGTATCCACTAAAGGGAGTACTGTTTTGAGAGCTCAAATTCTCAAAAACAATCTGGGGGCTGGTTGCACCTGCGGACAATGAGGTAATAAGTCATGAAATTTTCATGACTTATCCTCTTTCAACGTTTCCAACTCATTCACCAATGAAACGCAAACTCTCCAGGGTAACGAAAAAAAAGAAACAGAGACTCCATGTTAAATCAAATAATTGATTCATCTTTAAAACATCGTACAGCCGTCCTTTTTATTGTCCTGTGCATGATTGTTGTCGGGATCATTGCACTGCTTCACATTGATATTGATGCCTTTCCAGATACAACTCCGGTACAGGTTCAAATTAATACAACCGCCCCTGCTTTGCTTGCGGAAGAAGTAGAAAAGCAAATCACTTTTCCGATTGAACAAGCTATTAGCGGACTTCCCGGACTTGAACAGGTTCGTTCCGTTTCCAAATTTGGTTTTTCTCAAGTGACGGTCTTGTTTGAGGATGGAATTGATATCTATTTTGCAAGGCAGTTGATTAATGAGCGAATTTCGACAGTAGAACTTCCTTCAGGAATGGAGCGTCCCAAGATGGGACCTGTCGCCACCGGTCTGGGTGAAGTGTTTCATTATGTTCTTGGTTATGAAGGATACGATGTATCAAAGCTGAGTAAAAAAGACCGGGCTGAAAAACTGACCGAATTAAGAACCATTCATGACTGGGAAATTAAAACTCAGCTCAGAACCGTTCCGGGCACTGCAGAAGTTAATTCGTGGGGAGGATATAAAAAACAGTTTCAAATTCGCCTCTCAAATGAAAAACTGATTAA
>JAJRVU010000057.1 GCA_024277145.1 Planctomycetota bacterium
AGTCAAGAAGTTCAGGATGAGTCGGTCGGCCTCCAAGAAATCCAAAATCTCCGGGAGTATTCACAATTCCCTGACCAAAATGATGCAACCAAACCCAATTAGTCAAAACACGTGCGGTGAGCGGATTAGAATCACTCACAAGAAAATTAGCAAATGCAAGTCTTCTTCCGGTGCTGCTGATGTTTTTGTTGTTCTCAGGAATTTCAGGGAGTTTATTCGCATAAAGGGTATTCATAATGCTGAAATGTCCAACCTGAACTTTGTCCTTAGGCTGGTTGAAGTCACCGCGGTTAAACAGATAAGTGACAGGAACTTTTCCGGGCACTTCTGTTAATGCTCGAATGAATTGTTCTTCAGGCTTCTTCTTTCTGTACTCAACAATATCAGCAGACAATTTTTTAATGAGTTTGGACCCACTATCATCTTTCAGCTTTTGAGCTTTCTTACTGTATTCTTCAATTTGCAATGCAGCTTCCGGCTTAAAACTGCTGAGGGTTTTTTCTGTAACCAGAACTCCGGGATAAGCTTCGAGAATTTTCTTCTGCTCCGCTGTTCTTTTGGTTTCCTTGATTTTCATAATAGATTTTAAAAATGTTCGCTGGGATTGAGAAACCGCGAGCAGGAATTCATTTTTAACATCTGAAATCGTTTTTTTCAGGAGTATTGCTCTTTTGTTATTCAGTTGTCCAATGGATTGATTTCTAGCTCTGTCGAACAAATAAAGTGATCCGGAAGAGATTCCACGAATTTTCGGGTACTTATCCAGAATTACTTTTTGTTCCTTTGTTCGTTTTTTTCCGGTTGTGTTATATGCAGTTCTAACAGGATCACGATCTTTTTCCGGAATCAGTAGCAATTGATCATTTAGAGTGATTTGAATGTACTTGTTAGCAATTTCATTGCGTTTTGCTTCGAGGGCTTTTGCTTCTTTTTCGACTTTTGCAGCCGCTTTTTTATCTTCAGCGGTATAAAGAGAAATCAGCCGGGCTCGGGGTTTTCTCCAGTTTTTCCAATCGAATGCAGGTTCAAAAATCGCCCTCATTCGGTGGTAGTCAACGTGGGAAATCGGATCATATCGATGATCATGACATTCTGCGCAACCCACGGTCAGCCCCATTAAGGAAGTTGAAACAATTTTGATGGTTTCTGTAACGACTTTATTTTTTGCAAGTTTTTGTTCAACCGATCCGACACCTGTGCCATCGGGTGCCATTCTCAAGAAACCTGTTGCAACAAGTTTTTCAATTTGTTCCGGGTTCATCTCCTTATAAGGAAGCTTAACCAGTTCATCGCCTGCAATTTGTTCTCGAATGAATTCTGAAAAAGGTTTGTTGCTATTCAGAGATTTAATGACGTAGTCACGGAATTTGTAGGAAAATTTACGGACAGGGTCTGCGTTCGACATTCCATCCGAATCCGAATAGCCGGCGACATCCAGCCAATGCCTGCCCCAGTTCTCACCATAATGAGGGGATTCAAGAAAACGGTCAACCATTATTTCATATGCATCAGGCGATTTATCTTTGACAAATTGGTCTACCTCTTCAGCAGTAGGTGGTAAACCGAGAAGATCGTATTTAATCCTGCGAATTAATATCGGTCGGTCAGCTTCTTCTGAAAAAGTTTCATTTATCTCATCCAGTTTTCTTAACAGGAAAGCATCAATTGGAGTTTTGACTAAAGATTGGTTTTTAACTTTGGGAACCTGAGGATTCTTTATTTCCTGAAATGACCAGAAGGATGTTTCTTCATAGGTGTAGTAAGGTTCTTTTCCTAATGTATCCGGTTCTTTTCGAATGGCGATTGCGCCTGCATCAATCCATTTTCCAATGATTTCGATTTCTTCTTTTTTCAGCTTGTGATCACCCGGGGGCATTTCACCTTCTGAGATTTGTTCAAAAAGATAGCTTTCCGATTTTTTTCCCGGAACAACAACTTCGCCTGATTCGCCACCTTTCATAATGAGGTGCCGTAACCTGAGATCAAGTTCTCCTTTGGTTTCGCCTGCTTCACCATGGCAATGAAAACATTGTGCTTTCAAAATTGGGCGGACATCTTTTTCGTAAGATGGCTTATTGGATTCTGCACGGACTTTAGATGATCCGTGAAATAAACCTGCAACCAGAACCAGCAGTGCGAATAGAAAAATGTTTCTGAGATGTTGCGTCATGGACGACTCCGCATAATGACCAATGTGAGTAAACATATCAAATAGAATACATATGTTAATTTTATTTGAAGATTGGTAAATTGCAACAGTAAAAGGGTTTATTGAAAATGAACTGGTTCTGAAAGCTCTTAAAATGCTGATAATATCAATTATTATTCAATTTTATCATCAAATATTCGCTGAACATCAGGGCGTTTCGACATCAAAGCCGTTCTCTTTCCAGCCCCGCATTCCCCCATCCATCGAGATGACATTGGTGTATCCCATTTTCTGGATTGCATCTGCAGCCAAGGCAGATCGGTATCCACCGCCACAATAGAGTATAATTTCCGTATCTGCTTCAGGGATCATCTTTTCAATATCTCGTTCGATAACTCCCTTTCCAATGTGAATCGCACCCGGAATTCTTCCTGCAGCAAACTCAGATTCCTCTCGAACATCAACCAGATGAAATTCATCCCCTTGGTCCAAGCGAGATTTAATATCAAGGACGGTGCATTCTTTGATTCGGGATCGTGAATCGTTGACAATTTCCAAAAAACGTGTCGCATGATTTTTTGACATGGAAACTCCATTCTTAAAACAGTAATAAAATCGGTTATGATTTTGTATTAAATAAATTGATAGAATCAATCGGCCAGCTTGTATTTTTTTTGTGCGAATTTCAGAAGTTTGATCTTTTCTAATTTGTTAACCGGGACAAGAAAAGTGATTTGCACCACTCCAGGATGTCTTCCGATTTCAATTGCTCCGTTTATCGTGGCTCGATTTTGAATTTCTGAGACGTCCATTCCGAAAAGCTCTGCAGCTCTTTGAAGGCCATTCTCTGTAGCTGAATTAAGATTAGCGCCCGTTCCAACCACAGAAACAGGTGCCGTCTTTTCAAGTTCATCAACACCATATTCTTTTGCAAGAAGTTGGGCCTGCTCTCTTTCTTCTGAAGTAAACGGCTTCGCCAGAAATGGTAAATCTTCTTCAACAGGAAACAGGATTGGGCCATCCAGAGTCAGGTTTTTAATCACCTGAACTTTCAGTTTAACAATTCCGGCTACATCACATGTATGGCCTGCAATTTCTCCATCTCCCTGAAGGGCATGCATGTCGCCCATATAAATTCCCCCTCCCGGAACTTTAACCGGGCAGATCAGGATGGCACCAACTCTGACTGCATCAATATCCATATGCCCATCTGTTCTGAGTTCCAGTTGTTCTTCCGTAAGAGAATAGTCGTGAGGGGCACCAATCAGGAACTGTCCGAAATCACCTGCGTTGTGACTGTCGGGCATCGCTATTGCAGGTGTTGTTCCCAGTTGTCCCATGAAGGGGCGAAGCCTTGCCTGTAACCCAACAAGATCATGTGGAGCAAGAGCCAATACCGAATTTTGAATCGAGTTTTCCGGCATGGCTGCATAATGTTTTGCGTCACTGCCGATATTGTTCGCGGCTTCCTCAGGAACCGTTACTCCTATCTTTCGTTCAGAATTAAAGGCAATTGTGTAACCATTGTTGATACTGAAAGGAGCTGCATCTGCACCACATTCTGAACATTGAATTGCAGACTTTCCCAATCCATTTATTTGAGTTGGGGGATTCAGTTTTCCACACGAAGGACATTTTCCCGCGACAAAAGGATCACCATTAAATCGTCCATCTAATGCTTTGTCAGTGCCGGAAGCTGTTGCAATTGAAGTAACTTCAATCTCCTGAATATGAATGGCAATGGCGTCCCCAATTTCTGCTCCTTCCACTTCAACAGGGATGGTGACTTCATGACCTCCACATAATTGAGGTGTCAGCATCGGACCCCAGCAACCGGGAGCGGTGTTAGCTTCAATTGTTCCACCATCAGAAACAGGACCAAGCATCGGTTTTTCCGGGTCCAGAATTCCATTCGTGAATTGATTAACAAATAAATGATTGGTGGCAGAAGGACTAGCTGAATTATTTAATGTCTCTGACATGATCGTACATCCCGAGAAAATTTTTTTGAATACGGATTATAATCAAACAGTATTCTATCAGCTTTTTCTGAGTGTGGGGAGATTCAGAACAGGAAGAAATGTTTTCTCCCGGTAGAAAAATCTGTATTAATATGGGAATAACACCGGTTCCTATTGAAATGAATTCATGGTTATAGGGAGAATGAAGCGAATTGATTTGTTTTAAATTCTATGGTTTGTTTTTAGAACCGTTTATCATATTTGAAAGTTGCCCAATGCGTCCTCTTTTTCTAAGTTTCTTTCTGGTTTGTTCGCTCTGTTGGTCTCTCATTGCAGGGGAGGGCAATCGTTTTTCCTATCTTGAAGGATGTAATACTTATGCACCTTCGGGAGAATTTCCTAAACTGATCACTCCCCAATGGATCGGAGAAAAAGACGTTGAAGCAGTCGTCATACTTGCGATTGATGATTTAAGTGATCCCGCCAAGTATGAAGCTTATATGCGCCCCATTTTAAATCAATTGAAGAAAATTGATGGACGCGCCCCGATCAGCGTGATGACAAACAAGCCAAAGTGGGATCATTCTCAATTGCAACAATGGCTTGAAGAGGGTTTAAGTATTGATGTTCATACCGTTGATCATCCTTGCCCTTTATTCAATGGTGGTGATTTTAACAAAGCGAAGTCAACCTATGATCGTTGCATTGATCTTCTCAATCAAATTCCCGGGAACAAACCTGTTGCATATCGAATGCCTTGCTGTGATTCGCAAAATACGGTCAGTCCCCGATTTTATTCTGAAATCTTTAACAAAACGACTGAGTCGGGGAAATTCCTGCAGGCAAGTTCATCGGTATTTACCGTATTTACATCTGATGAGAATAATTCAGACGTTCCCAAAGAGTTATTATTTGATCCGGATGGTAAAAGCAAGTTTCAAAAATACCTTCCTAATAAAAGTCGGTTTGGAAATCTCTACTTGAATTACGTTGAAAATTATCCTTACCCATATGTGATAAATCGGCTTTGCTGGGAATTTCCGAGCTTGGTGCCCAGTGATTGGTCCGCACAGAATTATTCCAAGCCGAACAATCCTGACACGCTGAGGGACTTCAAGACAGCTCTTGATATCACTGTTCACAAAAAAGGAGTTCTGACACTGACTTTTCATCCACATGGATGGATTAGTAATTCCCAGATGGTGGAGTTTGTTGATTATGCACAGAAAAAATATGGAAGCAAAATAAATTTTCTGACATTCCCGGAAACTCTTGAAAGAATGAAAACCCATATGCTGGACGGGCATGCCATCAGAAATTCAAAAGGAACTGATAATGACGTGAGAATTCTCGATGTGAATGGTGATGGCTTTATGGATGTCCTTTATGTTCGTGGTTTTGTACGAGGTCAAAGTAAATCTGCACGCAATTTGGTAACAAAAATCTGGAATCCTGCGGAAAACCAGTGGGATGTTTTTAGAAACGAGCTTCTGGATTCCTCATTTTCATTGGCCCATGCACATTTTGGCCAATTGGATAAGAACGTTTCTTCGTATGTCACGACAATCAATACGTTTGAGAAGTCAGAATTGTTAGTTTACTCCTTTGGGAAAACTGGATGGGAATCGCATTCTTCTTTAGAACAATTGAAAAATTTATATTTATCTGTCAACAATGATAGTATTGCAAAGTTGACATTTAATGATGTTCGCTTTGGCCTAAATAAAGATGGAGTTGTGAAACGTGATTACCGACTACCCTCCGCTGCATTTCGATTTCACGATATTAATAACGATGGGGTTTGCGAAATTATTGTTAGTTCCCGGTACCTGAAATGTTTATTCCAATATTCTGGTAAAACGGATCAATGGAAACGGCTTCCCTTTAATCTGCCTGCGGGTACGATGTTTTTAGATGACAAAGATAACGATGCTGGCTTCCGGTTTGTGGATATCAATTCAGATGGAAAAGACGACATTGTATTTTCCAATAATGAGTATTATTCAGCCCACTTTTTTGTTGATATGCAATCAGGGTGGAGCCAGAAACTTCTTTCGGGAAAACGTGGGGATAAAAAAACGGAGGAAGAAATTCCAATGATTGTTCGGGAAAACGGGGCGGACAATGGCGTTTGGTTCTCACGAGGATTCATGTGGGTGCAGAATGAAGATACCAACAAACTTCCTGATTATCTTGACCGCAGAGAATTTAAACAGTGGTTGAAATAAATTCCCCTACAATCGCAAAGAGGCCAGCCGAGTGCCTCTAATACTATAGATTCGTAAGCCGAACTTTATCTAATTTGGTGAGTCAAATCGTATCTCGCTCTTTGGTAATATTTTTTGCAGTTGATCAACCTTGTTTTTCGTAATATTAGGGCATTGGCGAAGATAAATATATCTTAACCCATTCAAGTTTTCTAACGGAGTCAGGTCAGAGATCTGTGTGTTTCCGAGATAGATAGACCTCATATTATACAATCCCTTTAATGGTTTCAGGTTTGTGATTGAAGTACCCACAAGACTGATTTGTTCCAAGTTTTTCAAGCTTGCCAAAGGAGCAAGATCCGTGATCGGGTTGTTCGCGAGTGTAATTCTTTTCAGATAGCTCAACCCGACTAGCGGACTTAAGTCGACGATGTTGTTGTCGTTGAGGTAGAGGTTTCTGAGCGTGATTATTCCCGCTAAAGGTGATAAGTCAGTGATTTGATTGTTTCTAGCATCGAACGTAATTAATTTTATTGATCCATTTAGCAGAGATAAATCTTTAATCTGGTTGTCTTTGAGAAAGAGGTAACCCAGGTTTGTAAAACCTTTTATGGATGTCAGGTCACTCATCCGGTTATTGTTGAGTTCAAGTGATCTTAGTTTTTTTAAGCCGGCCAAAGGCGTTAGGTCACTGACCTGATTGTTATTCAGTTTAAGGGCGTGCATGGTCTGAAAGTTTTTTAGTGCTGATAGATTACTGATTTGGTTATTAGAAATTGAAAGAACCTGTAGCATGGATAAATTTGACAAAGGTGATAGATCTGTGATTTGGTTATTGCTGAGATCAAGTAACCTTGAAACGTAAATTCTTGAGAGTGGTGTGAGATCTTTAATCTGGTTGTTTTTAAGGGATAATGTCCATGGCGATTTTATGCCAACCAGCGGGCTTAGGTCAGAAATTCGGTTATTATCAAGATAAAGATGTTTTAAACTTGTTAATCCTACGAGTGGTGACAGTTCGCTGATCTGGTTACCACTAAAGGTGAGGTTCTCCAAGTTTGTTAATTTATTTAATGGTTCCAGAGTGGTGATTTGGCTGTTTGTGATTTGCACTTCTTTTAAGGAGTCGAGAATCGAAATCTTTTGTAGCAAATCATCATCAACTAGATTGAGTTGGGATCTGATATAGAGTTGGGAGCTGATGCTGATTGGTTTTTGAAACTTATTTCGAAACCATTTCTTTTTATCATATTTGAGAAGGAGTTCGTCAAATAATTTGTTTCCGGTACTGTATTTTGCAAATCCCACACGTAAATGTTTCAGTTGGAGTTGTCGAACAACGCTGGAAACTTTATTAGGTTGATTCAACAGGTAATACAGGTAGCTGAATAATAGAACCGATATTGATAGAAACAGAATAAACCACTTGCTTGCGCATCGTTTTTTTAAGTTGGTAAGCGTAAAACGTTGTTTTATATCGGTTTGAATATTCATAATATAATCAGTTATTCCTGATTGTTGCCCCGCCATGTAATGAGCAACGTGGTCGCACTTCAATTAATTGAGGATAGATTATTCAAAATATATGCCCCTTTAGCTCTCCAGTACATACAAGGCGCTATTAGCGCGGAGGTTGGCTGCCCAGGCGCGGTCCACTGCACGATCTTTGATAATCGGGAGTTCTTTTAATATTTTGAACCCGAGGCTTTCCGCTAAATCACGGAAGTCGGACATCGACATCATATGGAGATTAGGCGTGTCGTACCAATGGTAGGGAAGGGATTCCGTAATTGGAGTTCTGCCGTAGCGAACCACCTGTAATCGAACTCGCCAATGCGCGAAATTAGGAATCACAACCAATGCTTTTTTGGAAATCCTTTTCAGTTCTGCCAATACCTGTTTAGGATGCCGAACTTGTTGAAGCGTTTGGCTGAGAACTGCAAAATCAAAAACCTGATCCGGAATATCAGAAAGTCCTTCATCCAAGTCAGCTTGAATGACAGCAACGCCACGTTGAATTGTTTCCAGAATTCCATCCTGATTGAATTCCACGCCGAGCACCTGGCAATCATGATCATCGCGAAGCAGTTTTAATAATCTGCCATCGCCACAGCCGAGGTCAATCACGCGCGAACCCTTTTTGATCTGATCTTTAATGATCTGATCGGTCAAGGCAATCGTCGGATTGGGCATACAGTATCGTTCAGCACACATGGAGGTAATTGTCTTTGCTTGTTATTGGATTAATTGTCTATTCTCAGAGAGTAACATTTCTGGAAATTAAACTGTTGGACTCATTTTTATGAGTTCGTGAGTCTGTTCAAAAAACGGTCTGGTTGATCGTGCAAGCTGATCCACATCAATCAGGAATGAATCATGCCCGTAAGGACATTTGTATTCAAGAAAACTGACATCCTTTTTGCAGCCGATCAATGATTTAACAAGTTCCTGGCTTTGCGATGTCGGGAAAAGCCAATCTGTATCGTAAGAAACAATCAGAAATCTTGATTGAATGTTGGAAAATGCTTTTTCTAAAGAACCATAGCTCTCTTTCAGGTTAAAATAATCCATCACTTTAGTCATATGCAGGTAACTGTTTGCATCAAACCTTTTAACAAATGATTTTCCCTGATAATGCAAATAGCTTTCCACCTGAAATTCTGTTTCGCCTAACAGGTTATAGGCAAGTTTGTCACTGTGTTGCAGTCGTCGACCGAATTTTTCTTCAATGGAATCTTCTGACAGGTAAGTGATATGGGCAAGCATACGGGCGATGGCCAAACCGTAGAGTGGTCCCTCTCCACCATAGTAATGACCATTTTGAAAATTGGGGTCAGCCAGTATTGCTCTTCGACCGACAGTATTAAAAGCAATTCCCTGTGCAGTCAGGTTGGCTCCCGATGCAACGACAACTGCTGCACCAACTTCTTCCGGGTATCGGACTGCCCATTCCAGAACCTGCATTCCACCCAGGCTTCCGCCAATGATTCCTAAAAGTTTTTTTATTCCAAATGATTTCACAACTGCAGAATGAACATCAATAATATCTCGTACTGTGATGACTGGAAAATCGAGACCGTACTGTTTGCCTGTTTCAGGGTTAATGCTTGCAGGTCCTGTTGTTCCCTGACATCCTCCCAGAACATTTGCTGAGATCACAAAATATCGGTTAGTGTCAATTCCTTTATCAGGACCAATAAATGCATTCCACCAGCCCGGTTTTTCTTCCCCTTCATG
>JAJRVU010000058.1 GCA_024277145.1 Planctomycetota bacterium
ATTAAAATTGGCATTATCACATACAAGAGGATTCACTGAACAGGTTCTCTCAGAATTCAAACACCCTCAAGACTGGATTCGACGAGCGTCTCCCAATTCTAACCATGCCATCTGGATTGCAGGTCATATTCTGTATGCAGAGAACTTTTTCACCGGGCTGGTTGACCCGTCTCAAAAACAGGATTTTTCAAAATATGCATCACTCTTTGGCAAAGGTTCATCATTAGCAGACAATCTCGATAATTATCCATCGCCTGAAGAAATTCTCCAGTTGTTAAAAGATCAAAGAAAAATATTTCGTGAAGTTCTTAACAATTGCACTGAAGAAGATTTTCAACGAAAAATAGAAGATGGTCCTGCATTCATGTTTGATGTTGCAGCTGTTTTTCAAATGTCGGTTTGGCATGAATCACTTCATTGCGGGCAGTTGACTGTCATTCACCGATCCCTGGGCAATTCTCCGTTAGCCGATCGAGCAAATTGAAAACACCTGCGACCGCATTAAAATTGAGACAATGATTTATTAACACGAAGCATTCAAGTGTAGGGTCAGCTTTGCAGACCATCAGGAAAGATTGAGTTATAACATGTCTGGTTTGCAGAATAGGTTCTACTACTGAATAAACAGCTCTGGGTAACCCGTCCTAGATGATAGGCAGTTGGACCAAATCAGGAGATTTTTCTTTTTTCGTTTCTTCTGGTGCAAGAACAGAATGAATAAAGAATTGAAGCAGCTGTTTTAATTCAAAGGGTTCGATACTCTCTGCCAGTTCTTCTGCCCGCGCCCGGGATTTTTCAACGAGCGATTCTGCCTTTTCAAAAACACCAAGATTATGAAAAATCTGGCTTAGTTTTGTAACCTTTTCCGAGTCTTTAAAATCGTCATGATACAGTTGGTTTAAAGTCTTTTTCTGGGTATCAGAAGCGTACTGGAATGCAAGAGCCAGTAGGATTGTCGGGCGTAAAGCGAGTGCGTCCTGTCCTGCCACCATTTTATTGTTTGAATCGCCTGACCAGTCTTTCAAGTCGTTCAGGATTTGAAAGCCAACTCCAATATGCCGGGCGAATAATGAAATCGTTTCTTCGTACTGATCAATCGGGCCTGCTGCACGAAGCCCTGAGAACAACGCTGCCTCAAAAGCGGGAGAAGTTTTCAGTGCATAGATGTGTAAAGCATCTATCGGTGTCAAAGATAAATCTTTTGATTCCTGCCAGGCCATTTCTGCCCCCTGGCCATCACACAATTTGATATGTGCATCGGACATTTTTGCAAGAACATCACATGCAACTTCAGGTCCGAGATCACGACTTGCTTCGTGGATTAATCGATAACCCAACCCGATCAGGTAATCTCCCACATTAATTGCAGGGCCGATTCCATGTTTTTGATGGACTGTTTCAGAACCATATCGAAATTTGTCATCATCCTGAATATCATCATGAACCAGCGAAGCCTTATGAAAAGCTTCAATGGCAATGGCAAGTTTTTTGACCGCAGCAGGGAACTGAATATAAGAACCTTCTGTTGAATTGGAAATCAGGTTCTCACTTGAATTGTTACCAGCAACCGCCTGGTAAGCAGCCAATGTAATAAAGGGGCGGAATCTTTTGCCTCCGTTGGCCAGCCAGTCGTGGGCTATATTTTCTGTTTTGCCTATAGCACTTTGAGCGGATTCAACTGTTTTACTTCTGGTTCGTGGAAGTAACTCGTCCATCTCTTTTTCAAACAGGCGATTCGCTGAACGAAACAAGGGGACATAACCACTTGCCAATTGCTTCTCAAGTGGTTCATATTTATCAATGACTTCCCAAATCCAGGCTTCATCCAGAGAAGTGTTTTTACAATCTCCCGAATGGAGAGGAATTGCATAAGAAGGAACGCCTGCTATTAAAACTTTGTCAATCGCTTTTTCAAGAACATTCAAACAGGCAACGCCGAGGATCGCATCGACATATCCTGAAATGATAATTTTCACAACTACGGGGGAACCTTCAGCAACAAGAACTTTGTAACCCAGCTGCTCTGCTTTGACTTTATAATCAGCAATGGAACAGGCTCCGCATCGCTCACAATCGAGACCAAATTCGTCGTATTCTGCAGGACACCCATCTGCATGCTTCAGGCAATGAGGAAGGAGCAGTAGTCTTTTTTCAAAGGGGGTCGCCAGAAAATTTCGCTTCCAGATGAAATTTCCTATCAGGACCATCGCAAATCCTAGAAATCGATCGGGCAGATCCATCTCCAGAAGCAAGTTCCTGCTGTGCTGCTCCATCTCATCCTTCTGGATGATTCTGGAGTGGTCAATTTTTTTAGAATAAACTTCTGCAGCAGCTTTGATTTTTTCTCTGAGTTCCAGTGTTTCAGGAACGTCTTTCAGATGGCTGGTGCTTTGACGTTTTCTTTTTTTCTTGACAGGTTGAAAATCATCGTCATCCATGAAACGGGATTCTGGAGGAACATCAATTTTCCCTGCATCGATATTTGCTGTATCGATCTCTTCTGTGTTGTCAGAATTCAAGGGAGCTATCGACACGGCTGATTCCTCTCGCTTTTCAGCGATCACAATATTGATTCAAACTGTATTTTCAATCTGCCGAAGCAGGATTATTCAATCACAAAATATATGACCGCTCCAGTATACCGCATCCCCATTCGTCGATTCCATGAGAAATCGGTATTCTGATGAACAGTTTTCAAAGTATTGTCGGTTTTTACCTTACCTGCGTGTCTTATTTAATGAGGATTTCTATGATATTTGCATCTCTAGGATTTCAGAGTTTCAAAGGCTGCCTTCAACGCAGAAACCATAAATATCTGGGGATACAACTCTTCAAAATACCACAGATTGGCAAAATAAAAGCCTATTGGTGACGGGGTTAAATATTCTCCTGATTCCACTTTTTCAATGAGCCAATGGATTCCTGCTTTTAATTCGGGGGCATCGGGTTGAATCCCCAGAATCGCCTCGACTGCAAGAGACGTTTCTTCAACAGAGGAAGCTGCGTTTTTCATTCCTCCCCAGCCACCGTCTGAATTCTGGTTCTGTATCAGGAACTGGCATCCTTTTATTGCTTCCGAATGTTGTGATTGATCGGTGTCTCGAAATGCTAGCAGTACACGGGAAGTGCCATAAACCGGATTTTCATTATTTTCACATTCCTCATTTCCAAACCAGAGAGGCAACCAATAACCATCATCGTGTTGTGTTTGACTGAGATACTGAAAGCCTGATTGAATTGCTTTGCTGACTCGTTTTTTCAATTGTTCAGATGCGGATTGTGAATAATTGGAATTCAACCATGCGGAGAACGACCTGATAACGTGAGCAGAAATATCTGCTGCACTTTGATCAAACGGAAGAGTTCCCCAACCCCTGCAGAATGTTGGCCAGCCTTTGTTGCTGTTTTGTAAATCAAGTAACCAGATAATTCCTTTCTGTAGTGAAATCTGAATAGCAGGATCTGTTTCATGTTGATGATTCGATTGAGTCAGTTTTAATATTGCAAGGATTGCCCCGGGTGTATCGTCCGCATCGGGGACACCTCCGGGAAGATTCGTCCATGCCCAACCGCCGGGGTCTGTATTCGTAAAAGGATGAACGGTTTGATATTGCTGATCACAAATCCATTTTTTTAATTCCGAAACATTCTCATCAGGGAGATTATCTCCCAAAGCATTAATAGATAAAGTCGTCAACCATGTACTTAAATTGGTATCAATAGGCCAACTTCCATCTTCTCGAATGGAATTCAGGATAAACTGCAATCCTTTGACAGCAACGGGATGATCTGACAATCCCATCCCAGCCAGGCTCATTGTCACAAAGCTGGTGAGCGGAGTTGCTTCCAGAAATCCTCCGTTTTCGGGTTGAATGCTGATCAGTTTTTTCAAGGAAGGTTTACGGGCCCAATCCCTGAGAAGTTTGGTTATCGGGTTTCGAGTGGGATTGAAATGAAAACCGACCTGTCCAATAGCGATCAATGCGGGAAGAGCATAACTGACAACAGGCAGACGAACCGTTTTATAAAACCGGGCAGGAATACAGGAAAGTTCAAATGGAAGTCCCTGAACTTTTTTCCAATCGACTTCACCTGCCAATGCACAGTGAGTCAAAATCGGAACGGAAAACGTTTTGTCTTTCCCGTAGCGTTTAATCAGTGCAGGAACGCCACCCTCTTTTTTGATATAGCCAGCTGCTTTTTGTTTAATCTCTTTGAATTCTTTATTCTGGCTTGCTGCCTGAAAAGAAGCATGAACCAGCATGGTGGTGGAAATGTTGCTGGTGCTTTTAATGGAATCGCCCCACCCCCCATCAGAATTTTGATTTTCTGAAAGCCAGTGAAGTCCTTTTTTAATCGGCGAAGAAAGTTCATCGGCATTAAATTCAGCAGTGTTAAAAGCAATAATTTTTGATTGACGATCCCGACGGATCATTTCCAAAGCCATAATCGCAGTCGCTGTGGACAATGCAGAAGTGGATAATTTTCCTTCCCAGAAACCGTTGCTGTTTCTTTGATCCAGAAGGTGATCGACAGCCTGCTTCAGACTTTTATTAAGTTTTTCTTGAAGATGAGTCACGTTGATTGACACAGAATAACCCATTTTATAATTCAAGAGAATCAAGCTGGTCCATCAATTCGTCCATTTCATCTTTATCTCCACCCTTCGGATTAAGTAGATGATCCGAAATTCCAACAGAAGTGCCGACAGCATCCCGCCCTGATGCAAGCAGGTTTTCATCCCGTTCCTTAACCGCAAGGTCTAACACATTGATATCATTTCCGCCGCCGAATAATTTTGAAAGATCAATTTTTAATCCTGCAACATCTCCATCTGCACCTGCGATGGCAGAATCTTTATGCCCGGGAAAAACAATTGCATTGGCGGGACAAACTCGACTGCATGCGGGACATCCCTTTTTACAACTGTCCTGTTCCTCAACCAGAATTCGGTCAAGTGAATCAACTCCATAAACTCCGAACAGGCAGAAATCAATACATTCCATGCAATTCGTGCAGCGTGAATAATCAATAACCGGGTACCATCTCCGTTTCGTTGGCTCAGGTAATGCCAGGTTTCATGATTCCGATTCGCTGCTGATATTGGATGATTTTCTGGCTTCAATAATTTGTAACGGATTCTGATACGCCTGATGTTCCTCGTTGGAAGATGCCGTTTGCGGTGTTGATATTTTCAGTGTTGATGTTTTCAGGGGAGCAAGATCAACGACTTGTGTTGCACATTCCTGATAAATCCGTTCGATTTCTTCAATGTAATCGGTCGCACTCGAAGAAACTTTCAAATCGATGCAGTATATATTTCTATTGGGAACTTCCACCGCACCAATTGCATCCGAATATGATTGACTGTCGTCTTCAGAATCATTCTCGGCATCTTCATCAATGAGTAATGAGGTCCCTTCATTTCCTTTGATGTTTTGTCGATCCAGAATCCATCGAGTGGCACGTGGATAATTCCAGGCAAGAAAGACAACGTCGCCCGGCAGTGAGCGGAGAAATATCAAGCCTGTGTGATCATGCTGCATGTCGTACAGATGAGGAACAAGAGAGATTTCAATATTCGAATTCATCATCAAAGCGACTGCAACATCTTCTTCCAATTGTTGCTTAACCGGATTTTTCCCCTGAGCCTGGGATATCACGACGGTTATTTTTTTTGCTGCCATTGCATTTAAGCCAAATAGAGAAAGTCGATAAATTTATAATGTTTTACACATAATGAGCTTATTCGTTAATTTGTCCTTTAAGATGTCTCTCTGTTTCATCCCATTTACTTTCGAGGAACAGAACATACTCTTCAGGTGACATTAAAGTTTCATCTGTTTCCAAAGTAAAAAGCCAACCTTTGTCATAATTCCCTGAATTGATCAAGGAAGGATCGTCCATAAGCAGTTCATTGAACTCGATAATTTTACCATTAAAAGGAGCATAAAGTGTCGACAAAGCTTTGGAACTCTCGACTTCTCCTATTTCTTTTTTCTTCGTGACAGTGGTTTCTGCATCAATCAACCAATCCAGAAAATAAACATCTTTGAGCAAGCGGACTGAAAACGAAGTAAAGCCGACTGTGTAAACAGACTCCTCTTTCTTTTTCAACCACATGTGAAAATCACAATAAGAACGATCAGCAGGAATCCGAGCTTCGAAATTCCCCATCATAAAAACAAGATCTGTCATATCTGTTTGCTTATCAAATTTTCACAATTAGGATGTTTATTAATATGGTAGCCATAACAAAATCTGATGGCGACTGGAGTTTCGCAGGCAGGATCACAGGTGGTTAACGTACATATAGTAAAAGCATTTTTAAGAGGTGAGTCAAGAAGCAGTTCGAGAGGTTCGGAAAACAGTAGGAAAATATTCATGTGGATACTGTTTATAGGGAATTGAGAATGAATAACTTTCCCGATCTGCTGAAAATCGGATTGATCTGTTGTATAGTGAATGGTTTATTGCAATTTGCGTCTGCCCAGCAATGAGTTAGACGTTCCCGTACTTATACGATCGGCGAGAAAATGACCCGCTTATTTTTATTCTGTTCTATTATCCTGCTCAGTCCGTTCACCCTTTCAGCAGAAGAAGAGCCAAATCTGTTTCACCCGGAAAACGGGGACTCCGTTGTTTTTCTTGGCAGCACATTAATCGAACGTGCCCAGCAATACGGGTTCTGGGAATCGATGATCATTTCTGAAACGGCCGACAAAAACATCATTTTTCGAAATCTGGGGTGGAGCGGCGATACCGTCTTTGCAGAATCTCGTGG
>JAJRVU010000059.1 GCA_024277145.1 Planctomycetota bacterium
AAGTCGAATCGGACAAGACTTGAGCCTCTTGTTCAACAACTGAATACAGAACAAATAAAGTTGGAAAAACTGAAACAATCCAAATCGGTTTCTCAAAAAGAGCTGGAGCAATTCTATCTGAAATCTTGCAGGTTGAAACGTAAAATCGCTTTCTGTAATCCTTTGCTTGATTTTGACAAACTTTTGTTTATTAAACGGCACGCTTCCGCTGGTGTGCATCACATGTGTGATCAATATTACGGCTGTAATGCAAAGCCGGGAGGTGGCCTGTTTGTTCTGACTGATCTTTTTGGAGAGAATCCGAAGTTGACCAACCTGCTCAAAAATTCGGTTGTGGAAAAAGGACGATTGAGAGGAAAGAAACTTGAAGGAGGAACATTTCTTTCACCCGAACTCTCGTTCGATGGAAAGACAATTCTCTTTGCTTACAGCGAGGCAAAAGGATGGAAAAAGTTCCATGGAAAGGAAACCTACGAATGGAAACCGGAATACAGTTATCACATTTTTAAATGTGACAGCAATGGCAGAAATCTAGTCCAACTGACTGATGGTAAAGAGAACGATTTTGATCCCTGTTTTTTACCGGGTGGTCGAATTGCTTTCATCTCCGAGCGACGTGGCGGTTTTTTGCGTTGTGGTCGGCACTGTCCGGTTTATACTCTGCATGGCATGAATGCTGATGGGAGTAATATTATCACATTGAGCTACCATGAAACTCACGAATGGCATCCAAGTGTGACCAATGACGGAATGTTGGTTTATACACGATGGGATTATGTAGATCGTGATTCAGATATTGCTCATCATCCCTGGACTTGCTATCCAGATGGACGTGATCCTCGATCTTTTCATGGAAACTATCCAGTTGTACGAGAAAAACGCCCCTGGATGGAAATGAGTATTCGAGCGATTCCTAACTCGCACAAGCTTGTAGCCACTGCAGCTCCTCATCATGGCCACGCTTTTGGGTCACTTATTTTGATTGATCCGCAAAAGACTGATGACAATGCCGAATCACAATTAACACGACTCACATCTGAAGTACCTTTTCCTGAATCAGAGGGAGGCAAGAAGTTGATTCGTCAAAGGGAAGTCTATGGTACTCCGTGGCCTTTGAGCGAGAAGGATTACCTTTGTGTTTATGATCAGAATGCTAAAAACCACGGAATTTACCTGATTGACAGTGATGGAAATAAGGAATTAATCTATCGAGACAAGTTGATTTCTTCTCTCAGCCCCATTCCACTCAGAGAGAGGTTTCGACCTCCAGTCATCCCAGATCAAACGGAACAGACTGCACAGACGAATAAAACAGGTCAGCAAAAAAACGTTGCCACAATTGCAGTAACTGATGTCTATGAGAGTGACTTCCCTTGGCCAGCCGGTACGGAAATCAAGGCGTTACGAGTTATTCAACTCCTTCCCAAAACGACCGCACCTCCCAACGAACCGAGAATTGGTATTGCCAGACAGACAAATGCCAGATTGGTACTTGGTACGGTTCCAGTCGAGAAGGATGGATCTGCTTTTTTTGAAGCTCCCGTTGGTAAGGCTGTTTACTTTCAGGTATTGGACGAAGAAGGAATGGCGGTTCAGTCGATGAGAAGTGCAACCTACGTTCATCCGGGCGAAAAGTTAACCTGTCATGGATGTCATGAGAAAAAACAAGCGACACCTGCGTCCAGACTATCCCCACCCCGTGCATTCATTCGTAAGCCTTCAAAAATTCAGCCGGATGTAGAAGGATCCAATCCTTTCAGTTACGTCAGATTGGTACAACCGGTACTTGATCACAATTGCGTAAAATGCCATCAGGAGAAAAAGGCACTTGATTTGACCGGAACAATAGAAGGTAAACATGGCTGGAGCCGGTCGTATAATAATCTTGCAGAGAAGTATGGATTTTATTTCCACGTTTTCAACGGTTCAATTAACTCCGGTATCCATGGAGGCAGTCGAACAACAGCAGGCCAGTTCGGTGCCCGGTCGTCCAAATTATTAAAATACATGAATAAGCAACATTATGGAGTGGAGTTGTCGAAGAAGGATTACTACCGCCTGATCCTCTGGCTCGATTGCAACTCCGAATTCTTCGGTTCCTACGAGAATACCGAAGCGCAGTCAGAAGGCAAAATTGTTCAACCAACACTCGATTGATATATCTTACCCGTCGTCATGATAATTAATTATCAATGAGATACAAGTAATAAAAAGCTCATGTAAAATGACTTGAGAGAATACCGATAATGATTAAATTTAATCAAATAACTATTGTTTATAAAGTGACTCTTATTTTTCTCACAGGAATATTTTCTGTTGGCCCTTTTCAGACATTGCTCGCTGGAGAAGAGAAACCGGCTCCTACATCAATCTATCGTTCGCCTTATTTTTTAGTGATCTCACCCGATGGCAAAACAGTTTATGTTTCGGATCGCACAGCCGGGAGTCTCGTGGTTATTGATGCTATCCTACAAAAAAAACTAGTTGAAATCCCGCTTCGTGGAAAACCGCATGGCTTGACACTCTCTGCAGATGGTGAAACGCTGTTTGTGGCTGAAAATGGTGTGGGGAGTGTTGCAGTTATCGATACAAAAAAACTGGCAGTCGAATCAAGAATATCCGTTGGCAAGTGGCCAACTGCTGTGGTCGCAGCTAATAAAACAAGACGGCTCTACGTTTGCAATGCAGACAGTCATACCGTTAGTGTGATTGACCTTTCTCAGATGGTTCCCAAAACGATCGGTACGATACCTGTAGTGCGTGAACCGAGTTCCGCATCGCTCACACCGGATGAAAAAATACTAATTGTTGCGAATCTGCTTACATATGGGCGAGGAACCGACCCAGAATTGTCTGCCAAAGTAAGCATTATCGACACTATGAAAATGACCTCAAAGCCACCTGTCAGTTTGCCACCCGGATCGACATCGGTAAAAGGTCTTTGCCTTAGTCCCGATGGAAAATGGGCATATGTTGTGCACAGCCTGGGGCGATTCAATCTACCGGTCACACAACTGGAACGGGGATGGGTCAATACTTTTGCATTGAGCATTATTAACATTCCTAAAGGGAAACGATTGGCAACGGTATTGCTTGATAACCTTAAACAGGGAGCTGCTGATCCTCACAGTGTTGTTTGTTCGCCTGATGGAAAACGGCTTTTAATATCTCACAGCGGTGTACAGGAAATTTCTCTCGTCAATATTGGTAAAATTCACGAACTGTTAGAAGGAATTGTCCCCCCCGAACTTGCAGCACTAAAGGATGGCGTTCACGAAAACATCTGGGTACAAATTCAAAATGATCGATCAAAGATTGCAGAATTGGAAAATGATCTGACTGCTTTATACATAGCTGAGGTCATCAGGCGGGTTCCTTCAGGAGGCATGGGACCACGCGGAATTGCACTCTTTCCTGATGGAAGTCAACTTTGTGTTGCCAACTACTTTTCCGGATTAATCACATTTCTCGATGCCCAAAGTGGCAAACAGTTAGGGAACGTCTCAATGGGAACGCAACCTCCTCTTGATCCAATACGTCATGGCGAAATGGTATTCAATGATGCAACGAAAGCGTTCCAGCGCTGGCACAGTTGTGCAACCTGCCATCCCAATGATGGTCGAGTTGATGGATTGAGATGGGACTTCATGAATGACGGAATCGGAAACCCCAAGGATACATTGAGTCTCATATTTGCTCACAAAAATGGCCCCATGAATCGGAGAGGTACTCACAAAACAGCGAAGCAGCGAGTGATTGAATCGTTTCCCAATTCTCATTTAATCATTCCGACCGAAAAAGAAGCAGAAGATGTATATCAATATATTACATCCCTCAAACCAGACCCGAACCCGTATCTGTTACCTGATGGACAATTCAATAAGAAGGCGAAACGTGGCAAGATTCTGTTCAATAAAAAAGGGAAATGCAGCAAATGTCATACAGGACCAACCCTGGTTGATAAGAAAAAGCACAACGTAGGAACCGCTTCTCAAAATGATG
Source organism: Planctomycetota bacterium (assembly GCA_024277145.1). Lineage (GTDB taxonomy): Bacteria > Planctomycetota > Planctomycetia > Planctomycetales > Planctomycetaceae > JAJRVU01. Next base: position 4,003 of record JAJRVU010000059.1, read on the forward strand.
GTGATGGACAATATTCTACGCCATCACTACTGGAAGCACACCGAACTGCCCCTTACCTGAATGATGGCCGTGCTTTAACACTTAAAGAAGTGTTTACTCGGCATAATAAAAAAAACAGGCATGGTAATACAAAAGAATTTTCAGAACAGGAATTGGACGATTTGATTGAATATCTACGTTCATTGTAAAAAAATACAAATAATGTCGATCGCCTGATACTCAATATTATCAGTTCATCGATATTTACAGACAAACATTCCAACTCGCCATAAATGGATTAAGAGGAATTCCTATCATGAAGGCTCTCACATTTTCAAACTGGAACATCAGATCGCTACCTGGAATACTTCATTCAGTCCTGACATCCTCTAGCGCGTTTAGGAATCTCTATATTTATAGATTTACTAACAAGCAAAGTTGGGTTTCAGGAATGATTCTAATCATATTCACATTAATAATCCGATCCCCTTCTTCATTAGAAGCAGATACACCCAAGTATCAACCAGGAAAAATACTCTCAAAAATGCTTGTCAGTCCGATGTCGAATGTGGATGAGATCATTTTTGCTACCCGTGTTTCCGGTCGGGATCACTGGTATGTTAACTTCGGATATTACAGTAGTGACGAAATTGCGAACGTAGACAAGAAAAGTTTCGGACGATCTCCTGATGGTCAAACGATGCGAGGGTACGGTGATGGAGGAAGATTGTCTAAATTGAATTTGCGAACTGGTGATCTGGTACATCTTATTGATGATCCTAAAGGAGGGGTCCGGGATCCGCAAATGCATTATGATGGCAAGAAAATACTTTTCTCCTACCGAAAAGGAGGGACAGAAACTTATCATCTCTATGAAATTAACATTGATGGGACCAGTTTAACACAGTTGACCGATGGTCCTGATGATGATGTTGAACCAACCTATCTGCCTGGTGGCAAAATTATGTTTTCTTCAAGCAGGAATAAGCGATATGTCAACTGCTGGCTGACAAGGGTTGCTTCGCTTTATTGCTGTGACAATGATGGTAAAAACATACGTATGATCTCCAGTAATATTGAACACGATAATACTCCCTGGATGATGCCTGACGGACAGGTGTTGTACATGCGATGGGAATATGTTGATCGGAGCCAAGTCAATTTTCATCATCTTTGGACAACCAATCCTGATGGAACGAATCAAATGGTCTGGTTTGGAAACGAAACTCCCGGTATTACCATGATTGATGCCAAACCAATATCGGGTACACATAAAGTGATTGCATCCTTTTCTCCCGGTCACGGAAAGTATGAGCATGCAGGATATGTAACTGTTGTTGACCCTAACGGGGGACCGGATGTTTCATCAAAAATCAAACGGATTAGCAAAGGAGAACAAGTATATCGCGATCCTTATGCAATTACCGAAGAATGCATTCTGGTTGCAGATAAAAAAGGAATCTCTCTGATGGATGGCGAAGGAAATACGGAACTCCTTTATGCTCTTCCTGAAAGTGACCGAAGGATGGAATGTCACGAACCTCGCCCCGTACGTTCCCGCAAAAGAGAACCTGTCATCAGATCTGAAGTGGACCTTTCACAACCAACAGGACATATGGTTCTGGCGAATATTTATAATGGTCGTAGTATGCAAGGTGTTAAAAAAGGAGAAATAAAAAACCTGCTAGTACTCGAACAACTCCCTAAACCAGTCAATTTCTCAGGCGGTCAGGAACCACTCAGTTTGGGAGGTACATTTACTCTGGCGCGAATCCTGGGAACAATCCCAGTCGAAAAAGATGGTTCTGCATATATGGAACTCCCTGCACTCCGTTCACTGTTTTTTGTTACTTTGGATAAAAACAATGCCTCTGTTACTCGTATGCAAAGTTTCATCACACTCCAGCCTGGTGAATTGACGAGTTGCGTTGGTTGCCACGAACAACGATCCCGAACAGCAAAAGTCGAGCTGGGTTTAATGGCATTGAAATCACCACCACATCAAATAAAACCCATTAAAGACGTACCGGAGGTACTTGACTATCCACGAGACATACAACCTATCCTGAATAAACACTGCATCCAATGTCATAATCCCAATAAAATGGAAGGCCAGATAGATATGACAGGTGACCATACTCCGGTTTATTCAGTGAGCTATTGGACAATGATTTCACGCGGATTGATAACTGATGGACGAAACAGACCCGATCCAAACTATGCGCCGCGTTCTATTGGAAGTTCAGCCAGCCCCTTGATGAAATTGATTGATGGTCAACATTATCAAACCAAATTGAGCGACAATGAACGCAAACTGATACGTCTTTGGATAGAAACTAGTGGGACATACCCGGGAACATATGCTGCATTGGGTAGTGGCATGTTTCCGGTTGATCTTCCATTGACGACAATGCAATCCCGTTGCGCGAATTGCCATCACGTTGCAGCAATTAATAATCCACATGAACATTACCAAAAATATCGTGTTTATTTCGGACCGTTAAACAAAAATTATGTTCCTGAATATTTACGATACTCTCCCTGGCAAGCCCCATTCATGGCCCAATCTCGTTGCAACTTGACTCGTCCGGATAAATCAATCCTGTTGAGGGCACCTCTTGCAAAACACGCAGGTGGATTAGGACTTTGTAAAGGAGACATATTCAAAGATAGAAACGATGCTGATTATCAGATTATTTTGAAAACAATTGAAGATGCTTCGACTAAAATGAAACAGGCAAAGCGATTTGACATGCCGGGCTTTCGCCCGAATAAACATTACATTCGTGAGATGCAACGGTTTGGAATTTTGAAAAAAGACCTACCGGTAAATGCTCCTATTGATATCTACAAAACCGACCAATATTACTGGCAATCATTTTGGTATCACCCACCAAAGAAAAAATAATTTCTTTTCATTATTTCGATTTTCTCAAATTCAAAGTAAACAATGATATATCCACATCCTGTTTTGCACAAGTGAGTTACGTCATATTTAACAATTAGATCCTTACGAATAAACACATAAGCATACGTATATGTCAAAGTTGTGATTAGACATCTCTTTTCTCATAAAGTAATAATTCACCTTGAATTATAGATATGTACATCTTATTGTCGAATTAACTAATTTATTGTAAACTAACCAAGTTAATTTCTTTTACAGTGTTTTATATTTTCAGTCTCCGTGAAGGTTACACACTGAGCAATTGAAACTAAGTATTCACTTGCCAAATCTTCAAATGAAAATAAATATTTTACTTACAAAACATCCTGCCAAAAAACATCCCACGTTATAGAACTCTGAACTTACCTCGAAACTTACCTCATTACTTTGTGTTTAATAATATACTGCCAACCCGATCAATTTGTCGAACGATCCTTGTTATATACATCCCTATCTAAAAAGGAATAAACGCCATGAAGGAGTTTAGTCAAACTAAAACACTCGAACCCAGTTGGAAATGCCAGGAATGCACTCGAGGTAAAGGACTTTGCGACGGTGATGTAGTGGTTGTCGAAACTCATTTAACACGTGAACTGTTTATGCGATGTGCTCCGATAGATTTGAATGGAACAGCTGAGGAACAAGCAAAGAAGTTTTACAATTGTCTGCCTGGCAAGTTAATGGAACAGGGCGCAGATATGTCCCATGTTGTGTGGGAGCGCATTTTTTTCAGAAATGTGGAGGAAGATTATGAAATTCTTCAGAATGCCCGTACCATAGCTTATTCAGAATTTGGTATCTGCGATGAACATCTACCTATAGTTTCTTGCCTTGAACAACCCCCCTGCCGTCCACAGCAAGCTTTTGAAATGCAAATCTATGCAATTATTCCTAAAGAGAATTCCTGCGTTCAAATTGAATCTTTTCCTTCCGGTTCCTCGAATACGAATTCCAAAATTGTGGATATAGATGGCTATCGTCATCTCTACATTACTAATATCAATGGGACGGATGAGAACGGTCAAATCGATGCATCATTCCGAAAGCAGTCCGACACGATGTTCAAAAACAGTGAACTTCTTTTAAAGAAACATGGAATAGATTTTACGAAAGTGCTACGAACCTGGTGCTATCTGGATGATATTGATGAAGACTATGCAGAATTTAACCTCTCTCGAAATGCATTCTTTGAAAAAGAGAATGTTAACCGACTTCCTGCCAGTACGGGTATCGGATCCGGCCTATATCCTCCCAATGCACTTTGTGGATTTGACCTGTATGCTTTATTGAATCCGGAAGGTGTGAAAATCGAATTGATGCACGCCCCTACCCTCAATGAGGCTGCTGAATACGGTGCTTCATTTTCACGAGGAATGAAAGTCTGCCTACCGGAGAAAACGGTGCTCTATGTCTCCGGGACTGCAAGCATTAATACTAAAGGAGAGGTGTTGCACCTGAACAATACACGAAAACAACTTGACCGAATGCTGCTTAACATTCAGGAACTACTGGAAGACCAGGGAGCCTCGTTTGCTAACACGGTTCAAGTGATAACTTATCTAA
>JAJRVU010000060.1 GCA_024277145.1 Planctomycetota bacterium
AAATTTAACCATTACACAATTTGCAGGAATCCTTGCCCATGAATTCGGGCATTTTACACAACGGTGGGGGATGTGGTTGACACAAACGATTCGCCTCATTCACGGGTGGTTAAAAAAGTCTGTTAGCAAACCTGATGTTATTGATATTTTTATTACAACAAGCCTACACAGTGGCAATGGTTTTTTAGTTATCATTGGTGCCCTTCTTTGGGTTCCGGTGAAAATAGTCCATCTTTTTTTAAGAGTCCTTCTGATTACCTCAAATGTTTTCTCCTCTTTTCTTCTTCGGGAAATGGAATTTGAAGCAGACCGCTATCAAGGAAGATTAGTCGGTATTGACCAGATGGTTGATACCATGCGATGCGTTTTAGAAACGAACTATGCACTTCTTATTGCCCGGAATGCGATTCTGACAAACAGTTCTTCAGAAAATATCACTGAAAATTATCCGGAATATGTCGCAGAAGTTCGGAATTATTTGCCGGACGAAATTCATGATGCAATCAGTATCCACATGGATGAATCTCAAACGGCTTTACTGGGAACACATCCTTCTCTGAGTGATCGAATTCGTGCGCAGGAAGTTCATCAATGGCCTGGTATGCTCAATTCCAATATTTCTGCAAAGTTTCTTTTTCGGAATTTTGAGACTCTTTCTACCAGCCAGACGAAAAAAACCTTTAAACATCTCATTCGCTAATACATCTCATTCGCTAGATACTGGTGCAGGTTGCACTTAACCGCAGCATCGCTTGATAGCATGGAGACTTTGTTTAAAATCTTAAACCCGCTTCACGTAAATAAAACTCGCTCTAATACCAAGTGTCCTGCTTACATCATATGATGATTTTTCGTGAAAGCAAAAACTTCATTCGTTCTCATCCCACGGAATGTAACAATTTTACAATCGTTACAATTATGACGAGATGTTAGTTCATAATGATTTATGAAAATGGCTGATAAAAATTACAAACCCTTGAACATCTCCTATCTTACCTAACAGGTTTGTTACTTCCTAAACTCTCTTTTTCAACTGAAAAACTGATCGTTTGCCACTTCTAATTCTTCAAATAATCCTAGAATTGAAGAGAAGAGAGATATGCAAACTGACTCACCCTGAGATGTTTCAGTTTCAAGAATTTCTTCATTAAACGGGTATGGGCATATAAGGGAATTCTGCGTTGAGCAGGAGGCGACAACATCATGAAAATCATTCAGAATAATAAAACTGTTTGCATCAAATTGCTCAGTTTGATACTGGCAATCATTGCTGTCACTTTCATGGCAAATACAGCGTTAGCTACGGATTCATCGAAGGATAGTAAGGAAATTGATTCCCGAAGAAGCACTGCTGTTGCATTGAATTACTGCAGGGCTTCCTTTTGCAGAATCCGAAAGACTCCCACCAAACAAGTGATGGTTGAAGAGCGGGATAAAATCCTGAATAATCTTAACCTGAATGAAATTGCTGATGAAGAAGTTGTAAAACTATATACGGGGGTTCTTGAAGAAATCGCTGACGTGCAACTTGCTGAAAAAGAGCAGGTCATCATGAGTAAAGTTCACTCGCGAGCATTCACGGAAAAACTGGCACTGAACACATTTGCTCTCGGTGCGGAACTTACGACTTTCCAATATGGCTCTGCTATTCGGACAGGTGCAAATAGCTGGTGGGACTACCGGAATATGCAAATAAATAAAGATCGAGATTATTTGCGAATTGAAAAACAGAGAGTGAATAAAATTGTCAACAAGTCGTCACTTTTTCTTGATACATTCTGGAAGTTGGCACGAAAAAAGAATATTCCTGACCGTTGGCTTGTTCGTTCGACTGATCTTCAGCGACTGGAAGTTGCCCGTCATGAAAAAAATCCGCAAGTTCGCCTGAGAATTTTCAAGCGGATGGAACGGTTTATGGAATGCTACCCTCCTTATTGGTATTACGTTGCCCGAACTCATCAGGCGTTGGGCCAGAATGCAGAGGCTGCGATAATTTATCAAAGGCTTGCAGATACCGGGGAAGGTCATTTTCGTAAAGACGAAATGTTAGCTGCAGGGCTTGCGAACCTCGCTGCAATACAGGCATATGAAGGAAAACCTGAAGCTTTAGAGACTGCTTTGAAAGCATTGGAATACGATACCGATGCCTGGGAAGTGAATTTGACCTGTGCAAAAATCCTTGAAGCTCATGGAAATCTTGCAGATGCAGAAGATGCAATTCTCAGAAATCTTGATGTTGATCTTGAGAAAATTCAAAGCCAGACAAGTTTATTAGCTCTTTATTATCGCACTAACAATAAGGAAAAACTGGTTCAGCAGTTAAGCGATCCAGAGGTTGTGGCTATTGTTCCATCACCTGCTTTATTGCTTTGCCTTTCGATACTGGATAAAAATCAAATTCCTGCAATGGCTATTGAGAGAGTCAATAATTCTTTTGTTGCAACTATTGATTTGAATTTTGGGATGGATGACATTGTGATTCAAGCTTCTCCAAGTTGGCCACTTCAATTTGCAAAACTCTCCATTGTTGCTAATGGAAAAGAAGTGGAACCCAAATTCCAGGTGGCCAGTAATGGTTTTTCTGAAGCAAGGTTTGTCAATTTTATTGAACGAGGAACTCCCTTGAATTCAAGTGCGGATCTTCTTACAGCGAAAATTAAAATGGTTTATCCCAACCAGAAACCATTCTATATTCACCTGAATCAGATTGCAGGAACTTCTGGTATTTCAAGAAACCCGACGGGAAGATTTTCCAAGTCTTATCCAGCAGGAAAAAACAGGCTAATGGTGACCGGTGTAGAAATTGGGAAAACGATGCTTTCCTTTCTGCCTCAAGACCAGAATGTTGGAAAACCTGTCTCTCAAACACTTCTGAAGAAACTTCATAATTCACCGATTCGGAAGACCTCTTCCAAACCTCACCAGGTTTTGAAGCCGATTCCTCGGATTACTCCCCTCGGCATACAGGAATTACCCATCCGAAGCAGCGAGAAAGAAAAACAGGAATCGATTCAATAGCAGGATTTTCTACGTGTCAGAGTCGGGTTCGTCATTTAGTTCAATTTTCTGTTGAAAATCATTCCGAATTACAGGAATATGAGTGGCGGCTTGTTCTGTGTTCCCTTTAGAATGATGATTCTTCTCTATTCCGTCTTCAAGAATAGAAATGGTCGCGGACCAATTCTCTTTTATTTTTCCATGTGATTGAACTATCTGAATTACTCGTTCACCAAAAAGCATTCCGATAAATATCACAGCCCGTATTGAATACCATGACTCAAAAACCAACCCTGCCTCCCATTACAAATTTATCCCGCGCTGAACTGGCCCAGTGGTGTGAAGAAAATGATCAGGCTTCTTTTCGATCAGACCAGATTCGCAAGTGGATTTACGGCAAACGAGTACATCAGTTTGAAGAAATGCATGATATCCCTGCTTCTTTACGTGAGACGTTAGAGAAGGAATTTCACCTGTTTGCTTCTGAGATTGTTGACCATCGAATCGCAAGTGATCGAACTGAGAAACTTCTGTTAAAGTTGCATGATGGGGAACATGTTGAAACTGTCCTGATGCGGGAAACCAGTCGACGAACGGTTTGCATCAGTACACAAGTCGGCTGTGCAATGGGATGCGTTTTTTGTGCAAGTGGTCTTCTCGGATTGAAGCGATCTCTTTCAACCGGAGAAATTCTGGAGCAGATCCTGCGGATTGATCGTTTACTTTCACCTACTGAACGAATTACAAATATTGTTGTGATGGGAATTGGTGAACCGCTGGCGAACCTTAAAAATTTACTCCCTGCGTTAGAAACACTTAACGAAAAGGGAGGAATGGGAATCGGGGTTCGCAGGATTACAATTTCAACAGTCGGCCTTCCTGACAAAATTATTGAACTGAGTAATTTTGGCAAAGCGTTTAATCTGGCGGTTTCCCTTCATGCACCCAATGACACACTTCGAACGGAAATTGTGCCGATCAATAAAAATATTGGAATCCAGAAAATCCTGAAAGCTGCAGATACCTATTTTGAAAAAACAGGTCGACGTGTTACCTACGAATACGTTTTACTTGCAGGAAAGAATGACCAGCCAGAGCATGCAAAACAGCTTGCTTCACTTTTAAGGAAGCGGAATGCTCATGTGAACCTGATCCCGATGAATGATGTTGAGGAGCTTTCTTTTCATAAACCGCTGGAACCGCAGACTCAGGAATTTACGAAAATATTGGAGCAGGGTGGAGTTAATGTGACTGTGAGGAAGCGAAAAGGAGCAGATATTGATGCTGCTTGTGGTCAGCTTCGTTTAATACAGGAAAAAGAGAACGATTCCATTGTTCCATTAACAACCTGAGTTGTAAGTAATTTTACTCTAAGATATTAAAAATTCTGTAAACAGGAATTTTCCCAAAGGCTTAATTCCATTCCGGTACCTGTTGCTCCACATGAATTAAATGGGTCAGTAATAATATGCGGTTTGAAATTTCTTCGGTTCGGGAATGAATTCCTGCTTTAATAAAGTGGGAACGGGCTTTTTTCAAAAAACGTAATTCGGACTGTTTTCTATCTAAACTTTTCGATATTTCAGCAAAGTTCATCAGATCAATTCCAGCCTCTTCAAAAGCTTGAAATTCACGATGAATTCGAAATGCTTTCCAGAAATAAAAGACGGAAGACAACGGTTCTCCTTTTGCCAGGTTGACTACTCCCTGATATCCAAGAATATCCGCTTTTTCCGGAAAAGATTGGCAGAGGTCCGAGGCTGACTTCAATATCGATTCTGCTTTGTCCCAGTTCTTCCTGCTGATTTCAAATTCTGCACTTTGCATCAAATTGACCGAATCAGAAGAATTGGAAAAGCTGATTGCCTGTTGATGATAGTTTTCAGCTTGTTGTTCCTTGCCAAGATCCAGAAGACAGGAACAGAGATTCTGGCAAACTAAAGAAAGCTGTTCCAAGTCCTGTTCCCATATTGCTTCCTGATGAATTTTTTTGAATTCATCAATTGCATTTTCGTAGTAGCCATTATTCCTGAGAAAGATGGCGTAATCATTCCGTAGAGAAATAGTGGAATAAATCTGGAGGGCTTTTAAATAGCAGGATCGCGCTTGATCAAAGTTGCCTTCAATCGCGTTTTGATGGGCAGCAATAACGAGCTCCTGATATACAGGATCATTATCATCCGGGGGCAAACGGGTCACGCCTTCTCTTCCTCTTTTTAACGCGATGTGCGTTTTCATGAAGAGGGTCTATGCAGAGTGTACCAGAGAGAGAAGGCTGCCAAAGCCTGCTTCCAAATTACACTAGTTCAGAGCAGTGTCAACAGGCTGTTTCTTTCTCTGTTCTCAAAATATCCTGATTTGTTACCAGATGCCTTAATTTACAGTCTTTTTCTAAAATTATAATAAAATAGAAAGCATTGATAAATAAGGACCTCTAACTTGGCTGGAATTCAGAAATCTGGGATAGGATTCTTCCCTGTACACTGTTAAGAGTGGAATAAAATGTTTAGAGTTTCTATGGTTGAATTCTGCCATATTGGCAGCAGTTATGGTCCTGCCAGAACCTGAAGGTCTCTTCTTGGCAGAGAGCGAAACAGAGATAATTCCATAAACTGTTATCATAGGGGAAATTATATTATTTCTCTCAATAGGCACGCCGTTCGCTTTGGGTTGTCACGAGGTTCCCTCTCAACAGGGGAGTCGTTTATACATAAATACAGGTCCGAATAGGTTTCGGAA
>JAJRVU010000061.1 GCA_024277145.1 Planctomycetota bacterium
GGCTACTTCGTTAGTAGCGTAGGAGTTGATGAAGAAACCATCAAACACTACGTATCCCATCAAGGTGATCAGGATTCAGGTCAACTGCGACTGCAGTTGTAATGGCAAAAGGACCACGGGTTTACCCGTGGGTATCTATTTTCTTGCGTCGAACGTTTCGGTAAATTGGTTTCTTCAGTTTTCCTGTTTTTGAATTCAGGCCTCCTGCAAAATCCAGAATTGTGGGAGTCAGATCAACAAAACTGATCATCGCATTATTTTCAGTGCCTCGTTTTTCCATAGACGGATCACGGACAATAAAAGGAACACGCAATCCGGGATCATAAACAGTCGTCTTTCCACCGGGAAAAGCAATGCCGTGATCTGCGGTGAAAATAAAGACCGTGTTATTCCACTCACCCGAATCTTTCAAAATTTGAATCAATCGACCGAGCCCCTGATCAATCCGGGAAACAGATTGATAATATTGTGCAAGCTCTGTTCTGCAAACAAGTGTATCGGGCAGATACCGGGGAACGATGACATCTTCCGGGTTGTAGATGACAGGTTTGATTCCCGGATAAGGTTTACCATCGCGGTTTCCAAATCGATCCGGTCGGAATTCCGATCCTTCTTTATCTCGTCTGCTGCGATGAGGATCAGAAGTAGCGAAGAACAGAAAGAAAGGCTTGTCACTTTTTGACTGAATTAGTTTTTTACAATGATTGGCCATTTCGTAAGGACTTCGAGAACTGCCCGGAAGTTTTTGTTCAAAGTGATAAACTTCTTCAGGAAGATTATGGTGCTTACCAATCCGTGCGGTTCGATAGCCGAGGTCTGATAATAAAACGGGAAGAGTTTTTACCCAGGGATGACTACTGAATTTGTTATAGGAATGGGAATGTCCATAATGACCATTTGCATGATTATGTAACCCGGTCAGGATGACTGATCGGCTTGCGGAGCAACTTGCAGTTGTGCAAAAAGCGTTGTGAAACAGGACACCATCTTTAGCGAGGGAATCCATGTTAGGCGTTTTGATAACCTTGTTGCCATAACATCCTAAATCAAGGCTTTGGTCATCAGTGACAAATAGAATGATGTTTTGTTGTGATGAATAAGCCGAAGAGAAATTATAGAATATTAAAAAGACGAAAAGAAAAAACTGAATTGCAATTCGTTTCTTCTTGTTGAATCCTGTTTCGCAATGGGTGACAGATTCGTGATTCTCGGAATGAAGAAGTCTGAGAGAATGAAATGGACTTGTATTAGTCATTATGAATTTCCTGCATCAGGTTGGTCTTCAATGGCATAAAAAATTAGGGTCTGCTGTGCAGACCAGTAGTGTTTTTATATTGGTCTAAAAATTATAAAAGATTCATCACGCAGAGATCGCATGGTCGCGGAGACCGTGATAACAAAATCGCGATCGTCAAAAAAATGCAATGAAGAAACTATTCGTGTTCATCTGCGTCCATCTGTGGTTCCTTGTTTCTCATATAAAGCCATTGTATACCGATGACAGAGTCATTTTCCAGACGTACCAAAGAAAAAACGCTCCGTACTTAAACGAAGCGTTTTTGGGAAATTATAATTATTATTGGAATTTCAATTCTTAGCTTTGATAATTCCAACAGCTTTGAATACCAAAGGCTCATCCCGACCTGCAATTGTGATCGTAAACTTTTCACTGAATTTTCCAGGAGTATCAGGGGCAGTGAAGGAAAATGGGATAGCAAATACGGGTCTTTTTCCTTCAGGGAGTTTCATTTTGAATGCTTCTTTATTAGATTCGCATTCGATTTCTGTAACAGAAAATGGTTTTCTCCCCTTAAGGACGATGCGGAACGTTTTCTTTTTCCCCGGTTCCATCTGTCCCATATTTTTTACAAGTGGAGTCAGGACAATATCAGTTTCAATATTTCCTTTAACAATCACCGGCACATAAGGGTTACTGGCATCATCGGTAACCAGCGTGATTTGCTGATTAAATTTGCCAGCAGGTGCGGTCGGTTTGAGGGTGCAAATTAACTGGTAGTTAACATTACGTCCAACACGTGATTTTTCTTCGATTTTAATATCAATGTTCGGGTTTTTGTTTTTGATATCTTTGATTGTCCAGTTGGGTCGACCGGAATACGCAACGTTGATTGTCTGTTTGAACCCTTGTCCTTTTTCGACGTTTCCAAATTCAATGCAACCAGGAGTAAAGACAACATCTGATCGGATATAGAAGGTTACAGGAATTCGAACTTCCGAATAAAGCGGTTGATCAAAACTGATGATGACATTTGTATCTTTTCTCCTCATGAATTTACGTGTATTCAAAGTGACCTTCACTATAGCCGTTTCATGAGTTTTCAGTGTTTCAGTAGTTTTTAGTGATTCACCACCGGTATTCTTTGAGTTTTTATCGATAATTCCAGCAGCAGTGCATCCACACGTTGTTCGAATGTTACTAATGTGAACATCTTCTTTGTAGATGTTTTTAATTTTTAAATTGAAGTGAAAGTCAGCCCCGCGGGCGACCACACCCAGATCCAACCTCGGCTGTTCAAAAATCTTTTGGTCAAACATTTTCTCAGCCCAGGAAAGTTCCTGCGCCACAACCATATTTTGAAATAATAATACCGTTAGCGCAAAGATCGCTCCACGACTTGTGATTGTAGACATCGCTTAAGTTCTCACTCTCATAGTATTGTGCCGCCTACGCCAATCTCCTGCTTGCGTATAATCCTTTTTATTGGACACGATTTTTTGGAAATCTAAGTAATCCGGCTCTTTATCGCAGGTCAACTTGTCCATGCTTCACCACAAAGAGACAGAATACGTCATTGAGGTGATCGGCAACTTCCTTAACGCAACTTAGCTCCCAGAAAAGGAAAAGTCAATCCATTACTAAAGTTGAGGCAACTGATCCATCCTCAACTTATAACCGTTTTAAGCTACAGCTTATCTTCCTTGCAGTTAGAGAAATTGATCGGAAACGAATTTCTCCTACTACACATCTATTTTACCCATCAAGGTGATCCGGGGGAAGATATTCATGTTACATAAGTTCGATCAAGTGTACGATAATTAATGGCTTCGCTGAGATGAACGGCTGTGATGTCTGGGGATTCATCTAAGTCCGCGATAGTTCTACTGATACGAAGAATTTTATCATGTGCCCGTGCTGATAAACCCATTGATTCCATAGCAGATTTCAATAGAAATTCAGCATCAGATGTTAGCTTGCACAGAATGCGTATTTGAGGTGGGCTCATTTTTCCGTTCACTTTGATCGATTCAGATTGAAACCGAGCTTTTTGAACCTCACGAGCTTTGACTACTTCTTCCTTCATTTGGGAACTATTTGTTCCATCGGCTAAGGTCGACAGTTCCCGAAATGGGACAGGAGGAACTTCAATGTGGATATCAATCCTGTCCAGCAAAGGACCGCTGATTCTTGATCGATAACGTTCCACCTGATTCGGGCTGCATTGGCAGCGTCTTTTCGGATCACCTTGATAACCACACGGGCATGGATTCATTGCTGCAACCAGCATGACGCTTGCAGGAAACTTTGCTGTTCCCAGGACTCGCGAAATCGTAACGTAATTTTCTTCCAGAGGTTGCCTGAGAACTTCCAGTGTTTTTCGATTGAATTCGGGAAGTTCATCGAGGAATAAAACGCCATTGTGAGCGAGACTGATTTCTCCCGGTGAAGGTGTTGAACCACCTCCAACCAGTCCCGGCTCGCTTATTGTATGGTGAGGAGACCTGAATGGTCTTGTCATTAAAAGGGATTGCTGGGAACTCAATCGGCCGACTGCACTGTAAATTTGTGTTGTCTCCAGACTCTCTTCGATAGAAAGCTCCGGAAGAATGGTGCTGAGCCTCTGGGCTAATAATGTTTTCCCTGTTCCGGGTGAACCAAGCATTAAAAGATGATGATTTCCCGCTGCAGCAACAGTTAAAGCACGCTTGGCCAGTTCCTGTCCTTTCACATCAGAATAATCAATGTTGTATGTTCCCAGTTCAGTCCGGGCTTCTTTCCAGTTGAAATTGACAGGAAGAATAGGAACCTGATCGGTTAGAAAGCCGACCGCTTCTGCAATTGATCCAACGGAAATAATATCAATTCCTTCAACGACGGCTGCCTCCTGAGCATTCGATACAGGAACCAGAATTCCCTGCAATCCCTGTTTCTTTGCTTCCAGTGTCATGGCGAGAATTCCTCGCACCGGACGCAACTGTCCATCCAAAGCAAGTTCTCCGACTGATGCATAATCTTCAAACTTGTCCGAATGAAGTTGATTGCTAGCGCAAAGCAATCCGAGCGCGATCGGTAAATCGAAGGATGCAGATTCTTTGGGAAGATCTGCTGGAGAGAGGTTGATGACAATTCGATCTGATGGCTTCACATACCCGCTGTTGACCAAAGCACGTTCCACTCGAAATGTGCTTTCCCGGGCAGCTGCTTCTGCAAGTCCGACAAGAATTGTCTTCGGAAGTGCTCCCGGAGAAATATCGACTTCCACTTCAACCGGATTTGCTTCAATTCCAAATAAAGAATAGGTTAATAGCCTCGAAAGCATGATTCTCACAATGATCAATGGACAAAATTCATGTTGCCTTTGTTTCAGTACGTTTCTAGAATACATCGTAATAAATACTGCATGAATGTCCATCCATTCTGATCGTTCGAAAATAGAATATTCCGAAACTGCATCCATGAAAATTTGATTCTGTTGTCAGGAATAAGCCTGTTTTTAGATAATTTGTATTTGATTGGTCTGGGATATCTGGCTAAAACTGCTATTTCAGGATATTATTACATTCAAATCATGATTTGGATAAAATGTACGCAACAAATCATGATTTGAAAAATACCTACGCAGCAATTCATGATTTGAAGAATACCTGCACAATAATTTTGATCCACAATGTGTGATATTGGAATGGGTGGGAATACGGTTACTGTTGCTTAAACGTGACCTTCACGGTCACAAAAAGCTGCAGGTTTTAAATATTTTACAAGAGAGAGGCGGTTTAGGAATGAAAGTCAAGAGAATGAGCAATTTGAAATTTGTAATCTGTGCTGTTGCTGGAATGATGGTTTTTTCATCTGCAAATAATCAAGTACAAGCTGCAGGTTGGGGAACAATCACGGGGCAAATCGTTTTTGAAGGCGATGCACCCAGTTTGGAAATGAATGTTAAAAAAGGCGATAAAAACGCAAAAGATGCAGCAGTCTGTGCAAAAGAAGGAGTTCCCAACGAAAGTCTGGTTGTTGATTCTGAGACAAACGGGGTTGCTCATATCTTTATTTATATGACCAAATCCAAAAAAATTCATCCTGATCTTAAAAAGAGTAAGAAAAAGGAACTCCTGTTTGATCAGGTAGGTTGCAAGTTTGTCCCGCATACATTGGTCGCAAGAACCGATCAAGTGGTGAAAGTGATTTCTTCTGATAATTGTTCCCAC
>JAJRVU010000062.1 GCA_024277145.1 Planctomycetota bacterium
GTCCGCATTGTTCCTGAAAAAAGATAAGGAAGCCCACCGAGAATACCAACAAATATCCATCCAAGCCCGACAACAGCAAGAGCTTCTTTTCTTAAAATTGCTCCTTTGTCACGTTTTCCGATTACATAGAGAATTCCTCCCAAAGTACAGCTACAGAGAATGGAAGCAATCAACCCCCAGAAACCGGCTATCTCAAATTCTGCAGTTTCACCAAATAAAGGAAAAGCCCAGACCAGACTGAATAACATGGAACCGCCAGTTAAAACCCCCAGCAATCCAAGCATCCTGCTTAGCAGTAACCAATTCATCCTGTTCTCGATCTATTCAGAATTTATGAAAATGAAAGAATTATAAAACCGACAAATAAACTACGAATCAATAACGAATTTTTTGATTAGCAAATGAATAATGAATTATAAGACAAATCGCCTGTTGGCCGATTATCCTTAAAAGAGAATTTCATCACAAGGGCGAAATAAGAAGGATTTTATATGAAAATCAAGCCCAATGAAGCCCTAGCATGGCAGAATTCAGGCCACTTCCAATTCCCAGCAAAGCAACGTTATCGCCAGCTTGAAGGTGTCCATTTTCAATTCCGATCCCTAAAGCCATTGGCAAGGCTGCTGCACCTGTATTCCCTAAAAACTGAACAGTGGGATAATCGAGATCCAGATCTAATTCAACACGATCCAACAACAGTTTTCGATGAGCCTTCCCAACCTGATGAGTGAAGACTTTATCCACATCCTGATTTTGCCAGTTGAGAGCCAATTTCGTATCAGCCCATGTTTGAACAGCCAGATCAATCCCTGCATGAAGAAGAGCTTCGGAATTGGTTTGCATTCGAGGACGATGATCACCATGCTTCCGGGTATCAACTCCCCCTGCACAAAGTTCATGGCTGGAAGTATCGGCCCTGCAGGCTCCCCCTAAAAGCTTTCGCCCGGTTCGGCTCAATTTTTCATCACACAGGACAATTGCAGCTGATCCTGATCCGATTGTGAGTGATGCAAATTCTGATTTAATATCATTCCGGCTTAGTTCCTCGTTGGACAGCAAATAATCCATCGTTGCTTCGACAAGGTTTCTTCCTACTTCTGTTCCAACAACAACTCCTGCTTTGACTTGCCCCAATTCAATCATATTTGCAAGAATCATCATTCCCGAAAGAATTCCAAGACAGGCATTACTGACATCAAAAACAAAGGCAGAATCTGGAACACCTGCAATATGATGAACTCCTGTCGCCGTTGCAGGTTCAAGCTGGTCCCTGCAGACAGATCCATGAATTAATGCACCGAATAATTGGGGATTAATCCCGGATTGTTCAATTGCTTTTGAAGCAGTTTCTGCACTGATCGCACCGGGTAAGGTTCCGGGATCATAGAAACGTCTTTCCTGAATACCGGTCATTAATTCCAAACGACCTGCAGGAAGCCCGAGGCGATCATACATAGGAGCGAGCTTTTCCTCAATCTCGTCTGAGGTGACTTGATGAGGTGGAAGTGAATAACTGACTGCTTCAACACAGACGTGCTGATACTGCATCGATCCGAAACGCCCCTCTAATTTTGAAAAATAAGCCTGGATATAAAAGAAAACAGAGCCCTTAAATTAAAGGCTCTGAATTTGTTTAACTTTTCATTTTATTTAATAAATCTCAACGAAATAAAAGAAGGTTTACTCTTATTCCCGAAACAATGAAATTACATTGGAACAGTTGAAGATTTTGCTGCTCCGTTTAACAAGTCAACAAGACTTTGAATATGACGGAGTTTTTCGTCGTGCTCCGAGTGATCTGATCCCGGTTCACGAATTTCATATAGTTGTGCACTTCGGAGATAACTTAAACCGTTCAACAAAAGTTCACGGTCCTCTGAAGTAATATCGACGTTTTGAATTTCATTCATTTCAAAATATCCTTCGTTGCACAAGCTTTCTGTTTTTAACATTTTGCATCCATTCCAATTAAACACAAATAGTGCAACTTTAGACACCATTTAATAAACCTGTTACAGAAATGTTCTTATCACACTTTAAAAAACTTTACTGTTGAGTTCTTATTACGTCCTAACGATTAACAGAACACTCAGGCATAATTACCATTTAAAGAATCATAGAAGCGTGTCTTACATCACTTCCCCGTACCTGAATTTCCACAGATTCTAATTCATAAAGAATTCAATCAATCTCTGAGAAAACTGGCAACTTGATTCAAAACAATCCTACTCTACAAGTCGGGAGTTCTCAACCAGTTATTTCGATTTCCGACCGAGAATTGTCGCATTTTCTTAATTGAATACCAGTCAGGTAAATTTTTCTAAGTATAAGGGGCTAAACATGTTCTGCATAATCTGTGCAATCAGGACCAATTCATTTAACTGATACTGGACAGATTATTTTGAGTCATTTCCGTGATACAGGACAATTTGGGTTCAAGTCTTCAGTGATGATAACTGAGCCTGATATCAGTATGGCGTTATTCCTGAGCCCTTTATTTTTTTACGGAACGAAGATTTCCTTTTCGGAATGCTTCTGCCATTGCCTGGGGAATTTCCGCTTCTGCCAAAACCAGAATTGCCTGGTTCCCCTGAGTTTTCGCTTTCATTTCCTGCTCACTTGCAACAGCGACTGCTCGTCTTTCTTCTGCTTTTGCACGGTAAATCCTTAGATCGGCTTCTGCACGGTCCGCCATCAATCTGGCTCCTACGTTATCTCCCACATCAATATCAGCAATATCAATTGAAACAATTTCATAAGCCGTCTGAGAATCCAAGCCTTTATCAAGCACAGCTTTTGCAATCAAGGCTGGGTTACTAAGCACATCTTTATGAGAATCACAGGAGCCAATTGCAGAAACGATTCCTTCGCCAACTCTCGCAATTACGGTCTCCTCCGTTGCACCACCGACGAGTTGAGCAAGGTTTGTTCTTACTGTAACTCGAGCGCGAGCTTTTAATTGAACGCCGTCTTTTGCAACACCATCTAAAGACTGACGACCGGTCTGACGAGTGTCAGGACAATCAATCACTTTAGGATTTACACTCGTTTGAACGGCTTCAAAAACATCTCGACCCGCCAGATCAATAGCTGCCCCCGTATTCCAATCCAGATCAATGCTAGCACGTTGAGATGCAATTAATGACCGAATCAGCCTGCGAACATTGCCTCCGGCAAGATAATGAGCACTCATCTCTTCCACAGAAACTCTATCGAGACCAGCCTGCACAGCCATGATGCCCGAATCAACGATGATATAAGGATTCACTTTTTGTAAAGACATCACCACAATACGAAACGGGCTGATATGAAACCCCGACATGAAGCCCCTTAACCATAGCTGGAAATATCTTGCAAAAAGAGCAAGAAATATCAAAGTGATCAGACCCAGAAATCCAAGCCCACCCCATTTGAGGATATCTGTAATTTCATCCATTATTGTCTGCTTTCTAAAATATCTGCCGTGCTTAATTGATTAAAGCGTTTCTACAATTGGTGTAGAAGCTTTAAGTGTTATCCCGACTATATATGCAGTGCGCCACGTTCCACATTATTTCTAGACATTGTCTAGTTGGTCAAAACGATATCCTACCACGATCCATTCTTTCATTCTAATACAACATATTACATAGTTGGTAAATAAAAATCATTTTTTTCGGTGAAATACTGTCAAT
Source organism: Planctomycetota bacterium (assembly GCA_024277145.1). Classification (GTDB taxonomy): domain Bacteria; phylum Planctomycetota; class Planctomycetia; order Planctomycetales; family Planctomycetaceae; genus JAJRVU01. Next base: position 3,675 of record JAJRVU010000062.1, read on the forward strand.
AAATTGGAAGTTCTGGTAAAGGTAAATGCAGTCCTTTTACAAATTAATCCTCTAGTGAACTCTCCTGTTTGAAAATGAGTTCCGAGGGATCCCCTGATAACCTTATATTCTGGAATATGAACAATGAGCTATGATGCAAAAATTACTGAACTGAATCTGGAACTTCCCCCTCCTCCAAAACCGGGTGGAATTTATTCCCCAACCGTTCAAGTTGGGAATATTCTCTATGTTTCCGGACATGGCCCTTTGCTTCCTGATGGAACTTTAATGTCCGGGCGTGTTGGTTCAGAAATTACTGAAGAGGAAGGACACAAGTCAGCTCGTCAAACCGGTTTAACCATACTGGCAACACTCAAAAAAGAACTCGGGTCACTTGATAAAATCGACCGAATTGTCAAAGTCCTCGGCATGGTGAACGCTGCACCTGATTTTAAAAATCATCCCCAGGTCATCAATGGGTTCAGCCAATTAATGGTTGATGTCTTCGGTGAAAACGGACGAGCAGCCAGAAGCGCGATCGGAATGGGTTCACTCCCCGGAAATATTTCAACTGAAATTGAAGTCATTATCAAACTGAAGGATTGAGCTCTCAATTCCTGATTTTAGTTTACTGCCAACCCCCAAAAAGCCTTTCCTCAATATCTGAAGAAAGGCTTTTATTATTCCTGTTTGGCAAAATCAATTTCGTTGCTTCTTCTTTTTCATTGATTTTTTGTAAAGTTTAAAGAGCTTTACATTATTTGACTCTACAGCTTCACCCGGTTTTGCAATAGCAACAGATGCAGGCAATTTAACGACAGTTGCTTTTTTACACAAATTATGGTTGCAAGCCTGATATTTCACATTGAAAGAGAGATCAACTTTTCCCCCTTTAATTCTTTTGGGAACACTAAGCACACCATAAAAAATGACGCGTTTCTCATAAACAGACATCTCGTCATCAATGCCATCCATCGTGAATGCTCTTCCTTTCGGATAGAAAACTCGCTCCAACTTCACTCCACTTTTATTTTCCAGTTGAAATTCCGTTGAGACAAACCCTTCAGGCGTTGCAGGATTTGCATTGATATGCCAGCCCGGCTTGATTTTCACAACCAACAAAACTTCACATTGACGACCGGGAATCAGTTTCTTTTTAGAAAGGAAAATGCTTGCATTGATTAGTTCATCACCTTTCTTCTTTGATTTTTTTTGAGTTCCTGAAACGAGAATCAGCTTTCCTTGAGAAACCCCTTCCGAAATGGTTTTCCTTACATTCTTTTTACTTTCCCCTGATTTTGCACCAGCCAGGTATTCACTCAAAGCCAATGCCATCCCAGCCATGCCTCGGGGGGAGTTTTTTAATCCGGATGCATAAAAGGCAAGTGACTCTTCTGCGAGTTTTTTGTATTGATCATCACCCGTCAGATCCCAGAGTTTAACAAAATTTCGGACAGCAACACTATTTCCTGAAGGAATGACTGAATCATATGCAGTTTTAGAACGCGCAATCAATTCTTCGTGCCCATGCGAAGTAAAATAAAATCCATGCCCGTCATTATCCCAAAAAAGATCAATCTGTTTCTTTGATAAATCTTTGGCAACGGTTAACCATTCACTATTATCGGTCACATCATGAAGCGTGAGTAGTCCTTTCACAAGAAACGCATAGTCATCAAGGTATGCGCTGACACCGACTTTACCATGATAATAAGAATGCAAAAGATTCTTTTCTGAATCATTCATTTCTTTCAGGATAAAATGAGTACACTTTTCTGCCGCATCCAGATAATCCTGTCTTCCCAAAACAGAGCCTGCCTGCGCCAAAGCGTGAATCATCAGTCCATTCCAATTGGTAAGAACTTTATCGTCTCGAATCATAGGTTTCCGGTTTAATCGTGCTTTGAACAGGGTCTTTTTCTGTTGATTTAACTGTGCCGCCAACTTGGATACTGAGCGGTCCTGTTCCTCTGCAATTTTTTCCAATGATTTATTTCGATGAAGAACAACTCCATGTTCAAATTTTTCATTCTCATTAAACCCGTATGCTTCCAGGAATCCTTGAGAATTTTTTTCACTCAGTAATTTAACGACTTCTTTTTTATCCCAGGCGTAGTATTTCCCTTCAACTCCATCCGTTTCTGCATCTAAAGCAGAATAAAAGCCTCCCTGAGGGTCCGTCAGTTCGCGTAATACAAAATCGCAAATTCCTTCGGTCACTTCTTTATAAAGAGGATTATTCGTTTTTCGATACTCTTCCACATAAACGGAGATCAACTGAGCTTGATCGTAAAGCATTTTTTCAAAATGGGGAACATGCCATTTTCTGTCAGTACTATAACGATGAAAACCACCGCCGAGGTGGTCGTATATTCCCCCGTTAGCCATTTTACTCAGTGTTTTTTCAATAACCATATCGGATTTTTCATCTGCATGATTTTTTGCAGTTCCCTGTAGCAACGCAAGTTTGACAGGAACTGGAAACTTCGGAGCATTCGCGCGGGAAGGACTGAAATCAACTCCGCCATATTCTTCATCAAAAGAATCCTTCACTGCTTCAATACTTCGCAAGGTCAGTTTATTATCGACAGGAACGGAGCCTGTTTGGCGATTTTGACCGGAAGATTTTTGAACATGTTTTGTGATAAGGTCAGCAGTTTCTCTGACTCCCTTTTCATTTTTTTTCCAGAACTGATCAACCTGCGCAAGAATCGTCGGGAACCCGAGTCGGCCTCCCTGATCTTTTGGTGGAAAATAAGTTCCTCCTGCAAAAGGTTTTCCTTCGGGAGTTAAAAACATCGAAAGAGGCCAACCCCCGCCCTGCTTGGAACCCGTCGCCTGATAATAGACAATCAGTGAAGTCATATAGATATCATCAATGTCAGGTCGTTCTTCCCGATCAACCTTGATATTGACGAAATGCTTATTCATATACGCAGCAATTTTTTCATCTGAAAAAACCAGCCTCTCCATTACATGGCACCAATAACAACTGCTGTAGCCAACAGAAAGAAAGATCGGTTTGTTTTCCTTCTTCGCTTTCTCCAATGCTTCCGGCCCCCAGGGAAACCAGTCGACAGGGTTATCTGCATGATGTAACAGATAAGGGCTGGACGTTTTTCCAAGCCGATTCGTTTTTGTTTCTCCACCAAAAGCAAAAGTCGATACTGAAAGGGAAAGGACAAAAACAGGTGCAAGGCTGTATATGAATTGTTTGATAGTACAAACGGGTCTGCTAAACATTACTTCGGTCTCCATGCCTAAAAATTGTCGAGGTCTATAAAATTATTGTTTTCCGTACATTAAGGAGCAGGAACTTTTTTGAGGATATGATTGATAATTTCCACAGAACGTTCCCGTCCTCGTTCCCGAATAATCCCTTTGCTGACAACTCGATGTGCCAGTACAGGAACAGCCAGTCGTTTGACATCATCAGGAATAACAAATTTCCGGTTCTCTGTTAAAGCAAGACTTTGAACTGCCCTGTACAAGGTCAATGCTCCACGTGTACTAATTCCAAGTTCTAAATCATCATCTTCCCGAGATGCATTCACAATATTTAATATGTACTCATTGATGGAATCTTCCACTTCAACCTTAAGCACTTCTTTCTGAAGTTGATTCAACTGTTCATGAGAAATTACAGGATCGAGTGAATCAACGACTTCTCCATTTCGATGACTTTTCAGAACTTCCATTTCAACAGCCCTGTCAGGATATCCGATGGATGTACAAATCATGAATCGATCCAGTTGATTTTCCGGAAGTGGATACGTCCCTTCAAATTCAAATGGATTTTGAGTTGCAACGACAAAAAATGGGGTTTCAAGTTGATACGTTGTCCCGTCAATGGAAACCTGTTTTTCACTCATTGCTTCCAATAGAGCACTTTGGGTACGAGGCGTTGTCCTGTTAATTTCGTCTGCCAGTA
>JAJRVU010000063.1 GCA_024277145.1 Planctomycetota bacterium
ATGCGTCAGGCTGGAAACCCTAGGGACAATGTTAGCCTGATTCCACCATGCTCGTTCTAATCCTAATGATTTAAGCGCAAGATTATTCGGTAGCGAAACCCTACGATAGAGATTGTCACCCATCGCACTTGAACAGAGCACAAAAAGACTGACTGAAGCCAGTAGGACATTTTTAAAAAAAGGCATTATGAACCTCACAGGTTGTTTATTCTTAGGAGTAAATCTAATCAAGTTTTGAGAGAACCAGTTCATCCTTTAACCAAGTGGATGATCACAATTTCATCTGAAATACGAGTTCCCTGAATTAAAAGATATCGCGATAAACTGGATAACTCCAGTAGAAATCAAAATTACGGTTGCTCAGATAGAAAATAGATTGAATTGACCGATATCGGCTTCCTGTTCAGAACAACAGGTGTAATGTGTATATTTAGAACAACGTATCCAAGAAATCGTTAGAACCCTACTGGCTGTTTCAACTTAGATGAATTCTACATCCAACCTTGGAGCTGTGTTATGAGGTGAATTCTTTTTCTCCCAGAAGCTCATTTTGCAAATCTTCTTTATTGATATTTCGAATTATTCCATTTTCCATGAGCAATATTGTGTTACCCAGAATCTTGGCTTCTGATTGATGATGCGAAATATGCAAGGTGGTTACCCCGGTCTGGTCCTGTATCGATTTGAGGAGCTTGAACATTTCATTTTTAGTTGAATCATCCAGCGCACTTAAAGGTTCATCCAGACAGAGAATATCCGGTTGAGAAGCCAATGCTCTGCCGAGGGCAATCCTTTGTCTTTCACCACCACTCAATCCTTTAACAGACCGCGATAACAGATGATCAATTTCGAGCAATTCTGCCAGTTCATTAACCCTGCGTTCAATTTTTTTAGAGGTCCATTTTCTCAAGGTTAACGAAAATCCAATTTGGTCAGCAACATTCATCGTGGGAAAAAGTGCGCCTTCCTGGGGGACAAATCCAATTCCTCTTTCAGCCGGTTTTCTGTGAGTGACATCGCGATCAGAAAGGGTTATTTTTCCGGAGGTGATTTTACGCAAACCGCAAATCGTTTCCAGAATCGTTGTTTTTCCACTTCCCGTTCGACCCATCAGAATGGCATACTCCCCAGTCGGGACAGTAAAACTGACATCTTTTAACTGAAATTCTCCAGCTTGTATGCAAAGTTTTTCGACTTGTATCACTTGTTTGTATCCGCTTTTTTCAATGTAGCCTGTAAAACAAAATTTTACCAAAATCTCAGAGGCAAATGATTCCGGGGCTTGGAACCTGATGAATCCCAAGAAGAAATCACATTATAGAGGAAACTGCATTATAACGGAGAAGTGAATCGATGTCTTCTCTTGAAAACAGCTCTAATAAATATTTAGAGCGTTTCTACAACTGATATAGAAGGTTTAAGTGTTATCCCGACTATATATACAGTACGCCACGTTCTATATCATTTCTAGACATTGTCTAGTCCAACCCAATTTGAATAACGAAGGAAATCTTGAGGCAAAACAGGAATAAACTCTGAAAAAGCGGAAAAACCAGATTCCCTGATAGCATAGGTTCTCAGCTTATACTGAAAAACCTATTTTAAGCGGAATCATATTCCTCTCCAGATCACTTTGCTCATGCAGTTAGCGGTTTTCCTGGCTCATAATTTATTAACTCCTTATTATCACTTCAGTAGGATCAAGTTGCACAATCATGCTCACCGATAACTTGATAGAGCCGGAGTACCGGTACGGTATGCAATGGAATTGAATCAGCAGCCTTTTCCCTGGCTGCATTGCTATTCAACCAGAATAATTTTTGTCGGGTAGGAGTTACAAGTGAGTCAACAAGAAATCGAAAAGCTTCAGGAACAACTGGCTTCCACGCAGGAACAGTTAATGCAGGCACAAAAAATGAGTTCTGTAGGAGCACTCGCTTCTTCCATCACCCATGAGTTTAATAATATTCTGACAACAGTGATAAACTATGCCAAAATGGGAACACGTCATAAAGACCCCAAAATCAGGGACAAGGCTTTTGATAAAATTCTGAGTGCAGGTCAGCGTGCTGCAAAAATTACGACAGGAATGTTAAGTTATGCTCGAAGCAATTCTGATCAGCGGGATCCCATTGATCTGGTAAAGTTGGTTGAAAACATGCTGGTTCTTGTGGAAAAAGATTTACAAATGCACCGGGTCCGTTGGCAGACTGATTTCCATGCACATCCGTTTGCAGATGTTAATCCGAATCAAATTCAACAGGTGCTATTGAATCTTATTATCAATGCACGACAAGCGATGGATAACGGAGGTCAACTCTTTATTTCTGTTCAGCAGAATAAGCAAGATGGCATGGGAGAGATTTCTATTCGAGATACCGGCAGTGGTATTCCTGCTGAAAAACTTCCTAAGATTTTCAAGCCTTTTTTCTCAACAAAAGAAGCGGACAGCCAGGGGCAAGGTGGAACTGGCTTGGGGTTGTCTCTTTGTCGAGAAATTATAGAATCTCATAAGGGACGAATTCGAGTGGAATCTGCTATCGGAAAAGGAACGACCTTTACACTACGTTTTCCTTTAGTGACACCTCCTTCCCAAATGAATAAGCCGGCTGCTTGAGAGATATTTCCCGGGTGGGGTTAAAACATTCAGATCAAAATGAAATTCAAATAACCCTTGTTTTTATTTTTGAAAGAATTAAAATAAAGCGTCACTCAGTTTTCCAGTAGAGAAAACAGCATAGCAGCAATTAATTCCCCGGCTTATAGAATAATAATGACTCTCCCGAGAAGAATAGCAGGAGCACTCAAGCGAAAATGCATTTCGCTTCTGAGAAAATTCCGACCACCAACCTGGCGACAAGTAGAACACTTTAGCGAAGGATGGAAAGAGCGGATCAAGCTCATGTCTGAATTCATCCCTGCAGGTAGTTCTGTCATTGATCTTGGCTGTGGTAGAATGTGGCTTAAACAGTTCCTGAATGGTAATACCTATTATGGGGTCGATTACACTGATCGGGGTGAGGGAACTATCATTTGTGATTTTAATCAGGGTGAATTTCCAACGGAACATGCAGATGTTGCTTTCGTCAGTGGTTGCCTTGAGTATATTGAAAATTACAAATGGTTCGTCAATTGCATTGGGCAAAACAGTCAGTCTTGCGTTATCTCATATTGCACAATGGAACGTTTTTCCAATAAACCGGTTCGGCGAGAACTCGCTTGGGTGAATGATCTGACTCGTGCTAATTTGATTGAACTGTTCTCTGGTATTGGTATGAAACTCGTTGAAGAAAAAGTTACGAAGTCAGACGACTCGGTTTTCTATTTCTCAAAGTAACATCTGCCTGTCAAAATGAGAATATGATATAGAACACGTTGAGCTTCGCAGCCAGAAGAAAGCGTAATACGCATTCTACTTTGAAATAGCGCGTTCTCTATAATGCGAACTAAGGTTTATTTCAGAACAAAGAAAATGGGTGCCCCGACCAACTTGTTGGTTGGGTGCCGCAAGGCACAAGAAGTCTCACCTTCACCGCTCAATGATTGTCAAACGTTGAATTCATCATCAGCTTCTCCTGTCTGACTATTTTATAATGGTATGCATCACAAATAATGATTGCGTATGGAGAGTCTTCTTGTCGCTAATGCGACCCAGCCAT
>JAJRVU010000064.1 GCA_024277145.1 Planctomycetota bacterium
AAACCACCTTCATCACCAACAGCAGTACTCATCCCTTTTTCAGAAAGAACACTTTTCAAATGATGGAAAATTTCTGTTCCACATCGAAGAGAATCACTGAAATTGTCAAAGCCCAAAGGCATGACCATGAATTCCTGCATATCAATCCCGTTACTTGCATGCTCTCCACCATTGATAATATTCATCATGGGGGCAGGCAACCTTGTGGCAGCAAATCCGCCGATGTATCGATACAACGGAAGAAAACTGGACTGAGCTGCTGCATGGGCTGTTGCCATGGAACAGGCGAGAATTGCATTGGCTCCTAAATTACTTTTGTTTTCTGTTCCGTCTGCATCAAGCATTGCCTGATCAACTGCTCCCTGATCCAGTGCATTCATTCCTACCAGAACATCAGCGAGAGTTTCATTAATATTTGTGACCGCTTTGATAACACCTTTTCCCATGAATTGGGTTTTGTCACCATCTCGAAGCTCGTGAGCTTCATGTTTTCCTGTACTGGCTCCACTCGGAACCGCTGCACGACCTGCTGATCCATCTTCCAGCGCAATTTCCACTTCCACAGTCGGATTTCCCCGGCTGTCTAATATTTGGCGTGCATGGACTGCTGTTATGGACATACTCATTTTCTTATTTCCTTGTGTTTTCTGTTAAGTAAAAGACTCAATTTAACCCATGATTCACTTCCAATAATGGGTGTTTGAATTCTATTAAACAATTCAACGACCATTTCATCCATCGGTGCGGGTGAATATCTTGTTAAAACACAAAGGAATTCTTAAAAAACGGGGGAATTCTTAAAAAACAGGACTTTAACCCAATTGATATGAATTAATGTTCACTCAGTCTGGGCGCAACTGCCCCCATTTGGATATTGCTTCCTGTTAAATCGAATCGGTTAAGCAAGATGTTCGGCTCCATCTCATCCGCTCGAACTTGTTATTCATCAACAATTTAGGAATTGTTTGAACAAGTTATGCTGATTTTTCCTGCGATTGCCTGATGATGTTCCGGGAATTGGCCCAGAATCAATGACTTCCCGTGGAATTCAGTCTCCTTTTCCTGTGAAATAGATAATGTCTACTGATGATATGGAGCGTGGCGATCCACCGATGCCGTCGGAATATGTTTTTTGCCTTCGATCCCATTTGTAGGAACGAACTAACGGGAACCTTCGGAGACTCTCGCATCCCCATTCTATCTGCTGTACGATGGACCGCTTGATCTTCTGCCAGTCAATCTTTTATTTCCTCTATTATTGAATTACACGGAATCCTTTTTCTGATGACAACTCCCGACACAAGTGACGTAAACCCTTCCGAAGAGAACGCAATCCCTGAAACGAAATCCGGGGCGAGATTGCCTCTTGAAACAATGGATCCGCATCTGCAGGATATCCAGCCGGGGGGAGGAGTGATTATCCATCTGGAACTGGCCTGGGGATACATTCGTCGCTTCTATTTGAAAATCTTCCGACGAAGTTACATTGAAAAAATGAAGGAGCTGAGGAAAGGAGATTCCAACCCTTGCCCGTTTGAAGTTCTTGATCCACGTGATTTGAAAGTTTACCAGAATCAAAAAGGCTGGCATTGGGATAAAAAAGATGATCCCTTCACCTGGCGGGACAACCTGCCGTTTGTTCGGGTAGGATTAGCGGAACTGATTGTTTTTTCTGCAATCACATTTGGACCAGCCATCTTTCTAACGTGTTACCTGCTTAATTCTTCCATAACAGGAATTTGGAATATTGTACTCTGGTTAGCTGCAATCACTTTATATGTGTTTGGAATTCTGATTGCCTGGTTTTTCAGGAATCCCAATCGGGTTATCCCGGAGGGAGAAGGTGTTGTTGTTTCGCCTGCAGATGGAAAAGTGGTTCTCATTGAAGAAATTGAACATGATGATTTCATTGACGGACCTGCAGTATTGATCGGGATTTTCCTTTCTATATTTAATGTTCACATTAATCGAACGCCGATTTCAGCGAAGATTATTGGTCTTCGTTATAAAGCAGGGAAATACCTGAATGCCCTTCGACCGGAATCAGCAAAGGAAAATGAACAGGTTGCCATTCGACTGGAAGGAAACAGAGCACCTTATCGTCGGATGGTTGTCAAACAGATAACAGGTGCGATTGCCCGAAGAATAGTGACAATTATCAAGCCGGGGGATGAGTTGGAAAAAGGGGAATCCGTGGGCATGATCAAGCTTGGTGCCCGAACAGAACTCATTTTGCCAAAAGCAGAAGGCCTGAAAATTATTGCAGAAATTGGCCAGAAAGTTCAGGCAGGTTCTTCGATTCTTGCAGAATATCAAGCTGAAAAATAAGATAAAGCCCTGAAAAATCATAAAACAGATTCCTGAGAGATTTCAGGATTGGACTTGCCCCGGATGGATGCCATAATAAATTGAGTAAAGATAAAGATATTGTGATCAAGTTAAGGAAGTCAGAATGAAAAAGCCCAAGATGTTTGCTGTTTTGCCAACGTTATTGACGTTGGGAAATGCCGCATGCGGTTTTGGAGCCATTACGTATGCAGCTAAAGTCGGTCCCACCAATATGGGGGGGAACGAATTATTTTATGCTTCCTGTTTGATATTTCTGGCCATGCTTTTTGACATGCTTGACGGCAGTGCAGCCCGGTGGACAAATCAAACAAGTGATTTTGGTGCTCAACTGGATAGTTTATGTGACGGGATCAGTTTTGGAATCGCCCCAGCATTTTTAATGCTTCAGTTCACACCTTCAAGAATTCTGGCAGAAACATTGCCTGTAGATGCATTCCCGCCCCCATTTTATTACCACCCGCGATTACTGTGGGTGATAGCCGTTTTATATGTTGTTTGCGCACTTCTCAGGCTCGCGCGATTCAATGTGGAAACGGAAGAAGATGATTCCCACGCTTTTTTCAGCGGGCTCCCTTCCCCGGCAGCTGCGGGAACGGTTGCTTCTTTTCCCATCGCTATTGGTGGTCTTCTAGATTTGGCAGAAAATGAGGACGCAGCAGGTCAACACCTTGCAGAATGGCTTGTTCCCTTAATTAAAGTGATACTTCCCCTGATCACTCTTTCCGTCGCCTGCCTGATGGTTTCCCGGTTGAAGTATTCCCATGTGTTCAATCAATTGTTTAGCGGACAGAAGAACAGGCAACATGTAATCCAGCTTGTGTTTACGCTCGCAGTTGTATTCCTTTGCAAGGAAATGGCTGTCCCTTTGATCTTTTGCTATTTTTCTTTTTCAGCCCCGGTCTATTCGTTTGTGACAGAAACTCTGGGACGCCTGCTTTACAAAAGCAAAAAAGCCCGATAAAATTAGCGATTAAGATAGATTTACACGAAATGGCTGATATAACAGGTATCTCAACCTAAGTTTTTAAGAGATTCGATGACTCTCTCTTTGATAAGGATTCAATAAAATCCTTTTTTCTGCCAACTTTTTTTCTGAAGGTACAGTTTTCATATGTTTACAGGGCTGGTAGAAGGCCTGGGGCAGGTTAAATCAATTCAACCTGAAGAAGCGGCGATTCGTCTTCAAATTGAAGTTCCCGTTTCGATGAACTCTGACGGCTTTCAAATCGGTGAAAGCGTGGCAATTAATGGCTGTTGCCTCACCGTCATTGAAGGAGATGGCCGACTCTGGAGCTTTCAGGCAGGTTCAGAAACGCTTTCAAAAACCAACCTCGGAAAATTGACTGTGGGTGATCCGGTCAATCTGGAACGATCCCTTCCCGTAAATGGAAGACTGGGAGGTCACGTTGTTCAAGGGCATGTGGATGCGACCGGAACCGTTCAAAAAATTGATCATGAAGGGGAATGGATCCATATGTGGTTTCAGTTCCCTGAAGAACTTGGAACACAGATGGTCGAAAAAGGTTCCATTGCAGTAGATGGAATCAGCCTGACTTTAGTGAATGTCGAAAAAAATTGTTTCAGTGTTGCATTGATTCCTCATACGTTGGAAGTCACCACGTTAGGAATTCGCAAGCCGGGAGATGTGATCAATCTGGAAACCGATATTCTCGGAAAATATGTCCAGAAACTTTATGCAGGATATCAGCCGGAATAATAAATTTATACTTTCAGACACCATTTACGGAATCGAATGATTAATCAGATGGAAATGAAGAGAGAGAAAACAATAAGAACTTAATGGATCAGGTCAACAGGCAAACTCGTTCGTATTTAATGAAGCTATTCGAAAAGAATGGCATTAGCCCACGCACGTTTCTTGGACAGAATTTTCTCATTGATCTGAATATCATTGAGTTCATTGTTCGGGAATCAACTTTGACAAGAGAAGACCTTGTTCTTGAAGTTGGATCCGGAACCGGGGGAATGACTTCCTTCATGGCTCGTGAGGCAGGGGAAATTATTTCTGTTGATGTTGATCCTCATATGATCAAACTGGCAACGCAGGCAACTCTCGCTTTTGATAACGTCCAGTTGATTAATCAGGATATCCTGAAAAACAAGAATAATATTCAACCGGAAATCCTTGATCTGTTGAAAGAAAAACTTTCGCAGGGTTCCCTTTCCCGGCTGAAACTCGTTGCAAACCTTCCCTATAGTATAGCGACACCACTTATTTCCAACCTGATTGCAAGTGATGTTCCATGGGATGAAATGGTGGTGACAATTCAATTGGAACTGGGACAGCGATTTGTTGCCGGTCCGGGAAGTAGTCATTACGGCTCATTGTCAGTCTGGTTGCAATCGCAGGCTGATGTGGAAATTATCAAGAAATTGCCTCCGACGGTATTCTGGCCAAGACCCAAAGTGAATTCTGCGATTGTTCGACTTTTCCCCAATGAAGAAAAGAAAAGCCAAATACTTGATCGTCCCTTCTTTCAGGATTTTGTACGCAGGCTATTTCATCAACGAAGAAAGTTCCTTCGGTCGACGATTGCCGGGATGTTTCGTAAACAGTTGACCAAGCCTGAAGTTGACGCTGTTCTGAAAGAGATGGAATTAAAACCGAATTGCAGAGCGGAAGAATTGCCTGTTAAAGATTTAGTCGAATTATCGAATTGCTTTTACAGGAAAATTCAGGAAACAGCAGATTCTGTTTAATGAAGTTTAATGAAAAATTGTTGTTAGAGTTTCAGGAATCATCCTGAAATTGAGATGTAGAATATTATTGGAGGGTTTGAAGATGCAGGACAGAATTTCTTATCGCGGGCTGACATTTGATGATGTTTTACTGGAACCAGCCTACAGCGAGATCATGCCTTCCGAAGTAAGCACCAGTTCAATGCTGACCAGTAATATTCCGCTTAATGTGCCCATTATCAGTAGCCCGATGGATACCGTGACTGAAAGTGAAATGGCGATTGCTATGGCTCAGGAAGGGGGCATGGGAATCATTCACAAAAACATGTCCGTTGAGCGGCAGTCGCTTGAAGTGAACCGTGTTAAAAGAAGTGAACACGGTGTGATCGTGGATCCTGTGACGCTTCCTCCCACCGTGACAGTGGGTGAAGCTTCCAGAATCATGGATGAACGAAACATTGGCGGGGTACCAATTACAGAGAATGGGAAGCTTAAGGGGATCCTCACAAGCCGTGATCTCAGGTTCCTCGAATCGAAATCAACATTAATTTCTGAAGTCATGACGAAGGATAATCTCGTAACTGCTGATGAGAACACGACTTTGGAAGATGCACAGAGAATACTTCTTGAAAATAAAGTCGAGAAATTGCTTCTTGTTGACGAAGAATACCAATTGAAGGGGCTTATTACTATTAAGGATATCGATAAGAACCTTCAATTTCCCTTAGCATCCAAAGATTCTCGAGGTCGACTCCGCGTTGGAGCAGCCGTTGGGGTCGGGGATACTGATCGAGTGAAAAACTTGATTGAAAATGGGGTTGATGTTCTAGTTGTTGATAGTGCCCACGGACATTCAAAGAATGTTATTGAAACTGTGCGTGAGATCAAAAAACATTGGGACATTGATATCATTGCAGGGAATATTGCCACCAAAGAGGCAGCCAAGGATTTACTTGATGCCGGGGTGGATGCGGTTAAAGTCGGGATTGGTCCCGGCTCGATTTGTACAACTCGTATTATATCCGGAGTGGGTGTTCCACAACTAACTGCAATTGCCCATGTTGCAAAAGTTGTATCAGAAGCCAACATACCAGTTATAGCAGACGGAGGAATTCGATATAGCGGAGACATTGTAAAAGCTTTAGCTGCCGGTGCTCATACTGTGATGCTTGGAGGTTTGTTAGCAGGCCTTGCTGAAAGCCCTGGAGAGATGATTCTTTACCAGGGACGAAGCTTCAAAAAATATCGCGGAATGGGATCGATGGGAGCCATGGTGAAAGGAAGCAGCGAACGGTATCGCCAGTCATCTGGAGATACAGGGGCTTCCAAACTGGTTCCTGAAGGGGTTGAAGGAAGAGTTGCTTACAAGGGACCTTTAAATGGATTGCTATATCAACTTATTGGCGGACTACGAGCAGGAATGGGTTATCTGGGAGTGAAAACAATTTCCCAGTTACGAACAGAAGCAAGATTTATTCAGATTTCAGCGGCAACGGTTAGGGAGAACCATCCCCATGATATTTCGATCACTCAGGAAGCACCAAATTACACAGCAGAGCATTCGCCTGCCGATTCATTTTAAACTCCTTCTCTTGGGATTAGGCTGTTTAATTGTTCTATCAACAGCACCAAATATTTCAGCAGAAGATAGCGGCTCTAAACTTCTCAATTCTCTTAAAGAACGATCTCCCGCTAAACGGTGGAGAAAACGGGTCACGAAAAAAAATATCGCTGGAAAGAAAACTCGCTTATTCCGAACAGTCGATTCAGGAAGTGCAAAAAGTAAG
>JAJRVU010000065.1 GCA_024277145.1 Planctomycetota bacterium
CCATTCACGGATGCTTAAAGCGTTTCACCAGATACGCTTTTATTTTTGACTGCTTGAAAAAACTGGGAAACATGGATAGCCATGATAATAAAAAGTGCTATGGCTGTGATTTTCCAGATGCTGCTTTGATAGCTTGGCCACCATTCAATGAATGACAGTTTTTCCCAGTATGTAACATGAAGTATTGTGGCAGAAAGCAGAATGATCGGCCGAGGAAATTGCTTCAAAGCAGGCAGCACAAATCCACCAATCACATGAAAAAATAACTCTGCAAATATTTGGATCAGCGAAATTGACAAGACTGATTGCCAGCCCAGAAAAGAGCCACAAATCATATACAGGACAGGGAAGTCTGTTTGGTATTCAGGCTTGTTGATTCTTTGAGAAGAATAGAGAAAAACTGTTCCGACCAAAATTCCGGTAATGCATCCAATCATCCCGGTGAAAAACGGACCAATGGAAAATGTTAATGATTTTGTGAGTGGGTATGTCCACTCATGGAGCAGTAGTGAAATATTATCACTTGCTGGAACCGGATATAATGATGGATAAAAACAGGGAAGAACTATTGCCAGCAGGATGGTTGGGGTTACAAGCCGATTCAAGGGGATTCTGCTGTGGTCGTATTCCATTAAAATGGAACCAAGTAATACGTATAGAAAAAACATGTGATATGAGTAAAGCAGGATCAGATCCCATTGAGTCTGCCAGAGAATCCACCTGACTCCAATGAGATAATTTGTTTCTCTCAAAGGAATATTAGCCCCGCCAGATAATGCATCCACGTAAAGAATATAAATGAAAAGAGATGCGGTGAGTGCTTCAATAAATGGGTAGCGGATACTGATGGAACTGCT
The DNA here is from genome assembly GCA_024277145.1 of Planctomycetota bacterium. GTDB lineage: Bacteria > Planctomycetota > Planctomycetia > Planctomycetales > Planctomycetaceae > JAJRVU01. The sequence continues at coordinate 858 of JAJRVU010000065.1, forward strand.
GCATTGCCTGCAACGTCCGCGTAATATTATCCAACCCAGAATAGGAATGTTATCTCTTAACTGGATGGGAGTTTCGCAATAGGGACAGCGGGAAGGGGGATGACTCAGGCTTAAGCCAAGAGGTAATCGGTAGACAACGACATTAAGAAAACTGCCCAGGCAGGCTCCCAGACTGAATATCCATGCAATGGTGATGAACTCAAAAAAATAAATAGTTATTTCGTCTGTCACCTAAAATCTCCGGTATGTAATTCAAACCCGCATCATGGGAACGGTGAATAGACTCAGTGTGAAGGGATAAGATGATGGAGATTGGAATTAATATCCAATGTGCTTGCCAAGAACATATTTTTATTTTGTTACGGCTTATTTGTAATATTTAAACCGGGGTTAGCGCCATCATTAATTTCTCTGGGACATAAAGGAACGCTCGAAGAGGGATCTGCAAGGATTTCTGCCAGCGTGCTACTGTTAAATGCTTCTTCCATTGTTGCAATGGAATCATCCAGTCGACGATGCAAAGGGCAAAGATCAGTTCCATGTGAATTGATCTTCAATGGGCAAGTATGAATTCTTTTAATGGGGTCAACTGCATTAACAACTTCCAGAATCGTTAGCTCATCAGGAGTTTTAATCAGGCTGATCCCGCCACCAATTCCTCTTTGAGAACGAACCACCCCGTTTTTGCTTAAGCTTTGAAGAACTTTGGAAAGGTATGCCTGAGGAACTTTGGTTACCTCTGCAATTTGCTGGGTTGTTCTGCCGGTCGGTGCATGATCGGCTAAATAGATGACAGCTCTTAATGCGTATTCAACTGTTTGAGAAAACATTGCAATTACCAGTCTTTATAAAAGAAAATAATTCATTTGGAATGTGTTGACTGCCAGATTGATGCTATGGAAACAGATATAATCTTCATTCTGTACAAAAGAATTTGTCAGGATAACCTCGTAAACGGATTTCAAACCATTTTTAAAGGATGTATTTAGAAGATTTGGAGTCATTCGAAATCTATTATATACCACTACTGATGGAATAAACAATGACCATCAGATTAATAAGAAGTAATCAGAAGTAGGGACCATTAGTCGTTTTTCCCGGATTTCCTATTATTACAGCACGAAATAGGATGTTGACATCTGATTTAAGGTCGGTTATGATTTTCTGATCGTTATTAAATTAATCGTCAGCTCAAAATGATCGCTTGGACTTATTCTCCAAGTCAAACAGGTTCACTATTCAACAATCAGGAACTGGAAATGAAACAGATAGACGAAGCAAAACTGGAATCAGATTTAGGATATCGATTTGGTTATCTTACAGAATTTATGGGTTTTAACCAGGATGACATTGATGCGATTCATAATTCAGCAGAACATCTGGCTCCGTTAGTCCCCGGATTGGTTGATGCAGTCTACGACAAACTATTTTCCTTTGATGCAACAAAACGTCATTTTGTTCCCAAACAATCAGGATACGAAGGTAATGTGCCTGAAAGTCTCGATTCACTGAAAATGGATCATGAAATGATTGAGTTCCGAAAACAGCATCTCGGCCGATACCTCGAAAAACTTGTGACGGCTCCCTACGACGAAACTCTTGTAAAGTATCTTGATGTCGTTGGGAAAATTCACACTCCCAATTTTGGAAGTGCGGAATTGAATGTTCCTCTTGTTCAAATGAATGCTCTTATGGGATTTGTTTCTCATGCATTGATCGCGACAATTCAGGGACTTGGTCTGGAACGTGATGTTGAAGTGGCCACGGTACAAGCATTTAATAAAGTGCTTTGGCTTCAGAACGATTTAATTACCCGGCATTATCAAGCCAGTTAAAAGCAGTTAATATTCTCTGTTTAACTTTAAAGCATCAGATTAAGTCTGGTGCTTTTTTTATGGAATTGGTGGAAAAAGCGTCAAATCAATACGAAGATTCCTTCTGAGTTGACAATGTTTGCTACTATGCTAAAATAATATTTTGACTGATCAAAACTGTTGGCTCGGGGTATTTTTAACTCCGAAACGAATTTAAGCATACTAAACAGGACGGAAATGCAGGGTAGTGCTCTGGCGAGCTTTAAATGTCATGCAGCAATTTGCAAATGGCACGCTCGTTGGCGTGCTATTCACTCTGGGCCAGGTGACATTTATACATAGACGGAGTAGTAGG
>JAJRVU010000066.1 GCA_024277145.1 Planctomycetota bacterium
CAGGTGGTTCAGCCAATGATGACGGAGATTTGGTGATCGGAGGAGTTACTGTTTATGATAATTCGATAACTGATCTTCATGCGATTCATCAGGAATGGGCATCTAACAAAGGTGTTAATACTCGAATTAATAATTTAAAGAATGGAAACGGCGGTCTTCCCACACTTAATTCCACAACCGTTCTGAATGATGGTGAACTGGATAACCTCTTTGGAACCCAGGGACTTGACTGGTTACTCTTTACCAATGGGCAAGATAATGCAAATGGTGGTGCTGGTGACCAACTTAACTAAGATCGATAAAATATAGATTGATTCCATTAATTTGAATCAAATTGAAACGTCGGGTGAGTTTTCCAATATTCTCACCCGGCGTTCTTTTTATGATTTACATATTCTTTGATACAATCTATTCCTGTCAAAATAACCGGATTAAACCATCTATTTTTACCCTCTTCGCTGATCCTTGTTTCCGAAATTTATTGATACGAATAACTCCATAACAGTTTCACTCATTTTTTCCTGAGACAAATTCTATTTTTTTTGATACGATATTATAGTTTGAACTTCCTCTCTGTCTCCTGCATCGAAATTCTTCACTTAAGCGATACTACGGGTTTAATGATCTCATGAATGCTTCACCTAAACAATCCGACACACGAAACGGTCGATTATTGATCCTGCCGTGGGGATTGTTTGTAATTGCACTCATTATTGATTTCACCAATGGAACGCGTTTTCCCATCACGGCATTTTATATTCCTGCAATCGTTACAGCAATTTTATATTCAAAGGTGAACATTAAACTTGTTAGTTCCATGACTTGCTTTGCAATCCTGATTCCGCTTGTTAATCACTTCTTAAACGAAAGTCCCTTAACAGTCATTGTTCCGATGATTCTTTCTCGGATCATCATTTTGGGAACAGTGACTTTGATCTCTATCCGATACCAACGAGAAAAAGAACGCAGTCTGCTTCTTTCAAAAAGAGATCCTTTAACCGGCCTGACAAACCAGCCAGCCTTCATGGATTTAGTCCAATCGGAAATCGAAAGATCACGAAGAAACGAAAATTCTTTTTCTCTACTTTATATTGATTGTGATGATTTCAGGATAGTCAATGAATCAAAGGGGCATCCGGTTGGTGATGAACTCTTGATCTCTATCGCAAGGACGTTAGCATCTTCCATTCGGAAATATGATTCTGCAGGCAGGATGGGTGGAGATGAGTTTTGTCTGCTCTTTCCGGAAACAGGGCATCAGCAGTCACGGTCAATTGTTGATCGTATCCAATCCGAACTAACTCAATGCATGATAGAAATACGATTGAATATCACTTTCAGCATCGGGGTGGTGACCTTTTATGATCTGCCTGAATCCGCAAAAGAAGCTGTGACGGTAGCAGATCGTGCGATGTACCAACGGAAAAATGCAGAAAAAAACGGCTTTCATATTCAGGTAGTTGGAGATCCTGCTAATGAAACGCTAACCAGCCAAAGACTCACTACCGATAATCAGATATGAAAGTTGGATAATCAGTTATGAAAGTTGAGTTTGGCGAATGCTGCATTGAGCTTGTTCAGGGAGATATCACCGAACAGAAAGTAGATATCATTGTCAACGCAGCGAATTCCAACCTTGCAGGCGGAGGTGGAGTGGATGGCGCAATTCATCGCGCAGCCGGCCCGGTTCTCATGCAGGAAACAAATAAAAATCATCCCGATGGATGCCCCACCGGGCAAGCGGTTGTCACTTCTGCTGGAAACCTGAATGCAAAACATGTCTTTCACGCAGTTGGTCCTATCTGGAGAGGTGGTCTTCAGGGAGAAGAACAATTACTTCGTTCTGTTTATCAATACTGTCTTGAACTTTCGTTGAAACATCATTGTGAATCTATCGCGTTTCCTGCTATCAGTACCGGGGTTTATTCTTATCCCATCGATCGTGCTGCCACTGTTTCCTTAAACACTATCAAGGAATTTCTGTCTGAAAAACAAATCCCATCGCTCGTTCGTATCGTTCTGTTTTCTGGGGGTGCCTATGGTGCCTATTCAAGAATCCTGGAAGAGATGGCTTTATGATTGACAATGCGATAAACTAAAATTATTTCACACTCTTTTTAAAACAAGCCTTTCTCTGGAATTTTGATGGATAATGATTCTGAAATCTGCGAATGGAAGGCTTCCGATGGGTACCGCATCAAATATCGCCATTATCGAGCCAAAAGCAGTCGAAAAGGGATCATAGTTTCTCTTCATGGAATTCAAAGCCACTCCGGCTGGTATGATTGTTCTTCTCGTTTTCTTTCAAACGGAGGTTATGATCTTTTTTTTCTCGATCGACGTGGCTCTGGCTTGAATAGCTCTCAACGTGGGCATGCACCTTCTGCAGAAAGATTAATTCAGGATGTCATTCAATTCATTTATGATTGCAGGAATGGATCTGGTTTAGAAAATCAAAATCTTCCGATTTACCTCTCTGGCCTCAGTTGGGGCGGTAAACTTGCAACCGTTGTTGCAGGACGCACACAAGAATTAATTGATGGATTGATACTTCTTTATCCGGGCATTTGCGCCAAAGTTCGTCCCAACCATCTTCAGAAATTTCTTTTGAAGATGGCAAAAGGCGACCGGTTTCAATATCGAAATGCAAAAATTCCATTGGGTGACTCTGCTCTGTTTACACAGGATGAACACTGGCAAAAATGGATTGATAAAGATTACATGTCACTCCGGGAAGCAACCGTCTCCTTTTTTCGTTCCAGCCTGGAATTGGATCAGCTTTCCCAATTAGCTCTTCCCAACCTGCAAAAGCCTCTGTTGATGATGCTCGCTGGCCAGGATCGAATTATCGATAACAATAAAACCAGAGATTATTTTCGGCAGATTATTGCAAGAGATAAAAAATTGATTGAATATCCTGATGCAGACCATACACTTGAATTTGAAGCAAATCGGGAGTCCATTTTTAATGATCTACTGAATTGGCTAGACAAACAGAGTCTTCATAAATAATCATTCAGTCATAAATTATCATATCTGACAGGAGAATCCAGAAATCGTGAATTTTTTAAAACTGCCCTTCAGCCTGTTCATCTGCTGTTTAATGCTGGTGAGCACACAAGCGGATGACCAAAAAGCTAACTCAAAAAATCAAGGAAAACTTGACGATAAAGTTGATGCACGATTAATCCCACTCAACGAAAGTGGCACTGTTCTTCTCGATAAAAATGGGAAACGGATTCTTCTAAAATCAACGGTGGTTTTACGCGAAGGTTTGCTGGAAATGCTCTGCTGCCCGTCGAAGACAAAAGAACACGAATCGATTTTAGCGGTTGATGCAGAAGCTTATATTATTCACGCTGGTTTATTGGTCATCGGTGCCAAGCCAGGTTCACCCGTTGTTTACTCTCCTGAATATCATCCTGCAAAGGGACAAAAAATAAATATCTTTTTACAATGGGTTGACCAGGATAAAAAACTTCACCGCGTGAATGCACAAAAATGGATTAAAAATGCAGTGAACCGTTATTATGTGAAACAATTTCCAAAAAAACCTGCTGACCTGAATATCCCGCGAAAAAGCAAATTAAGTTATGAAGAACGCGTGAATGAGTTGGTCTGGTACGGACCAATGACAGAACAACAAAAAGATCTCCTTTTAACATACAGTAAAAATTCGGATTATCAAAAAGCGATCAAAAAGTTTTATTCCGACAGCCAACTAAAAACAATGGAAGCAAATTGGCTGTTTTCTGGAAGCAATATCATTAAAGGGACTGAATCAGGACAGCCAGATATCTATGCTGCTCAATCGGGAGATCTTATCTGTGTTGCCAACTTTCCATCTTCCATGATTGATCTGGATATCCGTAGTTCTGCGCAAGGTGAGCAAAATTTACTGTTTGAAGCAAACACAGAAAATATTCCGACATTAGGAACAAAAATCACCATCGAACTCATTCCAGAGTTCAAAAAATAGGACCCAATCGGTATTTTCCACTCGCAATTATTACTGTATCGCACTTGAAATCCTTATTTATCAATACCTTACAGCAAAAATACACTTCATGAACAAAATCACCTCGTCATCTCAATACATATAATCCCTTCTTCTTCTTAATCCTGAACATTCCATTTCTTATTGTAAAAATAGAGAATGCGGGAAATTTATTCCGCATTTTAACCCCTCGCTGCTTATTCAGATTGCAATATCTTAAATCAACCAGAGATACATTTTTCCCCGTAAATCCAACGTTTTAGTGGTGAAAGATGGATTTTAAATCCGATTAAAATTATCCGGGCTGAACCATTATCTCTATCTATAAATTTCAGGAAACTTGCTCCGATAAAACCTTCTGGTGATCAGGGTGCAATTATTTTCTGCACGAGGGTGAGTTTCATTTAAGCACAACGGATTAGGGCTTGAAGCAAAGTATAAAAGTAAATCAGGGATGCTACAGTAATGTGCAATCTGCACAATAAACCGAGAAAGACAAAATACATGTTGAAACCGTTGGCGAAGAAAATCAAGCCCTGCTCCTGTCGTGGCTACAATTGTTATGCAATCATTTTATCCCTGTTTGTATTTGGTTTTGTTTACGCAAACATAGACCCGGTTCCTGCTGGCTCAGATGCAGAACCTATCAACCTGAATCTTGCTCAACTCGCAAATTCTTCCCATCAATTGATTCAAACAGCTTCAATTTCTAATTCCGGTTCAAGCAATAATGATGACGACACAGAAACCGGTTCAAGTAATGTAATGACAGGTCGAACAGCTTTGCTAATGAATAAGCTCATGCTTGAAGAAGGTATCAGGAAATTTGAAAAACATCATGGCTACACAACAACATTTATCAAACAGGAATTGATTGATGGTGTGATGAGTGAAAACCAGGTGATGAATTTAAAATTGATGCATGCACCATTTAGCGTTTATATGAAATGGCTTGTAGGAGACAAAGGGCAGGAAGTTTTATATGTTGCTGGCCAGAATGATAACAAAATGATTGTGAAAGTGGGAGGAGCTAAAGGACGTTTTATCCCCCCCATTAAACTCAACCCTACCGGTTCGACTGCACTGAAAAAATCACGTCATCCCATTACCAATATCGGACTTGTCAACCAATCAAAAAAAATTCTCAGTTATCGAATCAAAGAATTGACCAATGGCGAAATGGAATTAAAATGCCAGATGCATTCAGACCAAATGTTTGAAGATCGGGAATGTTATTGTTTTATTATTGAATATAACCATAAAGATGTCTCTCCCCCTTATCGTAAATCAGTTATCTACCTCGATAAAGAATGGCTTGTTCCCCTTTGCACAAAAAACTTCAACTGGCCAAGCGGATCAGAAAAACTGACAGGGATTGAACTCGACCAGCAAACAATGATAGAAGCTTACAGCTATTCCAATATCAAAATGAACACACGACTGGCTGGAGCAGATTTCTCTCGAAAAATTCTAAAACGTTGATTTCTCTCAACCGACATTAAATAAAAAGCCCTTGAGACATAGAATCTCAGGGGCTTTTTTTGATGGAATCAATATGTGGAACAAATTTACTTATAACATTTTTTAATTCCGGAATGAATCTTCTTTACATTCTCTCCCGGATGAAATATAAGCAGTCGTAAAGCCTTAGCTATCATGCTTCAATGACATCATGCATTAAAGACAACAGGGATAAATTATGACTGACCATATTGACGAATTCGAATCAATCTTCAAAAGATCCGAAAAAGTAAAATATGAATACCAGGATCTGGAAATTAAATCGGTCCTCCTGATTTCTGATCAAAATGAACCTTCTGTTTCAAACCTTAAAGATCAGGCACAGAAGTTTCTTCCCAGCATCAAAAGCAACACTGAATGGAATACCGTTAGGGGTGATCAATTTTCCAATCTGGGAGACCTGCTGAGGCTTCTTCAGGAACACTCTCCTGATCTGGTCATCACGTACAGGCACCTTCAGGAAGAATCCCTCATTCCCCAACACAGCCTCGGGGTTTATGTGGATGTTCTCACCCAGGTTATTCAAATCCCTATCCTGCTTCTTCCGGGAACTGCTCAAAAACCAAAATCTTTAGATGAAATGTCCTGTCAACGCGTGATGATTGTCACAGACCATATTCGAGGGGACAGCAATTTAATTAATTATGGCGTAAAACTCTGCACAGAACAGGGAACCGTCTGGCTCTGCCATATTGAAGATGACTTGATTTTTCAAAGATACCTCAATGCCATTTCACGGATACCGGAAATAGAAACTCATCAAGCTGAAGAATTAATCCAAAATCGGCTTCTTGATGATGCTTCTGAATTCATTGATTCCTGCATTCAGGATCTTTCAACAAGACGACCCGATTTGACTTATCAATCCAGCGTAGGACTCGGCCATCATTTGAAAATCTATCGTGATCTTGTCAATCAGCAGAATATCAATTTGCTCATTTTCAATACAAAAGATGAAGACCAACTCGCAATGCACGGGCTTGGATACTCCATGAGTATTGAATTTACCGACCGTCCACTCCTGCTTCTCTGAGTTCATATTTCAGAACAGCATCTGATACCGAATAGATCTCTGATTTTTTCATCAACGAATAAGAAATTATTTCCATGTTCAACAACCAATTGATACTACTTGCATCTGAAGTCGCTGAAACTGCTGAACAACATGTTCCCGGCTGGGTGACATTCCTGTTCACATTGATCCTGATCCTCATGATTGCTGCATTGGCATTTGAAGAAAAAATCCATGCAAAGAAATCGATCATTGTCGGAACCTTTGCAGGGCTCTGCCTGGTATTGGGAACATTGCTGAAACTTTTTTCATTTGGTTCCATTCATCTGCCAAATGGACACGATATGAACATCCCCATTTATATTCCTGCCATTGACTGGGGAGTCATCACCATTATTTTAGGAGCAAGCCTGTTTGTCGAAGTCACCAGTCGATCAGGTGTTTTCGCATGGATGGCTATCAAGTTGACAAAAAAATCAGGGGGAGATCCCTGGAAACTCCTGATCTATTACGGAGCTTTGACCGTTCTTTTTTCAGCGGTCTTAAATAACGTTACCGCGATGATTATTATTGGAAGTCTCACGGGAGTATCCCTGAAAAAACTGAACCGAACAGATTTACTTCTCGCCTTTCTTCTCACGGAAGGATTACTGACAAATGTTGGTGGACTCTTAACTTTAATCAGTAGTGTCCCTAATATTATTGTCGGAAAAACGGCTGGAATCAGCTTTGTCAAATTCTTTCTTGTTGCGTCTCCCTATGTATTAATAGCAACCATTGCAACATTATTAATGAGTAAATGGAAATTTCAAATCAATAGTTTGAACAGTGATGAAGAAAAAGAGACTGCAAAAAAACTGGTCGAAAGCTTTGATGAAAACGATGGAATTCCGAGTAAAAACTTCTTCTGGTTCTCCATTGCATCACTGGCCTGTTTTATTCTCACGCTCTCATGTCAATCAACATTGCCCTGGGGATTGAATCAACTCGGAATGGGATTTATTGCCTTGTTCTTTGCAGGTGTTGTCCTGATTGCTTACAAAAATGAAGTTGATAAATTTTATTCAGCAGTTGACTGGGACCTGCTTGCATTTTTTGCTGCGTTATTTGTTGTTATCAATGTCATGGAACATGCGCTGGTCCTAGATTTGATAGGAGATGGAATTGCAGCAGTCTTGAAATTACCCGAAAAAGTTGCTTCTTCAGTTTTACTGGGAAGTTCTGCCATCGCAAGCTCCGTCACCGATAACATTCCATTAGCTGCAATGCTTGCAAAAATTCTAAAAGGAATGGAAACCTCTCCCGATTCACCTTACTGGTGGTGCGTGATTTTCGGAGCTAACCTTGGAGGAAACATCACGCCTATCGGCTCTGCATCAACAGTTGTCGCCATGACAATCATCGCTCGTCAGAAAATACAATTAAGTTTTGTAGGCTTTGTGAAGCTGGCTGTCCCATTTGCTATTATGCAAATCATCATCGCAACTATTTATGTTTTAATCGTCCTTTAGAGCTGTTTGCTTAAAACAAGGTTGAATCGAGATAGAAAACCCCTGTTCTCCCCCCCTTTGTTCGGGTATAATGAAGGTCAGCCTCTATAAATTCTTCCTTGTAGATCGCCCCCGTTTATTATTTCTATTGTTAAGAAAAACATTAGACCGCATTTAAAATTACAAAAACAATTAAATGAGAACGCAGGACATTACTGCTTCCCATTTCTCTCAGATACTCGAATATTATGGAATCAGACAATCAGAATCATGACGGGCAGAATCATGACGGGCAGAATCATGACGGGCAGAATCATGACGGGCAGAATCATGACGGGCAGAATCATGACGGGCAGAATCATGACGGG
>JAJRVU010000067.1 GCA_024277145.1 Planctomycetota bacterium
CAGGCTCAAGTTGTTCCTTACTCTTCCGCAACCCCATCCATATTTGCGGATACTACGTCACGATGGTATCCGGAATGGTATTATTCGCAGGGATGGATGGTTCAGGATACCTATCAACCCCGGGTGGCGTATGTCCAGACTCAGACTCAAACTCCTGCAACGTATGCTGTTCCGGTTCCAAACCTGATGCGACTTCGTCAGGCCGATGCGATCCTCGCTATCCGCAAAGCAGGACTCTCCGTCGGCAATATCATCCGGGTGAAGCATCCCCAATGGAAGACAGGGCTTATCATGCAACAATCTCCCCGGGCCCGCGCTATTGTTCCGGCTGGAACACGGGTACACCTGTGGGTAACGAATTAAAGGAGAGCAAACTTTAGTTTGCTCTCCGGTCTTCTTATAATCCTCGGGCGAAGAAGTGTTTGAGGCAAGTCCCAATATTTATGATGAGGTCGGGTTTTGTGTTGGTGATGAAGATGATGTTATTAATGGAGAAAATTTCCTCATGAAGCCGTCGGACAGGATAGTCCTGGTTGGCTTGCTTTCCATAACGCTGCCGCATTTCTTCCTCAAACATCATAGCGAGTTTATCCTTCATGCGCAAATGGGTATCTTCTAAGAAAATCGCAAAGTCGGGACGCAGAGTTTGCACCCGATCTATGAAAGCTTTGACTTCCGGAATATCAATATGTTTCGGTGGAGAGGATTTTACCTCAATGTAAGCGAAGTGACCCTCGACACAGGCAATTACATCGTAATCACCGCCGACATCGCTGTTTTTTAAACGATTTCCCCAAGTTGCTGGAGAGGCAAACTCTCTTTGCATGACTTTTGCCACAAACCACTCCAGAGTATCCCCGAAATTCGGAACTTTGCCGGTAGTAAATTGATATTGCCATGAGGCAATATGTTGCAGTATACGATGCTATACGAGTGTTGCAAGATACTCCCGGGCGACATCTTCAGAACAATATTTTGTCAGATATTTTGGCTTGAGATGATCTACATGCTTAATAAGATCGCGCAGAAAAATACGGAAGGAATATTTTTTCATGAGACCATATAGTTTATCTTCAGTACTTTTGGAGCAGTCTGGCGGGAGCACAATATGCTCTCCAGGAGTATATTTTACCGCGAAAACCCCTCGTCGTCGTAGCATATATTCTATACTTGTTCGGTTAGATGGGATGGATCGCCTGAATTTTTGAAATTCCTGGCGTAATTCTTGTATCTCAACAAGAATACGTTGCAGTGTCTCTTCCATAAGTTTTTATACCCACCCTACCACATGCTATGACTTTTGAAGAGCCTGCAACCAGGCATCAGGATCGTTAAGTTCGCGGAAGGCATATTGGAAAGAATTTCCGGAACCCTGATTGCCTGAAACGAGGAGATAAAGCGGATCTGGACTTATCAGTCGCATGAGTTTTTGAATAAATCCCGGACGCCGTTGTTTGTTCTGGAGCACCTGATCAAGGACCGACTGTTTCACAAGTTCGACAGTTGTTATTGATTGACGAGGGATTTGGATGAGCGTTTTTTTATACTTTGAGTCCCTATTTAAAAAAAATAATGGTGGTTTCGGAAAATCTTCAAACCAGAGATTACGCTCCATCAAGTAGAAAATCCCACTTTTTTCAGGGGGCGGAAAGCTAGTGGGCTTTACGAAAATCGTATAAGAAAATAAGAGTAATTTCTCTCCTAATTCCCGCTGCTTCTCCTCCCAAAATGTTCTAACATTCTCAGGAAGTTGCTTTAATTGTGGACATTGATAAGTTATCATCAGATGAAGTTCTAAGTGCCTAAAGTAGAGAGTGAGCTAAAGTTAATAATAATTCTCATAACTTTAGACACTTTAGGCACTTTAGACACTTATGATTTTAGCTCACTTTCACTCGTGTAATTTTTACACTTTGTTTCTGTATTTTGTCAAATAAATACTTGCATTTTTTGTTAGGTACCTTCTATTTTGGTTTCAAGACGGTACAATAAATCTACATTACTTTTTGTCATTGTAGTGTCAAGCACTTATACTTTAACTTATAAAAGGAAGCAAGCCCACAAGCACTTTTTATGATTTCATTCTCGGAATTTTTGAACTTTTGGAAGAACAATTTATCAGATGGAAGTTTTCGTGTTTCACGTATGTTGTTTTAAGGTGAAGGATTATTAATATATGAAAATTTTTCGGACAGAACCTGAAAACGAAGAAATGCAGGATTTCAATGAGTTTACAGAGAGTATTGAAGCTCTTGAAGCCATGTTAGCAGAGATCCGTCAGAGTATCGGTCATCGTAGAACTATGCTCAAAAATGCTGAAAAGAAACTCCAGGAATTTCAGGACACAATATATGCGATGATTATGGAAGAAGAGTATCCGAGAAGAAAATATTTTATTGCAAGGGACGACGACAATGATGTTGAGCCGTCTTGATTTCTCCTTTCACCAGATGATGAGAGATTTTGGCGCCTGAAGGAGGAGATAATGGCAAACATTTGTATGCATGTCTATGTATCAGGGTATGTACAGGGCGTTGCGTTTCGCTATACCGCTATCAGGCAAGCGAATAGGTTAGGTGTTACTGGGTGGGTGAAAAATCTTCGTGATGGTCGGGTTGAACTGCTTATTGAGGGAGAGGAGTCATCTGTCAGACAAATGGTCGACTGGTGTAGCCACGGTCCTCGGAGTGCCCATGTCACTAATCTAAAAACGGAGATTTGCTCCTATACTGGACGCTACACAAATTTTGAGGTGCGTTTTTAAAACCGGAATTTATTTTTCCTTGAGATCAGCTTTTAGACATTGGATTACGGCTGCAAACTCTTTAGCATTATCTGGAGAGAGTTCTGCAAGTGTTTCGTGGGCCGAGAGGACATGTTCTGCATATTCCTTTGTTGAGTATTGCCCTGAAAACGAAAGTTGTGACAAAGCACTCTTTTCAACAACTCCAACGTTTTCTGAAACGCGGAACAGGGTCGTCAAGCTCATTCTGCGAAAGATGCTTTCGAGTGGGCTGCCTTCTAAACCGACCAGAAAGGGTGGTGAGGAGTGAGTTCTGGCGAAAGAAATGGCCCAACGGGCAAGAACCCCTAAAATTGTGCTATCCATATAGAAACAGTGCGTGATATCTATGAGCACATCCGTAATCGTTGAGTCCTCCATACATTTCTGAATTGAGGTATGTACATTCCAGAGAGATTTTTGGGTAAGACGTCCTTCTGCTTTGAAAATAAAAGTGGTTTCATACTTGCCAATAAACACATGTTCTTCTTGATTCCTCATCTTATATTCCGTCTGAAAAGAAATATGGTGACATCAATGTTCAATCCCTTTTGAACCAGAACCCATTTTATTGAATTGAGAGTGAGCTAATAATCTTCCATTGGTTGTTCTCACGTCGTATTTCAAGTAACTCCCGTTTAGCTATGTTTATTGATTCCCCTTCAATGTTGGTTAAAGAGAACTGATAATCATTTTCAACGATGGCTTTATCATCTTGTATCTGTATATCCAAAATCTGAAAAGAAAATCGGATGGTTGCAAACTGTGCAAACCATTGTGAGGCATTCGCTTTTAAATCGTCATACGTCCGTGTCCCACTGCGATATCGCAGAGAAAAACATGCTAAATAGCGAGGCAAATTCTTTTGTGTTAAGGCATTCGCTCTGTTTTCTAATAATTCACGAATTTCCTGCTTATCAACGGCAGAAGAAGCAAACAACCAAAATAGCAAAACTCCAATCAAGCAGAATACTACTATTATACTTCCAACCAGGAGAATTCTTGAATACTGCTTTGTTGCAGGCGTTGTAGTGAGGTCAGGAATACTCATAAAAACGTCATTATAACAATCGTCTAAAATGTCAAGTTGTATACTTTCGACATTTACGTTTTGTTGAATCATGAAATCAGGGTTATTTTACTTTTATTCTGCACATTACTATTTACGTCAAGACAAAAGAATTGTACAAGGAAAACTCGCAATATTTCCCAATGGGGAACAATTGATACATTTACGGAGAGTGATACAAATTGTTTACCAGGCAAGATTTTTCTTGCGTTTATTACAGCCAACTTTTAGATTTTTTTATTGGAAGAAAAAATGTCGAAAAAATGAAAGAGCAAATCATAAAAATTTTCAAATTACAGCATTATTCGCTATTATTGAACCTGACAGTCTGCATGTCAGAACCATCCTTTTGCACGGAGAGCTTTCTCATTAACCCCTTGATTTATCAAGGGGGACAGAAAGAAACAGTCTGCCTTCCATCTGCGGTCTTTCCCCTTTCCGGCGTCTTGCAGACGCCGGAAAGGGGAAAGACCAGGAAACATCAGCGCTCAGTGTTCTTGTCACCTCGTTAAAACGAGGTGTTAATAATAGGCTGAATGGTTACTGAAAGAGGTTTCATCATGCTCCTCTGTGACGTTTTTGGCATGGAACCACAATTTTTAATTATCTGGTTGAAAACAAGTGAATAATGCTGTAATATCCCAAAATACGGTGGAGGTATTTTGTATGTTTGAAGTAATTAAAAAATCAATACTTGCGGGGATTGGCGCGCTCGCTTTCACTGAGGAAAAGATCCAGGAAGTCATCGATGATTTTGTTCAGAAAGGAAAATTAACGCAGAAAGAAGGCGAATCGCTTGTGGATGAACTTCAGAAAGTTATTCATGAAAATAAAGCCAAACTCACTGCAATGATTGATGAACGAATTAAGGCTATCATGGATGAATTGAATCTGTTGACAAAAGATGATCTGGCCGAAATGGAAAAGAAGATAAAAAAAGATTTTACAAAAGTCGAAAAACGTTTAGCAAAACTCGAAAAACAACTAAAAGAGCAAAGTGCCTAAAGTTATAATTATTTTAACTTAGCTCAGAGATCACTTCTTTCCCTTTCATGCGTAAGGTCACTGTATTGACATCGTTACAGAAGGATCGAAAGGCCGCATCTTCGAGATATTTTGTCAGGACCGAGGCAAGTCCTCGCGCCCCGGTTTGGCGTTTGAAACTCTGCTCGACAATGTGATCGAGGACCGGTTTTTCGATCTGGAGTTTGATCCCCTCTTCCTTGAATTCCTGGTGAAATTTCCGCACAACAGAATCTAGCAGAATAGCTTTCAGAGTATCCCGATCAAGAGGAGCTAGTGCGATGATGCGTGTAAACCTTCCCATGAGTTCAGGAATAAATCCGTATAACTGGAAATTTTCAATATCGCTAATTTCCTGTTCTTCAAAATTGACAGCAATCTTCTGAACTGTTCTGGTATAGCCTTCATCAAGCGAAGCGTTAAATCCGATTTGGGGATTCATGTTTGTGGTAATCCCTTTAAAGCCCGAAAATGTCCCACAGGCAATAAACGTAATATCCTCAGTTCGTATTGGAATTCGCTGGCTGTACATGTTGTTATTTAAATCGAGCGGAACCATCATCTCTGTGCCTTCGATAATCCTCAGTAATTCCCGTTGAACGCCATATCCACTCACATCTTTCGTTGTCCCCTGCCCATCAAACCGAGCCTGATTTTGAGTTGTGGCCAGTTTGTCAAATTCATCCAGGCAGATAATTCCCGCCGCCGCTGCAATAGGATCATTTCCGGCATGTTCTAACAGCGTTGTTAAAATTGTACAGGTATCATTGCCGACATAGCCAGTCTCTGAGAGTTGCGTGACATCTACAATTGCAGTGGGAAGTTTCAAGATTTTCCGGAAGAGCAGCTCAATCATGAATGTTTTTCCACATCCCGTTGGCCCAACCATCAAATAATTCGATTTTGGCGGAAGCTGATCACGGGCAATGCCTTCCAAATAAATCCGTTTTAAACGCCTGACATGGCGATATGCCAGTAAAGTGATTGCTTTGCGAGCATCTTCCTGACCTTTGTAATGATACTTCGTAAGCAGATTGAACATTTCTTGTGGTGGAATCAGGGGAATTTGATCAAAAAACTGATGCAGATGCAACAAATACTGTCTTCGTTGCTTCTCAAGATTCAGGGCACTCGCTTCTTCATAAAAATTCTGTGGGCTCATGATGACCTCCAAATATTGCCAATGCGAAGTTTAAAGAAAATACTGTTCTCAAAATTTTCCTGAACGCAGGATTGAAAGCAGCAGCCAGAAACCGATAATTCCGGCTGAAACAAATCCAATAATTCCAAGGAGCGGAAACTCCATGAACATTGGTCCCCGATTTGTATGCATGATAATGGACGAGCCGATGATCAATGCGGCAATCACCAGGCTGGCAGCGATTCTATTACTCGCGGTATCAAGAATCAGGATCAGCCGTTCAAGGTGAACATGTTCAAACTCAATATGGAGCTTGCCCTGCCGGATTTCGTCCAGAATCTGATGCAACTGGAGAGGAAACTCTCGAAGAATCAGCGACAGATTTTTAAAATTTATAAGAGAATGCGAAAAAATTCGATGTGGGCTCCAGCGCTCTTTCAGAATCCTGGTTACCATCGGTTTGGCCTCTTCGACAGCATTTAAATTGGGATCAAGTTGTTTTCCAATACTCTCAATTGTCAGTAAGGATTTGATCATCAAGGTATAATCAGGAGGAATCCGAATCTGATGTTTTACCGCAACATCAATCATTTCTCGCATAATTTTGCCAAGTTCAATCTGATGCAACGGGACTCCATAATAGCGTTCTAAAATATCGGCAACATCGTTCCGAAATACTCGCATATTGAGGTCTCTGGTCTGAGTTCCAATATGCGCCAGAATCTGAGCTGCCTGGATAACATTCTGGTTAATCACTGCAATCAGAAGGTCCGCAAGTTCGTCCTTCATCTCCTCATCAAGACGCCCCATCATACCAAAATCAAGAAAGACAATCGTATTGTTCTCTAACACAAATAGGTTTCCAGGATGAGGATCGCCATGAAAAAATCCATCAATAAAAATTTGTTTCAAGATACTGCGGAAACCGTTACGGGCAATTTGTTTTTTTTCTTTCGGAGTTCTGACAATCTCACTAATTTTGGTACCCTCAATATATTCGGTCACAAGAACATTTCTGGTACTTAATTCTCGGTAAACTTTCGGTGCGTAAATCGTTTTATCATGTTCAAAATTACGCCGAAACCGGATAATATTCTGTGCTTCAATTGTATAGTCCAATTCGCGGGGGATCGCTTTATCAAATTCTTCAATCATCCCAACCGGGCTATACATTTGTGTTTCCGGAATATTGTTCTCAATCAGTCGTGCTAAAAGATAAAGAATATCTAAATCACTTTCAATAATCGAACGGATGGAAGGACGCTGGACTTTGACAACAACTTTTTCGTGTGTTATTCGTAATATTGCCTTGTGCACCTGTCCAATCGAGGCCGAAGCAATCGGCTGGACCTCAAAAGAGGAGAAAATTTGATCGGGAGATTTCCCCAGAGAAAGAGTAATTTGATCTGAAATTTCATGAAAGCTGATCGGAGGAACATGATCTTGTAATTTCTTAAACTCCTCGATGAAACTTTCAGGCAGAAGGTCAGGTCGGGTGCTCAGCACTTGTCCCAGTTTGGTAAAGGTCGGACCAAGCTCCTCAAGCACCATCCGGGCACGCTCAGCAGTAGAAAACTGGGGCAGGATTTCC
>JAJRVU010000068.1 GCA_024277145.1 Planctomycetota bacterium
AAGCGGGCAGTGAGGGGTTCATTAGAAAGCCAGCCATTCGGGCCAAATTCTAGTGAGAACCCATCAACCTGTTTTGTTTGAGTTGCACCGCCACATTTTTTTTCTTGTTCGTAAATTACAATTTCATGATCTAAATGTGAGGTTCGTAATTCTTCCCGAATACGAAAAGCAGCAGATAGTCCAGCAATTCCACCCCCAATAATGGCCACTCGAATTTTATTTTTTTTCTGATTCAAGACCCCACTCCTGACTCAACGCTTCTGCAACCATATCGCAAAGGAAACCTTGTTGATCAGGTGGCGGAATTCGTTCAAATCGTTCAAAACCGAGATGTTGGATTGCTTTAAAAAGGTCCAGGTCAATGTCCAACAGTGTTTCCGTGTTGTCGCCAACAAAACTTAATGGCGCGATAATGAGTTCTTTATACCCTTGTTCCCTGGCGGCTGTTGCTTTTTCTTCTACAGTCGGGCCAACCCAGTTTTTTCCTTCCTGACTTTGATACGCTAGATCGACAGCCACATCTCCCAACAGAGCTTTCACCTGATCTGCGCATTTTTCCACCTCTACAAGATATTGGTCACCTTGATTAATAATGGAAATCGGCAGAGAATGCGCAGTGAGCATGACAAATGTTTCTTTGGGTCGCTTAACAGCCTTTTTAATTCCGTTCGCCCAACCTTGAATATAAGTTTGAGTTTTCCCGAGGTGTTTCACATGATAGTCGATAGGAATTCCGCGTTTTTTGGTTGATTTCGTTAAGACGTCAACACAGGAACCCGTCAATGCAATTGTATTATGAGGAAACAGATAAACAGCAGTCAAAGGGGCATTCTGTTTTCGAAGTAGTTCGTCCAGTCCATCAGGGATATCTGGAAAGCTGTAACGGGTCGCCACTTCACATTCAACCTGAAGTTTTCTTTTGGCAAAAAAGTCTGTCAGTTGATTCGCAAGTTTTCTGGCATTTTCAACTGCGTTAGATTTCCCGCCAATGATGGCATACCGTTTTTTTGTCTCCTCAGCAGATTTTGCTGCAATCAATCGACTTAAAATCCATCGCTTGATCGGATTACCCGGAATGATTCTGGGATCGGAAAAAATCTTTTGGAGATAAGGCTTCACTTCGTCCAGATTGTGAGGGCCACCCATATCGATCAGAAGGACCGAGTGCTTAGAAAGTCTGTTGTTCATATTGTTCTCGAATACCGTTCCGTTTTTTCTCGATCCGTTTCAAGATACCGATCAAAAATCATGGCAATGTTTCTCACCACGAAAGTTCCTTCAACAGTTGCATGCCAACCGGAATCATCTCTACGTAACACACCTTGATCCACATATTTTTGCAGTTCAAGAATCTCAGATGCAAAATGCTCTTCAAAGGAAATCCCGAATTCCTGTTCTATTTTTGCAGGCAAAATATGGAAGTTGCCCATCAATCGAACGATGACCCTTCGTCGTAAACGGTCTTCTTTCGATAATTGATGCCCTTGCGTGATGGCCAATCCTTCCGATTCGATCTGTTCGATGTATTTATCTGTATTCATTTGATTATGAACATACGCAGCCGGGAAATCTCCGATGGAAGAAACGCCCAATGCAACCATTGATTCCGTATCCTGAACGGTGTAGCCCATGAAATTTCGATGAATGGTTCCTTTTTGAAATGCGATCGCCATGTCATCACTCGGCAGAGCAAAATGATCAAGGCCAATTGCAAAATAACCCGCATCAATAAATGCACGTCGACATTGAATTGCCAGGGACAATCTTTCTTCCGGTGAGGGAAGGCCGAATTTTTCCAGCGATTTCTGGTGCGGTTTCATCCAGGGAACATGAGCATAACCAAAGACAGCTAATCGATCCGGGCGAATAGCGATTATGGAGTCAACTGTCCGTTTCCAGGTTTTCTCAGTCTGAAAAGGGAGTCCGTATATCAGGTCCAGATTCACTCCTTCAAACCCAACTCGTCGTGCATCTGCAACAAACTGCGTTAGCTGTTCTTCACTGTATTCCCGTTTGACTGTCACTTGAACTTGCTCATCAAGATCCTGAACCCCCATTGAAATTCGTTGAAATCCTTTTGACCTCAACATTTCCAAATGTTCAACCGTGGTGACTCTCGGATCAACTTCGATAGATCGTTCTGCTCCCGGAATAGATTCAAAATTGGCATCGAGGCTGTCAATCACTCCGCCTAATTGATCAGGAGTCAGAAATGTCGGCGTTCCTCCACCGAAATGCATTTGCGCCAGTTTAGGTCGTGTTTGAAAAAGTCCTGCAACCGTTTCAGTTTCCCGTTTCAATGCATCAAGATACCGTTCAACAAGATCCTGCTTTCCGGTAATGCGAACATTACAGGCACAATACAAACAAAGTTTCGCACAAAATGGAATGTGTGTATAAAGGGCAATTGGCGAGGGATCGGTATGATTATGAAGCACTTCACGATAGACGTTTGAATCAACTTTCTCTGTCCATTGGGGTGCAGTCGGGTAAGAAGTGTAACGAGGTCCGCGCGTACTGAAACGTTCTACGAGCTCTCGAATTTTCTCGTCCGAAATATCCATCGCCGAACCATCATGTGGTTTTATCATTTTGGGTCTCTTAAACTGCTCATTTGCCCCGAAATTGGCTGCGTTGAAGTACGCTGAGTACTGTACGCTAGCGTTTACTGTATTATAGACAACCGCTTGTTCTGATTCCAGTCTCCCCTGTTCAGCATCTATTCAAAACGGGGTAATAAACGTAGATGATGAATTAACTTTAATAGGACGCGTATAAAAAATTAAACAATATACAACGCAAGTGCCTTCTGAACTGAA
>JAJRVU010000069.1 GCA_024277145.1 Planctomycetota bacterium
ACATATGAACTATTTTTTCTTTGTGTCTTCGAGTTTATTAATATTTAATTCAATGATTAAGACGGTGGCAATTATTGATCACGGTCTCTGCGATCTCTGCGTGAGACCTTTTTCTTTTTTTAAATTCTGCGTCTTACATGATGCCAAAATACAACCTCAAGGTCCGAAAAGGCTCTGAATCATGCATGGATTGATGTTAATTGAGAATAAACAGGATTAATTCAGGTTCAAACTGCCCTTAAAAACCAATACGCTGGACACCAGGGAATCGAGAATGGTACAATTGCTACTTACCTGAATTTGGAATTTCTTCCAGATCAAACCACAATTGAAAATGTCGAATTAATAAAAAGATTAAGATCACAGTCCTGAACAATCTAGTTGAACTCGCTGATTCTCATTTAAGTTTTTACTTATAGCTGATTTATTTTTCTCCACAGGGTTCATCTCAACTCCATTCCGAGTTTATAGCTGTCATTCAGACATAGTTAAAGTAATAGGTATTAGATCATGTTTTTACGAAGTCATCTCTGGGTTGGAATCCTGTTATTTTCTGCATCATCACTTTTTGCAGATAAGGGACCTGTTAAAACTTCCGACGTCAGCTTTCACAAAAATATACGCCCGATTTTACAAGCTAAATGTCAGGGATGTCATCAACCCGCCAAAAAAGGGGGTGAATATGACATGACGCATTTTGATTTGCTTTTAAAAGGAGGGGAAAGTGAATCAAAAGCGATCATACCCGGCAAGCCTTCTGAAAGTTATCTGATTGAACTGATTCAGCATAACGAAAAAGGAGAGGCAGAGATGCCTCGGGATAAAGATCCACTCAGCGCAAGCGAAATTGCCTTGATTAAAAAATGGATTGAACAAGGTGCAAAAAACGACACACCTGAGTCTGTAAACATCCACTTCAACAATGAACACCCTCCCGAATACACTGCAGCCCCGGTGATCACTTCCATCGATTATTCCCCGGATGGAAAATTATTGGCCGTCGCTGGTTTCCATGAAGTACTGTTACACAATGCTGATGGCTCCGGTCTTGCAGGAAGATTAATTGGTCTTTCTGAGCGGATTGAATCCGTTCGTTTTTCACCCGATGGAACCAAGCTGGTTGTTGCAGGTGGCTTGCCTGCAAGGATGGGAGAAATTCAAGTATGGGACATGAAAACAAAAAAACTCGTGATGTCTCTTCCGGTATCACATGACACCGTTTACGGAGCCAACTGGTCGCCTGATGGAAAATATATTTCATATGGGTGCGCTGACAATACGGTTCGAGCAATTGATTCGACCACCGGAAAAGAAGTTCTTTATCAGGGTGCCCATAACGACTGGGTTCTGGATACCGTTTTTTCGGTCAAGGGAACACACATCGTATCCGTTAGCAGAGACCACACTGTCAAGCTGACGGAATTCAAAACACAAAGATTCATCGACAATATCACGTCCATCACTCCCGGTGCCTTAAAAGGTGGGATGGCTGCTATCGAATTTCTTCCAAAAGAAAATGCCTTTGTTGTTGGGGGAGCAGATGGTACTCCCAAGATTTATCGAATGATCAGGACAACAAAACGAGTGATTGGTGACGATGCAAACCTTATCCGTCAATTCCCTGCACTGGCTGGACGAATTTTTGATGTTGCAATCAGTACCGATGGAAGACACATTGCTTCTGTCAGTAGCTACAATGGAAAAGGCTCATTGAGTATCTGCCAGTTTGAGTTCTCCCTTGAAACGAACAAGGATATTGCAAAGCTTTCAACCAAAGCTCCGAAAAATCGAACTCCCGAAGACAAAAAGAAGTTGAATGCCTATTACGGCAAAGGGGTGAAAGAGCTTGGAAAACTAGATTTTGATTCAGGCTTGTTTGCGGTTGCTTTTCATCCAAATGGAAAACAAGTTGCAGCTGCCGGGTTTGATGGAAAAATCCGATTGGTCGATGCCACCAATGGTAAACTGATCAAAGAATTCTTACCGGTCACATTAAAGCCGACTGATTCCAATCAGGATAAAAAAACTCTTCCAGTTTCACAAAGCATAATAGAAAACACGGAACCTTCTGAAGAACCCGAAAGACTTTCCAGCAAAGATGAAATTGTCTCACTGGAAGTCAGTCCGAAAATGATTGATATTTCTCATCGGTACGATTCTGCTCAAATTATTGTGACTGGAATCATGAAAAACGGAAGCCGTGCTGATCTCACACGCATGGTCAAAACCAAATTATCTGCCCCGAATGTAACAATCTCCAAACATGGCCTTGTCCGGGCACTCAAAGATGGGGAAACGGAAATCTCCTTTTCATTGGCTGGCCAATCGGTCAAAACAAAAGTGAGCACCAGTCATATTAATGGCGACTTTCATCCCAGCTTTGTTCGTGATGTGAATCCGGTGATTTCAAAAATGGGTTGTAATTCAGGAACGTGTCATGGAGCAAATAAAGGAAAAGCAGGTTTCAAACTTTCCCTTCGTGGAAATGATTCCATTTTCGATTTACGAGCCTTCACTGATGACCACGCTTGCAGGCGAATTAATGTTGCTTCACCGGAAAATAGCCTGATGCTTCTGAAAGGAACTTCAGCTGTCCCCCACCAAGGTGGTCAGGTCACACGACCGGGCGAACCTCATTACGAAATTGTGAAACAATGGATCGCAGATGGAGCACCACTTGACCATTCCATTCCAAAAGTCACACAGATTGAAGTCTTCCCCAAAAATCCAATTGTACAACACGTTAATTCAAACCAGCAGTTCCGTGTGATTGCCACTTACGCAGATGGCAAAAAACGGGATGTCACTTCTGATTCCCATTTTGAAAGTGGAAATATTGAAATCGTCACCACCTATAAAACAGGGTTAGTTAAAGTCCTTCGCAGAGGTGAAGCTTCCGTTTTGATCCGATACGAAGGAGCCTACGCTGCAACCACGCTAACAGTGATGGGAGATCGAACCGGGTTTACCTGGAAAGATGTTCCTGTACAGAATCATATTGATAAACTTATCGATCAAAAATTGAAAAGAACCAAAACCAACCTGTCCCCTCTTTGCACAGACGCAGAATTCTTCCGGAGAATTCATCTTGATCTGACAGGTATTCCGCCGGAACCTCAAATGGTCAAGGCGTTCCTTGCTGATAAACGAAAGTCTAAAATTAAGCGGGATGAAGTCATTAATCAACTTGTTGGTTCAGAAGAATACATTGAACACTGGACTAATAAATGGGCAGACATGCTACAGGTCAATCGAAAATATTTAGGAACAGAAGGCTCTTCGAAATTCCGTAATTGGATACGAACTTCAGTTTCAGATAACCTACCGTACGACCGTTTTGTTTACAGTATTCTCACCGCAAAAGGATCAAACCGGGATAACCCACAGGCGTCGTATTACAAAATCCATCGAACTCCTGAAGAAACAATGGAAACGACAACGCACCTATTCCTTGCAATTCGATTCAACTGCAATAAATGTCATGACCATCCGTTTGAAAAATGGACCCAGGACCAATATTACGAAACCGCTGCGTTTTTTACTCAGTTCCAGTTAACAAAAGATCCTGCCAGTGGTAATAAAAACATTGGCGGAACTGCTGTTGAAGGAAAAAAACCTCTCTATGAAATGGTAACAGATACAAAAAAAGGAGACATGACTCACATCAGGACGGGAAAAATTGTTCCCCCGAAACTCCCTTATCATGCGGACCATTCTTCTGGAAAAGAAATTGCAAGGCGAGAAGAAATCGCAAAGTGGATCACCTCTGCTGACAATACATATTTTGCAAAAAGCTACGTGAACCGTCTTTGGGGATACCTTCTGGGAACAGGATTGATTGAACCTCTGGATGATATTCGCGCTGGAAACCCGCCAACGAATCCTGAATTACTGGATTGGCTGACTACCGAGTTCATTAACAGTGGGTTCAATGTGCGACATTTAATCCGGACAATCTGCCGATCCCGTACTTATCAGCTTTCCATTCAATCAAACAATTGGAATGAAGATGACGATATTAATTATTCTCATGCAAAAGCCCGAAGGCTTCCAGCGGAAGTCCTTTATGATTCCCTCATAGCAGTCACCGGATCAGTTTCTAAAATCCCGGGAGTGGCTGCAGGAACACGAGCTGCAGAACTTCCTGATTCAGGAGTTAAAATCCCGGGTGAATTTTTACTCAAATTTGGACGACCTGTACGAGAAAGTCCTTGTGAATGCGAAAGATCCGCCGGCATGCAAATGGGACCTGTCATGGCATTGATCAGTGGACCAACATTGAATAATGCGATCTCGAATCCTGACAATGCCATCGCCAGGATGGTCAACAACCAGAAAGAAGATAAAAAACTGATTGATGATCTCTTCATGCGAATCCTGAACCGGAACGCAACTGCAGAGGAAATCACATCATCAGAAAAATTGTTCCAGAGTATTAATTCTGAACATAATCATTTAGCTGGAAAACTAGCCATCCTTGAAAACAAATTGGCTCCTGCTATTGCGAAACAGAAAGAAACCCAGAAACAGAACATCAAAAAAGCAAAAGCTGAACTGGCTGCACATGAAAAGAAAATTGCCCCCAAGGAGGCAGAACTGGAAAAGGCGTATCAGCAGAAAATTTCAAATGCCAAAGAGGAACTGAAAAAACATGAAAGCCAGATTCCTCAAATGCTTGCCAGCTGGGAAAAACGTTCTGATCGCCAGACAAAATGGACAGTTCTCAAACCTTCTCAATTTAAAGCAGTCGAAGGCATCAAACTGACTCTTGAAAAAGATAATTCCTTAACAGCCTCCGGGACAAGTCGCCCCGGCACATATACGATTACCACTGAAACTGATTTAAAAAACATCACTGCCATCCGGCTCGAAGCGATAACCGACAAAAGACTACCGAAGTCAGGGCCGGGGCGAGCAGGCGATGGGAACTTTGTATTAACAGAATTCCGGGTCAAAGCAGCACCTAAAAATAAGCCAAAAGAAATGCAGAATATCAAACTGAGTAATGCACAGGCTGATTTCAGCCAAAATGGTTACCCTGTTTCAACTGCAATTGATGGCTCCAACAAGAACGATGGAAATGGCTGGGCTATCTCACCGCAGGGTGGAAAAAATCATGTTGCTACTTTCGATCTAAAAAATGCCATCGGGTTTGATAAAGGAACGATCCTGACATTCTTCTTGGACCAGAAATATATCAGGCGTGAATTTAATCTTGGCCGATTCCGGATTTCAGTTTCCACAACCCCCTTCCCGACGTTAATTGCAAAAACACCGGATGAAGTGGAAAAGATTTTGACGATCCCCGAAAAATTCCGACAGGAAAAACAAAAAGAAGACCTCTTGAAATATTTTCAAGGAATCGATCCTGAATTAAAAGTACTTCAAAAAATTGTTGCAACTGTCAGTAAACCAAGACCCGTCAATCCAAAGTTAAAAGAACTCAAGGAACAACTGGCGAAGATCAGTAAGCCATTGCCTGTTGATCCCAAATTAAAACGATTAAGACGAGATGTTCAATTGAGTACCAATCAACTTAAAAATTCGCGATTGACAGCAGCACAGGATTTGACATGGGCATTAATGAACAGCCCTGCATTCCTGTTTAACAGATAACTTCATTACTTTTTCGAATATTCACTTTTATAAACGGTCCTGATAAATAAAACCTCGGACAAATAAAGGGAGTCATAAAATGCTAATAATCCCCGGACAACCTGGAAAAGATTTATGTGACAGTCAACTCGGCGTCACACGAAGAGATTTACTCCGTATCGGTGGTTCTTCTTTAATGGGTCTTAGCCTCGGCTCCATGCTGGAACTTCAAAATGCTTCTGCGAAAGAAGCAGGAGGCCCCCCCGGATGGAAAAAAGCAAAAAGTGTTATCATGATTTTCCTACAGGGTGGACCAAGCCATTTGGATCTTTGGGATCCGAAAGAAAATGTTCCCGATAACGTTCGCTCAGTCTTTAAACCGATTTCCACCAAGTTACCCGGCGTTCAATTCACGGAACTCCTGCCTAACCTGGCTCAAGTGAACGATAAGTTTTCCATGATTCGTTCCATGAGCTACACCCCAAAAGGTTTATTCAATCATACAGCTGCAATTTATCAGTTAATGACCGGTTACACGACCGACAAGGTCAGCCCTTCCGGTCAGCTTGAACCCCCAAGCCCTAAAGACTTCCCGAATTTTGGTTCCCATTTAGTTAAGATGCGACCTTTGAAAGTGCCAATGCTTCCATTCGTTATGCTTCCTCGCCCGTTGCAGGAAAGTAATGTCATTGGAAAAGCGGGAACTGCTGGTTTTCTTGGTCGCGCTTATGATCCTTATTATCTCTATCCATCCGGCGATGATATGGATATGAACAAGATGGAACGAATTAATATTGATGATTTAAAAATGCAGCCGGACATGTTTGCTTCACGAATAAAAAGGCGTGCCCGTCTTCGAGACACCATTTCAAAAGGAATGCCTATCGTTGAAAAAGCAGTCAAGGACTACAAACTGAACGACTATTATTCACGAGCAATTGATCTTGTCACATCCGGGCGAGCAAGAGATGCATTCACACTTGATCAGGAATCTCATGAAACCCGAGAGCAATACGGCAGGAACACTTTCGGCCAAAGTTGTCTTCTCGCGCGAAGACTTGTTGAAGCAGGAACTCGCGTGGTCGAAGTTATCTGGCCTAAAGTTGCCAATTCCGATAACCATTCCTGGGATGTTCATACAGGACTGAGCAAGCGAATGAAGGATCAGTCTGCCCCCATGATGGATAAAGGACTTGCAGCTTTAATTGCAGACCTTGACCAAAGAGGTTTGCTGGATGAAACGATGGTGGTGGCCATTGGAGAATTCGGACGAAGCCCGCAAAAAGGAGTCAGCACATCAGGCAATACAAACAGTGCAGATGGTCGGGATCATTGGCCATATTGTTATACCAGCCTTGTTGCTGGGGCAGGTGTTCGCAAAGGCTATGTTCATGGCGAATCCGACAAAACCGGCTCTGCTCCTCGAAAAGATCCAGTCCATCCGGGTGAACTCCTTGCAACAATCTATCATTCATTTGGAATTAAACCAGACACACTTATGTACAACCATTTGAATCAACCACGCGAATTGATCAAGCACGAAGCCCTCACCAAACTGTTTGGTTAATGCTTGTGTTGTTAAGTGAGAGAACGACGAAATATCACCCTGGGTTAAAGTATTGACAGGAACAGTAATTCCATGAAACATGACAAGCAAAATATACATCCTTCTCCATTTGAAAATGTTTCATCAAATTCAGGTGAAAATCGAATAACTCCTTCCGATTCCCGTCGTGATTTTCTGAAGAAATCTGTGATTGGTGCCTCAGTAATCGGGTTCCCGGAATTTATTCCCGCCCGAATTCTTGGACGAGAAGCTTCTGCTGCTCCTAGTGAAACCATCAATGTAGGATTCATCGGAACGGGTAACCGAGCACGTCAGTTAATGGATCAGATTCCCAATCCGGGGCG
>JAJRVU010000070.1 GCA_024277145.1 Planctomycetota bacterium
ACCAGACAGGCAAGCTGACAAGTTTTGTCACTCATCGCCGAATTGACTTCACCCATAAGGTGAATGGATTTGCACGATTGTTCCGAGTCAGGA
The DNA here is from genome assembly GCA_024277145.1 of Planctomycetota bacterium. Lineage (GTDB taxonomy): Bacteria > Planctomycetota > Planctomycetia > Planctomycetales > Planctomycetaceae > JAJRVU01. Next base: position 94 of record JAJRVU010000070.1, read on the forward strand.
TATTTTTTACCGATAAGATGATCAAGTACAAGTCTGTGAAGCAGACTGACTCCCAAAGCTTTCCAATCTTCGGATTTGCCTTCAGCCAGTTCTTCCATTGGGGAACTGTCGGTCAGTCTTGCAAAGAGCCATTTTCCATCAGCAGGGGTTCCAAAGCCAAAGACATCCTGTCCACCATCTGCTTCCATGTCTTCCCAGGCTTTTTTTGCTCCTTCTGCACCTTCTCCAATTTCGGAAAGTTCAAAATGGTCTTTCAAAGCTTCTTGAACATCGTTCATGGTTAAATCAGGAAGCCCTGAAATCAGCCGATGCGTTGGAAGGATGGCGAGTCCCGGATCACCCATTCCTACAAACATCATCATGACATAATTGGGATCAGCCAGTTCACCACCCAATTTTCCTTCTGACTCCAGCCAGTTTTTATAGTTATTGGCTGTTTCATATCGATGATGACCATCTGCAATGAAAATCGGCTTCTGACGAAGTTTGTCCCGGACTGCATTAATCACTCCTGTATCAGAGACTGCCCACATTCGGTGGATCACTCCGAGGTCATCTTTGCATTCCAAAGCCGTTTCATAAAGAATTGCATTTTCCAAAGGAGTCTGCACATCCTGGTCACTATCAGGATACAGGCCAAAAATGGGGGAAAGGTTCATCTTGGTTGCTTTAATTAATGCAAGACGATCTGCTTTCGGGCCGGACATCGTTTGCTCATGGGGATAAACTTCCCCTTTTCCAAATTCTTCCAGTCTTAATCGCCCGAGGAAACCTTTCCTGACGTATTTTGTCCCTTCCCACTCAAATTCCTGATGATAAACATAAAGAGTATCTTCATGTTCCTGCATGAGGATACCTTCTGACTGCCAATGGCGGGCAAAATCAGCAGCTCGTTTGTACCTGTCATCGGAAACTTCGTCTCCCGGTTCCTCTTTATTCAGAATCAGCCGGATGACATTGCAGGGATGCAGGTCATAAAGTGCCTTTTGATCTTCTGCATTGATAACGTCATAGGGAGGGGCAGTGACATCTGCTAAACCACCCACCTGAGCCATATCGTATCGCCAACCTCGAAATCCGTGGACTTCCGCCATTATTATTACCGTTTCTTTTGTTAGATCTTATTGTTTGAAAAATTAATATTTCAGCTTCAATGTTACTTCACTCTAAGAAGATTTCGCCCGTTGTCCAAGTTTACAGGCATTGATTACCCAAAAATTTATTAGAACTCCCCTGAAAACTCGTTTGAATCACAACTTGGAAGCTCTCGAAACCCTCTATTGAAACTGGTTCATCAAATCCTTTATTAAATCAGCGTTTTTAATTCCGGGAGCACTTTCCACACCACTGGCGAGATCAATCCCCCAGGGTTTTGCCTGCTCGATTGCTTCTGAAACATTATTCAGATTGAGCCCTCCTGCTAGAATAAGGGGAGGCCAATCCGAGCTTGAATATTCTTCACGCAGAGCAGACCATTGCACAGTTTTACCCGTTCCACCGTATTGTTTGTCTGAGAATGCATCGACCAGACAGGCAAATAATTCAAAATTCAACTGCTTGCATTGATCGAGATACACTTTCAGGGGGGAAAGATCATTCCCTTTCATCCGATAAGCTTTAATGATCTTCAGGTCTGGAAATCTGTTTTGAATATCAGAAAGAAATTCCGGGGACTCATCACCATGAAATTGAGCCGCACTCAGTTCACATTGAGTAATGATTTCAGAAACTTCATCGGTCGAATGATTGACAAAAAGCCCCACGGTTAAAACCCTGCTTTTTAAGGCCTTTGAGATTATTTCAGCGTTTGCTGGGGTGATAAATCGTGATGATTTTGCGTAGAAATTGAGGCCGATGGCATCGACACCTGCCTTTACCGCAATTTCTGCCAGTTCAAGGTCTTTAAAACCACATATCTTTACCCACATATTAAACCTTTTTGACCATTTGATTTTGTATTGCGATTCAAAATTGATTCCTTATAAAACGATATGGAAGAAAAGTTAAATCATACAGTAGAAAAGAGAATAGAGAGTTGACAAGGCACTGGAACAAAAACTACCAGATTGGTATTCTGGACTAACGGGATCAGGGAAAGATTGCCGCACTTTCCGCAAACCCGATCATTGGTATTCGGTATATAGATTCAGAGAGAAAATTGATGCCTCCGTTCACCCATTTAATTTTAGTTTGCTGTAATAAACGTCCTGATGGGCATCCACGGGGTTGCTGTAACCCGGATGAGTCTGAAGCTCTGAGAAAAGCGTTCAAACAGGAAACCAAAAAACGGAATCTGGGACCACTGATTCGGGCAACAAAATCTGGGTGTCTGGAACAATGCCAACATGGTCCTGTCGTTGCCATTTACCCCCAGGGGATATTTTACGGAAATGTGACGGAAAAGGACATCCCCCGAATTTTTGATGAAACAGTGCTGAATAACCGAATTATTGATGATTTGCTCATTCAGGAAGAATGCCTCAATAACCCTCAATGCGAGCATGTGGAACAGAAAAAACCGTCCTGAAAGTTACCCTGATTCTGTTTCTTCACTTTTAACCAGTCTCAAATTGCAGTGATGTGATCATAAGAACAGTAGGTTGATGGCTTTTTTTCTGGTTAAATACGTTAATTGCTGGTCATGTTGCAACTTTTTTCAGTCTTTGTATACTTTCTCAAATAACTAAGGAATAATACAGTCTGCATTAACCTGTTCATATGGTGAGATGTGGGCTTTATTTGTTGAAATTAATGTGAAAAACAGAATATAAACAGTGGCTCGTTTACGTTTAAGAGCAACGCCTGATCAAAATTTTTAGGAATGAATTCAAATAACTATGCAGGATAACATCACTATGGACCAGGTTCAGGAACTCATAGACGTTCGCAAAGTTCTACGGGAAGATTCTTCTTTAGAGTCCGGAAACCTGCAACCGATCCAGGAAATTATTGCAGGTTCCCAAGTTTCTGATTTGCGGAATGAAGTTGCTGCACTTCAAACAGAAATTGAATCTCAAGAAAATGCTCCTGAAAATCTGACAATTCGCGTCGGAATTTGTCACTACCTTCTGGGGAATCATCCCGCTGCGGACAGGGTACTTTCCAATGTTGGTAGCCATCGGGTTGCTTCTTACTATCATGCCAAAGTTTTAAGTTCTCAGTCAGATCATTCCGGTGCTGAAAAGAAATTTGAAGAAGCAGCCAGTGCAGGTGCAGATTCCATCGATTGTACTTTGCAACGAGCGGGTGAAATTCGCAGCCTGGGAAATCTTGAAGAAGCTGAAAACCTGTTAAGAAGTATCGCAAAAGATGCTGCAGGACGTGCAGAATATTGTTACCAGATGGGATGCATTTTCTCAGACCGTGCTGATACTTATGCTGCTATTGAATATTTTGAACGTGCAGTTGATATGGATGCCTATCATTCATCCGCACTGTTTCGTTTAGCTGCTGAAAATGCCCTTCGTGGTAATGATGATGAAGCAATCAAGCTTTACGAGCAGTCACTTTCCAAACCCCCATTCTATTTAGGGGCAATGATGAATCTCGGTCTTCTTTATGAAGATCAGGAAAATTATGCCGCTGCTGCCTTCTGTTTCCGTCGAGTGATTGACATTCAACCGGCTCATGTTCGTGCCAATCTTTACCTGAAAGATATTGATGCAAC
>JAJRVU010000071.1 GCA_024277145.1 Planctomycetota bacterium
CCATCAATTTCAACAACAGGAAAATATCTTCATGCCAAACCATCAGATTCAAGTGGGAATTATTTGCCGTTTTGATTTCCAAACTACCTACGACTGGCACTATTTGATTTATTCATTCTGATTAATTGGTTGAATCATCCTGCTCCACATCTGCATCTTTAGATGTGGTCTTTGAATTAAACCATTTTCCAACTGAGCGAAATCCTGATTTTACAGATGCGATGGCGGAACTAGCCAATGCAGATGTCATCAATCCAGCAGGCACTCCTTCTGATACCTCGTTTTTAATTGCAAAATCGCAACAACTATCTGCTTTTTGAATTTCCCAAACTTGCCTTAATTGTTCTACTGCTAACTTACGTTCTCGTTGCTTCCAATTTTGAATAGACTCTCTGAAAAGTTTTTTTGCAAATTCTGTAAACGGGCTGGGTGAAGCATAGATAACCTTATCTTTCCCGACCAACCACAGTTTCCATGTATTGCCTCGGTATTGATATTTAAGACTTATTGCACATGCTCTCTGGATTTCAATCATCTGTTTTACAATATGCTTGTCTTCGCTTTCATCCGCAATACATTCCTGAAGGTATGATTGAATTTCTTTCTGGAGAATCTGTGGTGACCAGTCGTTGACAAACTCAGGTTTGAGTCGATCATGCTCTGATTTGTATGTTTTTTGCCAGTCGGAATCGCATGTTTTAGAAATGATGGGTTCTGAACAATCGAGTTCAACAATCTTTTCGGCTGGTTCGAAGCGAGCGAAGACTGTTAGGTAGGTTAGTAATGTGCCATTGCCCTTACAACTTTCACAAGTTGCCATTCCTGTAGCATCACATGTTTCGCATCGTACTTTACCCGCTCCACCGCACACAGGACATACAACTTGACCCTGCCCACTACAATTCTGGCAGGTTACTTCATAATACTCCTCATCTTCATAATCTGCCATTCCTGTTCCACCACAATTAAGGCATTTAGCAGATGGATCAAATACACTTTTCTGTGCACCACCAGCCAAGCCACCTTCGCAAGGACTCATAAATGACCCTCGGCAAGTTTGTCGGCTTCGGACTGTATGACTGTGTGTGACAGTCCCTCTGCCATCACATACAGGACAATTGGCTCTTACATCACAGGCAAGGAAGCCATGTTGATTACATCTCTTGCAAGGTACTTTGCAATTGCCGTTGCACTCGCTACAGGGAATTATTTCACATGATTCGGGTATTTGAACCTTACATTCTTCCTCAACGAAGCCATTTGGTAAATCAAATGGAATAGACCATTTGTCTATGTTCGTCTCATTGAGAGTTGATTCAGGGAAGTCTGCTTCTTGATTGTGTGCTTCCGTTACTCTATCAACCTTTCGTGAACAGAACAAAGTTGAAATTGGAAGACGGAGCATTGGCTCTTCAAAGCATTCATCAATCGTAATCAACTCTCCAAAATCACCAAAGTCTTCTATATCATGATGCGGTATAGCAGCGGAATATGCGGTCAGAAGTGCCTTTATCTCTTTGTATTGCTCCCACGGTACTTTGCGAGTAGTAAGTAGCGGAAGTATTTCGGATATACTGTTGGATGTCATAGCCCAAAATTTCTATAGACCTGATGCAATCAAATAAAGTTTTGCTTCATTTTTTGAGAAAGCCACCGCTCATTCTCTTGGCTCCCATAAAATAATACTGTCTTTATAGTGGACTTACGCTGTCCATTCGTCAAGCATGAAAGATCAATGTGGATGGATTTATAGATGATCTGAGTTGATCAATTACCTGTTATCCCTCTTTTGATAAGGGGTTGGTTTTATAAATTCGGTGGCTAAGACTTACACATCACGTTACTTGTCACTGTTAATCTCGGTTGGAATTTGCCCATTGAAATACAGTTCACAATTAGTTTTTTTAACAGTATTTAACTCTTCTGAAGAGAGATCTATATTTCTGGTAAATGACAACTCTGTTCGAGTTTGAATACCATGTCCACCCTCCAGTTCTATAAAATACGGGCTTATGAGAAAAAGGTTTTCCCAATTGTCTCCTTTATTACTCAATAATTGTTTGTAAAATTTTTCTTTGAATCCTGCGGTACTGGGGTCTCCTTGATAGCCATCAAATAACAATGCTCGTTCTCGGTCATATTTTCTTCCTGGATTAATCAGCGATGCATGAAATCGATCTCCATATTTCCCCAGCGTGGCTGGAAAGCGATCTACTGAAATGATTTTATTGTCGGAATTCAAAAGCGATAATTTTGTGGTGAATACACAAGAAGTCTGACGGGCAAATGGACGAATGGCTGTCTTGTCGAGAACAAAGTATTTCCATTCGGCTCTTTCCATACTTGTTGTGGTCTGGGTGACAACCGCAATCACTATGTTTTTATCATCCTTTTTTTGCAATCGTGGAATTTTAGTTTTCCAAAATTTTTGACGATCATGCCCGTAATATAGATAATTATAGTCGCCGCTAACTCGTTTTTTTATTTCAATTTTAGTGGAAAACTCTCCGCTACTCTTTGCAATCTTCATTAGTTCTATTTCAAGGCGTTTAACATACACATCGTAAGAGTGGCGATTTGGTTTAACAGAAATTTTTATTTGAAGAGTCGCTTCGTTACCAGTCTTAGAAATCACTTTATAGTCGCCTTCTACCTCAGCCTTCAAACAATTTAACGGGAACTCTGTTAGTAGTTTGTCAACAGGATTCTTTGAATTCTTCACAGGAGTTTTTTTTTCGGATGGCTTAATTTCTTTGGCGTTAATTATCCCCTTACCTTTCATGCTTGGTAAATCAACTATTTCCTTTTTTGGGTTTGAAAACACCTCCTTCATTACATCACCCACGTCCAGATCAAGAGTGACCTCGTCCCCAGCCATTTTTTTTAGTGAATCATCTAATTCATGAGCAGTTAGAGCAAGTTCATCCAGTTCATCGTCTGAGACTCCAACATCCTTCAGCATAGTACGACGGTCGATTCGTCGTAATGTTGATTCAGCTTTGGTGATTGCTGTGTCATATGTCAGACTCTTCATGCTTAAAATTTTTAATTGAGAGTCGAGTTCAATAATCTCTTCTGCGTAAATTCGGACACTAGGTGATTTTTTTCCCACACTTTGCATTAACCCGACGACTTCTTGTCGTGCTTTTTGCAACTTTGCAACACCATCGTCGAGTTGCTGACGTTTCTGGCTCCAAGTGTTGATTTTAGATCGAAACTCATCGGTTTTACTGACGTTCTTCACCACAACGGGATTCTGTTTTTTATCTAACTTTTGTGGAGCAAATAAATCACCAAATATTTTCTGAGCATTAGGATAGTAATTCCAAGATAAGCAGCCGAGTGCAACTATAAATATTAAACAACCACATCCAAAAACCCCTTTGCTGGATGCTGTTTTCTTAGTTTCACTTCCTGGTGTATTGCTAATGGAGTTTGTTACTTCTATATCGAACAAGCCCTTTAATTGACAGGCTTGCTGCCATGCCGAAGAATTAGAAGGGCGAACATAGTCATCTGATACAAGCTGCCCACTTCGTACAAGTGATCGAAGTTCTTGACTTGTGACGGGACCATGCTCATTCCCTCCTTTGCGATACACCCAACGACGAGCCATGTCGGTACTATCCTTTTTGTGAAAAACTATTTGAGTATTCAATATCGATAAGGATTATTTCGATTTGCCAAGAATCGCATCGATTTCACCTAACACATCGCTGGGTTCTTGTGCTGCATCGATAAACTTGTCCACAGAATTGATCTCGGATTCCGCAGCCGCTTCATTCCATTTTTCATCTTCTTCAAGCATTTCAGTTTCTACTTCGGCATAAAGGTCGTTCACCTTATTCTCTAGGTCTTCCACGTTGTCCGCTAAACTAGATTCACTGTCTCCCATTGTAGCAGATGCATCTTTCATCGCTTTTAATGCAATTACTTTGGAATCAATAGCAACAATTTGGCTTTCCAAATTAGTAAGTTTTTTCTGATATTCCTGTTGCTTTCTTTCCAGGGTTGCAACGGCTTTCTTCAAACTTGCTTCAGGACTTTTGAAACTATCCTTTTGTGAAACGAGGGCTTTCCTTGCCTGTATAATCTTATTTGCCATCTCCTTTAATTCTTCCGGGTTATATGTTTTTTCACCGATCTTGACTGGTTTCTTCGATTCCAGATGCCCTCGCATTTTTTGTAGTGCAACATCAACGGAAGCTATTTGTTCGTTGATAGGAGTAATTTTGCGTTGAAGTTGATCCAACTTTACTTGGGCTTTTATCTTGGCTTTACGGAGCCCCTTAATACCGTCCTTCAATGCTTTTGTAGAAATTTCCACTTCTTTCCTTGTAACATCTAAACTACCCAACAAGGAATCGATCTTGGAAAGAACTTTATCTCCTGCAACCTCAGTTCTTGCCCCACAACCCAACACTAAACATACCAGTAATAGAACCATTGTTTTTTTCATTGTAATTTCCTTTTTGTGAAATTGTTGTTTGTTAGTATCGATGTCTCAGATACAAACAGAAGAGTTTGTTTCATAATCCTGCGTTACCTGATGATCATTTTATCCATCTATAAATCGACATTCCTACACTACCCCCCCCCCCCCCCCCCCCCC
>JAJRVU010000072.1 GCA_024277145.1 Planctomycetota bacterium
CATTCTGCTCTGCATGAAGAAACTTCAGTTTCCACCAACTGATATTTACTAACTGAACATATTAACCAAGGTGGGACCCTTTTCGATGAAAAACCGGGTCCCGTTTACATGCACATCTCCACTGCCCCTTTATCTGGTTGCTGAACGATAATCCTTGCTTTCTCACCAATCTGGGCAATAACCCGACTGACTCGTTCGGTTGTCAGACGTTGATTGATTCGCTGAGCCTGTCTGGTAATATCATTATCCGTAAATGAATATTTTATTACAAGAAGTTAAAGCGTTGAGGAATGCTGTTTACAAGTTTTTGACAGAAGAATACAGATTAATCATTAGAATTTAATTTACTTCAGTTTTGTAAAGTATTTAAATCTTCAGTACGAATTTTAAGAACTTCAATTGATTGTTTCTTGTTTCCTGAAAAAGCGATAAGCAAGTGGTCGCCATGTTCAATCACGTGAGGGTAATCAATCCATCTGCCACCAACAAGATAGCCCATTTTGTGAAAAACCATGCCATTATTACTGATGGAAATCGTCAATGGATCACGTTTTTTCGGGTTTGGATTTGAGATCAAAACATAACGTCCATCACGTAAACGCAAACCATGAATTTTGGATGTAGCATCTGGAAAATTCGTCTTAACAGGTTTGCTCCAGGTTGAACCATTATTGGTAGAAAAGGAACGAAATAAATAACCGCTATGTCGATTGTCTCGAAATAATGCCATAAGGTTATTGTCAGGAAGTACCCACCAAAAAGGTTCTTCAGCAGTCAGTTCACTATTCGACCCTAAGACTGGGAACGATTTCCATTGGTCGATTGCACTAACACCTCCGACAAGAAAATGAACCCCTTTCTTTTTATAGTCATGCTGTCGACGAGACATCATCCATTGACCATTTGGAATTTTCTTTGGTGGAAAATTGTTTATGGTATTATTATGTACTACTTCCTTTTTTTTCCATGATTTTGACGCTGGATCAAAACTGAAGGCATATAAGGCAAGACTTCTACCAAAAAAACCGGCAGCCTCATCAAGTGAAGCCAAAGCAATCAGCTTGTTATCACGTAGCCAGAAACCACGTGCAATCCAACGGAATCCTTTTACTGTTCGAGTTCCATAAAATGGAGAATTTTGACCTGAATTCGGCGGTTCAGAAGTCAGGAATTCCGGTTTGCTCCATTTTGTTCCATCAAGGCTTGTTGCATATTTAACTCTCTGACCAACTTGATCTTCTATCCCAGGTCCATCGCTCCACATAATCCAGAACTGACCTGCATGGTGTATGAGGTAATTATGTTGGTTAACACCATTTGTTGAGCGAACATCACTAACAACAGAAAGCTGACTCGGGACAACAGGCAATTTATCAAAATCGATTTTATGAGAATCATCCGGAATCCAATTACCATCAAGCATTAATGGAGATTGAGGATTATTTTTTGCATGAGGTGCAGATATCTTCAAATCTTTTGCGTCGACCACAGAGAGACTGTACGTAAAAAAGACAATAAAAACAGTAACGATAAATTGATTTTGATATTTTGATTGATTGATAATCATGGCTCGGTTCAAATTATTTCTAGTGGTTGTAATTAAAGAACAATAAATTTCACAAGGGTCACTTGTCTTTCTTCACGCATTATAAAATAGTTAAAAATGACTAAGCGATCAATCAGATTTCAGGAAATGATCTGTCATTGAGCTGAATGTCGAAGGACCTGGCCCTGCATTGTTAATATTTTTTGTAATTCTTTGATTGGAACTTTACGCGGGGAAACATCATGTTTAATGGAAAGGTGTGCAGCCACACCAGCAGCCTGACCTAAAGCCATCCATGTTGGTTCCATTCGAATCGAAGAAAATGCTACGTGAGTTGTTGAAGCTGCAACAGGAACGATCAGTCCATCAATTTTTATGGGGATCATGATTCGGTAAGGAATTTCGTAGGGGCGAGTAATATGATCCAGCATTCCTAAATACCCTTCCAGAACAATGGTGTCAGTTGATTGTCTTTTCCGGCAGGGAAAACTATCAATTGGAAATTCACCAACTGCAATACTGTCTTTGTAATATTGAGGAGATTTGGTGTTTCCGCTTCTCGTGATATCTTTTTCTGTTAATACAAACTCTCCAACGAGCCTCCTTGCTTCACGTACATATAACTGATAAGGAAAATGAACGTTATCCTTAAATTCATCTTTTGCCAGATGGAGTTCATTAGCCAACTGGCGGTGAGCTTCAGGGATTCCTGAATCATTTTGTAAAAACCAGATGAGTCCCAAGGCAAGATCACGGTGTTGATCACAGATTTTCTTTCTCGTTTTGTCATCACCTTTTACATAACCACGATTTAATTCAACAAAAGGAAAACCTAGTGGACGAGGGTTAATATTAACATCTGCTTTTTGGTTTGGAATTTTTGTAACCGAGAGAGCACGGACCATTGTTCCAAAATGTGCGGGATTGTAACCACGACCTGGTTTATAAGATTTTGGACCTGCTAAACGACCTGCTTTAAGATCGTCAAAATATCCTGTGTAATTATTTCGATCATATCCGAAAGGGGGTGATGTCAGTCGATATGCATTGTTCGGATCAGTTGTCATACAAAGACGATATGTATAGGCAGGAAGACGTTGATCTGCTTCGCCTGTACTTCCCGGTAAAAACTTTTTGGCATTATAATCAAAGTAGATAACGCCTGCATGTGGTTCATTGTATTTTTGACGTGATTCACGTCCCAGGAAAAAATCAGCACCTGCTGAGGCATATAAATCACCTTCGTAAGATGCATCAATAAAAACCAGAGCGTTCAAAGTACGAACTTCACCAGTTCGTCGATTGATAATTTCGATGGATTTTAATCGATTGCTGGTTACATCTGCCCCTTTAAGCCTCCAACCTTTCAATACCGTTGCCTGGTTTTCTTCAGACAATAGTTTATCGAATATCGACTCCGCTACAGAAGGTTCATAATAATAACCATCTCGAGAGAGTTTTACATTTTTGTGATCTTTTACATATGTACTTATGTAGTATTCAAGGTTATTTGTGATGAATTCTTTAAAGATTCCACCAATCATATCACGATTTTCAATGTCACTTTTTCCAAGTCCGCTTGTCATCATCCCGCCGACATGTTGATTGTATTCAACCAGAACAACGCTTCGCCCTGAACGTGCAACTGCAAGCGTTGATGCAATTCCTCCAGGAGTTCCCCCCATAACAACGACATCAAAATCTTTGGCGTGAATCTCTACAACAGATAGTAAATAAAACAGAACTGCAATAGTGTGAAAAAAGTTTCTGCTCATGCTAAGTGAATCCTTTTGAACCACAATCAATGTGAGTACCAACATGTGATCATCAATTGTTCTTTTTTAAAAATTTAAGTACAAGACGAGCAACCTCTGCGGGATCTTCCACTAGTACCAGATGCGATGCGTTGGTAATCCAAGCAATTTCGATGTTATCTTTTTCAGGAATACGCAACGCCTTCCGGTTTGGCCAAGGCTTGCCACGGTCACCCCAGATTTGAAGAATGGGAATCGTTGAACGCTCAAGACAACTGAACCCATCCCATTGCTTCCAGATTGCTGCGATGGCTTGGAGTTCTTTTTCGTTAAGATGGCTGCGTCCCCGAACTCGGTCCATCTGGCGATGCGCCTCTTCTTCAGGTGTCAGATTGGAGACTACTGTACCGTCGAAAGCAGTTTTCACCACCGTATGATGTGTCCATCCTTCCATAGGAATTGCCCCCACCAATCCGGGCACATCCCGTCCGGCAATTTCCACCGCTATCATGCCTCCAATGCTGTGCCCGCTCACGACAAAACATTTCAGTTTCATCATTTCAACAGCTTTCAAGACATCGTCGGCGATCTGTTTCATAGACATGTCAAGCGAGGAAGGCTTATTCCTTCCTTGCCAGCATAACTCAACAATAGCAATTTCTAACTTCTGAGGCAATTTAGCTATGAGCGTTTCAAATCGCCAAATGCCTCCCCACGTACCCGGAACTAGTACCAATGTCGGGCCAGTTCCTTTGCGAAAATAACAGTTCATTTGCCCACCATTTTCGAGTTCCAATATAGTCTTCTCGAATCCTGCCATCACTTTTTCATTTTGTTTGAGGGGTCCATTATTTTTACTTGAGGTCGTCACTCTGCCCGAAACAGTGCTAACAATATTACATAATCGAACAGGGTGTTGAAGACGTTGCGTTGCTTTTTCATTCAATTGATCAATGTGATAATTATCAACAAACAATTCCCGACGTGAGCCAATATCCAGAACTTTTTTTTCATCTGCACATAAAGAAGCAGACAAAAAGAAATATAAAACAACCAAAGTTATAAAACATGAACGCTGCGTGAATGAAGTTATTGATAACATCATGATCGTCCTATCGGATAGTAACAGTTCAATTACAAAAAAATCCTAGAAAAGAAAATACAAACTCAGCATTTCATTCTGCTGGATGAGAAGAGAAACTGCAAGAGGTAATAGAAGTTCTGAACCTCAAAAAACCGATCAGGATAGGATCCCACCCGAAAAATATTATTAAGGGACGAGTTGCTTTAGACTATAGTCCGTCACGCTCGACCATTAGGGGCTGTGGTGTAAATAATGGCTAGAAAGTGTAATGCCCAGATTGACGTGTTGTAAACCGCATTGAAGAATCATTCCTCTTTAACGCTCGCTGTATCACTTCGTAAATATTCATCAAAAAAAGCACCTACTACAATTTTCACACGTTCCCCGATCGGTTGGACGATGTCCATGGTATGGGGCCATCCATCCAGTCGATCATACCAAAAGGGCACTCCGACTGATTCCAACTTTGCCGCCAATCGATCTGACTGCGTAACCGGAACCAAGTCATCAAGTGTGCCTTGAAAAATTAATGTCGGTGGATCATTGGCATCCACATGAAATAAAGGAGAGCATTGTTCATACAATTCGGGGTCTTCCTCATAAGATTTAATGAGATAAGAAGTGGTCGTTTTGTGAGTGCGCGCATAAGGCGTGGTAAAATCAGTCGGACCATATAAATCGACCACAGCTTGCACGGAACTGCTTGTTTCCATCCAGCCACCATCGCCTTCCAGTTCCGGAACATCGGAGCTGTAACCAACCATCATGGATAGATGCCCTCCAGCCGAACCGCCAACGACTGCAATGCGATCAGGATCAACATGTAGCAGCTCGGCATGAGCCCGCATCCAGCGTACCGCGCATTTCACATCTTCGATAGCAGCAGGATAAGTTGCTTCTTTTTTTAAACGGTAGCCGACGCAGCCAACAACATATCCTTGTTGGGCGAAATGCATTGCATAGATTCGATAGTCAGATTTATCGCCAGAACTCCAACCACCGCCGTGAATAAACAGAACACCAGGTGTGGGTTTTGTAATGTTTTTAGGTGTGAATAAATCCAGAAGCAAGACCCGGTCACCTACGCGTCCATACTCTCGATCTAGCTCTTCGGTAACATCTGAAGGAAGTGGTGGTGGCGCACTAATATCAATAGTTTCAATGAAACCCAAAGCATAGTTCAGCATAAGGGCGTTTGTAGTGGGATAACCTTTGGGCGGCTTAGGTAAAGAGTCCGGTAAACGGACCAGGTCGGGACGCGATTGAGGCGCACGCGAATCGAAAAAATACCACCAAAGACCTGTGCTCAAAAGTATCGCAAACAAAGCAATTGATATTCGAAAAAACTTTTTGTAGCGAAATTTCATCGATCCCTTTTCTTTTCATGGTAAAGTTGATGATACCCCTCCATGTCTTCGAGTCGTAGAATGGCAAGATACTCGATAGTGAAATCAGTGAATTTTGGCGCCATTGTCCTAGAGTATACTGACTTTTGATCCATTTGTTCAAAGCGAAGAGTATGCTTGCCTGGCTTGAGATCATGCAGATCCAATTGGTGCCATTTGAAGCCTCCACTGAGCGAGCCCATATCCATAGGACGATTGATTTTCTTTCCATCCAGAGAGGCCTGAAAGACCCCACTTAAAAAGCTATCCTGGAACACTCCGCTGAGCTGATAACGTCCGGGCTGATCGACAGAGAAATCAAATTCGATCGCATCACCTGGTCCAGATGATAAGTATCGAATTCCAACATGAGATGGATGTACGTTATTTGGTGAATCAGCACGATGTTTGAGTGACTGGACAGGTAGCACGAGGTAGGGAGCGATTCGTTTTGATGCGGGAGGTAATTTTTCCAGAATCGTTGATGGCGGATATTGGTACCAAAATCCAACTGAACTGATCCAATCCGGACGCTCGCTTGAGGCTGTCAATTCGAAGTCTTTGGGATGCTTTGCTTTTTCATCATAGACGCGTCCACGATGCTCGATGGTTACTCGAATAGATTTCTTAAATGGAATTGGATCGGCAATATGCCATCGGTAAGCCGTTACTCGATCTCCTGGATAGACCCCTTCATAGAGACTTACTCCATGGAATGGTGTGTGAAACTCGCTGAAACCCCAGGCATCGTTGAAATAATCTTCAGTGCCTGTCCCTTTTAGTTGAGGTACTTTGGCCCCATCGATATAGATAAAGTCATCTCCTTCGCCGAACCAGCCCATCTCAACTTGTTGAGCCGAGTAGACGGTGCCCACATAATGCCCCGTCCCTTTGGTGTCAAGAATTGTATAGTGGCCCTTTGTTGCCGGCATCGATTGGTGATACTCGGCGTGAAAATACATGGTGTTTTTCGGCAAACTTTTATGTTTTTGCCAATCAAGATAATAGTAAAAATCAGTAACTGGAAAGAGAGGTGATTCGTTTGTTACGGTAACTTTAATGTGTTTGCGAAAAGGAATCTTCCAGTAGCAGGTGCGCGAAAGCCCGGATGCAGAAACCGTTACAGGCATTGATGTGAACGATTTGAGAGCACCATGTCCGACGCCAAAGAAGTCGCCAAGAGGTGCTTGTACGCTAGGTTCCGTATTACCATCATAATAGATGCGAAGTACCACTGACCTTCCCGAAAATGGATCCAGTGCAGCAATCGTATTCCAGAAATGTGTGATGATACCAGGCCCGTCAACATCAAGTAAAGTAATGGATTCCCCAGGAGGGATAGGAATCGAATCCCCATTTCCCTTAAGATCTGGCTCCGAACTGCTTTCTCGTCTGGCCTCAAAACTTTGCCGAAGGATCAATGCATCCAATGGCTTATTTGTCAGGCTATCATTTGCTAGGCCAGTAGTACCGTTCTGTGATGTTAGTTCTTCAACTTCATTCTGTGACATGAGTTTCACGGCACCATTCAGTGAAAGTAACCCCACGATGATAATGAGTATTGCATTTCGCGTAATTCGCATAACGAGTAGACCTTTCTATTTTGACTCACTGCTAAAGCTTTATTTTGGTAGTTTGCATTCCGATTCAAATTCACGTTTTCTTTTTTGAATGTGCAATCCGTTGCATTATCTCTTGATGATTCTGTTATCCTTATGATACCGAAAAAGTCTCTTTCAGTATTTCATTTCAGCGAATTGTATCACAAATTGATAGTTGAAGTTATCAAAAACGAGATCAAATCGCAGCCAATCGATTTTCAACAGAGCATTTCTGCAGAGATCAAACAGGCATTTCCAATAAATCCAGATGTCTATTTCCCTTGCTCAACAATTTCAGAACCGCCATACGGGGATCGCAGTACCAGTCGAGATAATTTCTTCCACATAGCATCCGGTTTGAGGAACAATCGGCTCTTCGCGTCCTCGTGTAGGTAGAAAGAACGTTTTGATCCGATAGGCCAGCAATGCATGCCATTGACCATCAGCCAAACGTACAACTGCAGACGAGGGGTGATCGATGCACCAGAAAGACTCCTGCGGTCGTTTACCAAATTCTTGTATGCAATCGCGGATGGGCCGGGGGGCAGACAAACGCTTGTCGTCGATTGTCCAGAAACTGAGTCTGGCCCGTTTTGCACCATGTGGATTTGTAGCAATGAGGGGAACGCCAGAGGCCGTACAAATGATACTCACGGGTGACGCGGTGCCTACGTTAGTCTTACGCACGACTTCTTGCCAGGTTCTGCCGGTATCGCCAGATCGCCAAGCGACTAGCGTACCTCCCTGTTTACCTGTCAAACGCATAGTAAACATGAGTGAGCCGTCGGCCACTCGCACCAAACTTGGCTCTGAGCCAGAACCCACAGGGAGAATGGTAATGGCTGTCCATTGCCCGGCCCGCCATTGCCAACGACATAGACCGCACTGTTGTTGACCGTTGCGTTGCGCGAGCACTGGTTGCAGCAGATCGTTGCCATCCGGAATTGCGTTAGTAAGACCTTGCGAGACCAACTGCCATCCGTTTGGACCAGCGGCTGGCAGTTGAGTTGGACCCACGAGATCACGTTTAGTTACTTGGAATTGAGTTCCGTTATAGCTGCACTGAAGTATCTCTACGTACCGTACAAACGGATTCACCCATTTGAATAGACCTTTCTCGTCCGTCTCAAATGACAAGGCTTGGCAGAACCCGAACCCTCTACCTTCACCGGGATGGCGTGAACCGTCGACAGCCTTGGCCCCCAGCGGCCAAAACCCGCCGGCCAAAGGGAACTTGACGATCAATTGCTCTTTACCGGTTTCGGTATCTGTTCGTTTCTGATTGCGCGAGACCGCAATTGGTTTGGCCGTGCGCAAGGTGCGTATGCTATCGAAGATAAACACATCCGTGCCGTCTTCGTAATCAAACATTCCCGGAGCAATGACTCGCAAATTACAGAAGATTGCTGCCTCGGTCGACGAGACCTGCAACGGCAACCCGATACCATATCGGGCAGGTTTGTTGTCCGTGGTCTCACGTGGCAAAATGACATCTGGTGCTCCTTGAGTGATCTTGATGTCATCCCCAGAGGCAGCGTAGATATCCCTGTTGGCAATAAAGACGATCAGAAGCATGAGGATAGTCGTTACATTCGTGCATCCTCCATTCTTCATTTTAAACACCTTTTCAAACCACGGTACAGCGTGCTTGGGATCGTTGGTAAAAAGCTTCTGCACAGGCGGTTCCGCCACCTTGGTATGATCTGGTTTCATTTCCATGGATTTATTTTTGCACATTCTTACAGGCTCACAATTTTTATTATGGTTATACTGCTTTTGACACAGTTCGCAGATTCAGGAAAGAGTAACGAAAGCAATTAGAGAAAGCCAGTACCGTATCCAGAAATTAAAATGCGTGACCGGTCTTCAACCTAGGGAAGATGCATATAGCAAGGTGCATTGCCAAGTCACACGTCACTATTTTTTGAAGAGTTGAGGGTCTAGAATCACATGCTTTATATAACGATGGTCGACTATGTACGCGAGGTGTAACAACCCCTTTACATCTTTAATCAAAGTGAAATTCGTAATTTCTTTATCAGATTCTTCTTGAAAATTGAATGTTTCCTGCCAGTTAAGCCCATCATCGCTATGAGCGAAATAAATATTTTGCTTTTCTGAATTTGAAAGTTTATCAGATGAAGAGAGGTAGACCAATAGTTGTTCCCCGTTATCTGAATTCAATGCGCCAACTACGGAAATCGTTTTGGGCAACTTTAGTGGAATTGATTTTGTCCATTGCTTTCCACGATCAGTCGACCATTTTGTAAGAAACTGTCTACCTTCTCCTCCGTATATTACTTGCAAATGCCCATTATTGTGTTGCAAAATCATAGGATTGATATTATTTGATTTGTTACCAATTAACATATGATTATTACGATACCACCTGGTTCCATAATCCGATGATGTTTCAATTTGGAGTTTTTCATTGTCAGTCATACTGCGTGAAACACTTATCATAGATCCATCTGAAAAAACAATAGAATTGTGCCCAGTTGGTCCATGGATTCCATCTGGAAGACGTCGTAAATGTTTCCAGATTCGACCACTGTCAGACGAAAGTATTAATTCTGTCCACGCATTTTGTTGATCTGATCCTACTTGGTAAAACAGCATTAGTGACCCGCCAGATTTTTGGACAAGTGCCGGATCCCAACACGGATACTTGCGATCATTAAATTGAAGACCATTGGCCACTTCAACAGAATCAGTCCATTCTCCCTTGAACCGTCCGATCCAAATATTATTTTGATCTGCTTTTTTATGAATTCTTCCACTGCATGCAGCAACAATACCTGCGTTTGTATCAACTAGAGTCAATCCATTGCAATAAACAAAGGAAATATCAGTAAAAATATTTTCTATATTGATGATGGCTGAATGCGTTTGCAATTCATTATCTGCAACATCCCGTTGCGTTCGAATCTTTTTTTGTTTTTTACCATAAGTGATTGCTTTATTGTGTTTTAAGTGATAGAAAAATCCATCCTCAGCCCCCAGTAGCAAATCAGGTTTTCCATTCCTATCCCAATCAACAGTCGTTGGGCTGGTGCTATGCTTTGCAAGCTCATGTTTTCCAAGTGGACCAATTTTCTTTAAAACAATCTTTCCGTCTCGTGTTTCACAATTTCTCCACCAATCAACATTTGTTGCATCAACCAGCAAGTCAATCCGTCCATCCAAATCCCAATCGATAAAATCAATTTTACGACGCCCGCTGCTTCCAATAGTATTTTTATTGAGTTGAATGGGTTGGTTGTCTTCATTAATAAATATTCTTTGAGGTGGAAGAAGTTGAAATTGTTCATCCTTTATACGTCTCTCATAGAGTGCCAAATATCCTTCATGATCAAGCATAACGAGGTCCTTAAGACCATCTTTCGTAAAATCAATTACAACAGGTGTCGTTCGCCATTGTGTAACAAGTTGTTTGCCTGTAGGGTCCCACCAATTCCATCGAGGCTTAGGTGGTAATCCGTTCCAGGCAACTTCAACAGGTTTTGCCATTGCCAATTCAGGCTTCCGTCTTTGGCCAATATTTTGATACCAGAGAATCTCCCCCCACATGGAATTAACAATGAGATCAGGTAAGCCATCATGATTCCAGTCTGCAACTGACAACACAGTCTGTCCCCACTTGGCTTCACAAGGTCCTTGGATGGATCCATTTTCGCCGACCGTAATCCTGATAATTTCACCATCAGCATCGAGATATTTGGGGGAATCCCATATTGGAGATGCACCTCCACCAAGATTTTGAATAAAGCCAATATACCCAGCACTATTACCACAAAGAATGTCCTGGTCCCCGTCTCCATCCCAATCGAAACTTACAGGGGTAGAATCAACTCCAAATTTCACATAATCTGATTCTTGTTGAAAAAACTTTGGTGGGAGAAATTGTGGTGAACCTTCTATAATTAAACCACGATTTTCTACAAGTGCTATTCGTCCATCTTCTTGCCCTACAACAAGATCAATATCACCGTCCTGATCCCAATCGATTGCAACAGGAACAATCATCTGAAGATCCATGGTTAACGACTTGCCTCGATAAGTCAGTTTCTTTCCAATAGAATATTTTGGTTTATTACGACTGCCTCTGTTTTCGAAATAGGTAAAACTATCCAGAAATTCTCCACAGATGAGATCCAGGTCCCCATCGTTATCAAAGTCGGCAAAGTTAGGTGAGGGCCATCCGTAGACATCTATATCACTCTTTCCTGCTTTGATTCGCACGGGGTTATCATAATTTGGTTTCTTGGTTGTACCGAGATTGCGTACAAGATAGACATAACCGTGAAGACGACCGTTTTCCCATACTCCACGTGAATCGTAGGCATTATCCCAGCCATAATCAGACCAATCACCAATACCAATGATCAGATCAGAGTCTCCATCGCCATCATAGTCCACATAATTCCAGTTTTGTGCGCGTTTGCTTTTCTGTGAGTGAATTTTATCGGTGTTATAAATAGGTGTAGGCTTCTTGAAGCCAGACTTTCGAAAGTCAACAAATTCATGCCCGGGAATTAAAATGCGTGGCTGGCCATCAACATAGGAAAGATGCATATAGCGCTGTGCATTGCCAAGTCGCACACCGGGTTTGAAGACTGGCATTTTATTCTGACCACCCGGATTCTCAAAGAAATAAACACCGTTTGAAGGTTTGTCTGGACAGGCAACCAGTAAATCAAGATCTCCATCTCCGTCGTAATCCATAGGCAATGGCCATGCCCACAACCCCACTCCCAAATCAACAATTAATTCGGGATTATTGTACTTCAGTTTTTGAAAATCGTCTGCAATAACATTTTCAATAAAACGAGTAGAAAGAATGCCCATGACGAAAAGAGAAATTACAAGCTTTCTCATTAATCTGTTTAATTCTGTATTTCTGAATTTTGTGTGTAGGTCAATCGGACTGCATAACCCATTCTTGGCTGAACTGTACATGTTTGATCGTTTTCTTTGCATTAATTCCGGGTTGGTATGTGTAGGTTATATGGATTAATCCATTTTTCGTTTGAATAATGGACGGATAGTGAAACTTCCCACCACTTATTTTTTCAAGATTCCGAGTTTGTTCCCATGAACCACCTTCATTTTTGGAAATTGCAAGCGCCAAAGAATCTCGGCCTTCTGTGATATCATTGTAGACCATTACCCAAACTCCATCATCAAGAGCAATCACTTCCAAACTGGTATTTGGGTTCGGTATATCACTAGCGATTGCAACCGACCACGTTTCACCATCGTCCTTGGATTCACTGATCAAAACGCGTTCTGTCAAGTCCCCTTCTTCCCTCATAAAAGCAACGAGAGTTCCATCACGCTTTCTAACAACCGATGGTTGGTTTAAACCGATACCTACAATCGGTGAACTCGCACGCCATGTTGCACCATGATCATCAGAAATTGCCATTAATCCCACATAAAACCCGTCAGAATAAAGTGGTAAAATAATTCTTCCTGAAGGTAGAGTCAAAGCATGTGTACGAGGCATCCAGCCGATCTGGCGTTTCCGTAAATCTTTTGCAGACTCGACAAGTTGCGATTGGGCATCCTGTACCAGAAAACCAAAGTCTCGATTGATGCCTGTATTTTTCAAGGATGAGCTGGAATACCCTTTTTTCAACTGTTTGACAAATCGATCACCAGGTTTAAGTAAGATATCATCCTGCCACGTCCATTTAGGTGGTCCGTCCGATGTAAAGTCTTTTGCTCGTCGGTAACGTAGTAGAGAGTACTCCCAACGTTCGGCCAGAGTCACGATCCAAAACATGTAGAGTTCATCTTTTTTATTAACAAACAACACTGGGTTAAGGTCGGGATACTTTGGTGTATCTGCCATCAGAAATGAAGAACTCCAAATTGGTTCTCCTTTTTTCAAGCGTGCCCCCTGAATGAGAACATCAGGGCTTTTCCTTTCACCTGAACCTTGAAACCAGCTACAAAGCAGACCTCCATTTGGCAACTCAATTATGCAGCTGGAATGGACGTGCTTGTCTTGCAACGGAAATATTAAATGTTCTTTAAATACTGGCTCACTTGCGTTGACCTTTAGCGATATAAAAACTAACAGACAAATCAATTTATATATATTTTTGTTCATGTGGTCCTCGGTGTTTTTTGCATCTAAAATTAAGGGAATGAATTTATTTTTCTCTATTAGAACATAGAGACCACATAGAATGTAATATTTAAAGAAGGTACTTATAGGTTTCCTTGAATTTTATTTTTTAGAAACATGCGTTTGGAGTTCCCCATAAAAAGTGGACAGTAAGTTAAGGTTATGCGGACTGTTCAAATTGTTCGGGGGTCAAGTAGCCCAAAGCAGAATGAACACGTTCACGGTTATAAAACACTTCGATATATTCAAAGATACTCTGTCGAGCTTCCGCTCTCGTTTTGTATCTTTCATGATGAACCAGTTCCTTCTTCAACGTCGCAAAGAAACTCTCCATCACAGCGTTGTCCCAACAATTTCCTTTTCGGCTCATGCTGCATCTGATTCCCTTTTCTTTTAAAAGGTTCTGATACTTGTCGCTGCAATATTGACTGCCACGATCCGAATGGTGTAACAATTTCTTTGAAGGATGACGTTGATGGATCGCCATGTTTAAGGAATCCATGACAAACTCTTTGGTCATTCTCGAAGACATGCTCCAGCCCACCACCTTTCGGGAATAAAGATCAACAATACAAGCCAGGTACATCCATCCTTCAAAAGTCCAGATGTAAGTGATGTCGCTCACCCAAATTTGGTTCGGTGCGGTTGCCTGATCAAACTCACGATTCAGGACATTATCCGCGACTGGATATGAGTGTTTGGAATCGGTTGTCAGTTTGAACTTTTTCACGGTTTTCGCCTGTATCCCCGCTTCATTCATGATTTTCGCAACGGTCTTTTCATTACAGAAGTTCCCCTGTTTTTTCAGTTCGTTGCAAATTCTGGGAGAACCATAACTGTCTTTGTGTTTTTTGCTGTGTATTTCTCGAATGTTTTTTAATAGTTTTTTTCGTTTCTGGGACTGTTTGCTTTCAGGCCGACTTCGCCAGGAGTAGTAGCCACTGCGTGAGACCTTGAGGACTCGACACATTGCTGTAATTGACCACTGCTTTCTGTGTTTCAAGATGAACTGACATCTCAGTTCTTTTCGTTTGCGAAGAAGGCCGTCGCTTTTTTTAAGATGTCACGTTCCATTCTGAGCCTTTTGACTTCTGCTCGCAGTCGCTTAAGTTCTTCATTATCAGATGATTCTTCCTGTTCAGAAAATTGATCTTTCCAACGGTGTATTTGGTTTGGATTGATGCCGAGTTGTTTTGCAGCTTCGGTTACTTTGTATCCTTGTTCTGTGACCATTTTGACCGCTTCTATTTTATATTCATCGCTGAAATTGCGACGAGTTCTTTTAGACTGTGATGATTTCTTGTTCATTGAATTTCCTCCTGTTAATAGTATACACTCTTATTTGAGCGCCCACTATTTCTGGGGAGGTTCATAATGAAAAGAGATGGCCTAGATGGAAGGAGATACAACACACAACCCTAAACCTACGGCATCACAGTTAGTCACATATCCAACATCCGCAATTTTCACAACAATAACAACTCGAATTTGGAGGATCACCTTCACAGGCTGACTCCGATGCGTAAGCATTAGGTGAAAACGGATTAGAAGCTAGATTAAGACCAACCAGCGTCAACAAACACAGTACAATTCCAGAATTAACAAGAGAGCGGACCATTGAATATCTCCATGTAAAAACAGACTATCGATCAGTAAACTAGATATTAATCTAACCACAGTTCATGGAAGAATTGGGTAAACCCACGAACGTCGGTTTGCTTTAGACTTGCGTGCAAATATAATAGCCAAGGTGAACTGCTATAGTCAAGTTCGGGATTTAAAAAACTGAAATTTTAGAAGATAATCCATTTGTGTGAGATTTCAGTCAAGATGGATAATGGAGTAGAGACTGGTTACTCAAACTGAGCCCTATCCATTTAAAGCCTTAAAATATAGGGATGTTTATAATATTTCTCCTTCATCGGTCAAAAAAAACGCTCAGTTTGAGTGATTAGGTTGAGTTGTGATGTAAAACAAAAGCATCACCTGCAAGAGTTTCAACAAAAAATGATATTAAAAACAGAACAGATTGGAAATCCAGATATCTAGGTTCTGTCAGAAAACTGATCTTCCACTGGATTTAACTTTTTGTCAAGATTTGTTTGTTTGAATTCTAAATCACATTCTAATTCACATTGTCAGGGAGGACGACATGGCAAGAAAGCGAATGACCGATGAACAGTGGGAACTCATAGGAGATATCTTTCCGCCACCTGCTAAAACTGGAAGACCACCGGTTGATCGTCGGAATGTTGTTGATGGAATATTCTGGATGACGAGAGCCGGAGCAGCTTGGAGAGACCTCCCCACGGAGTTCGGAAAATGGGGAACTGTTTGGGATTTGTTTGATACATGGAACAGGGATGGAACACTCGACAAGATTTTGAATCGATTACGATCTGCAAACTTCGACCTGAATAACGGTGAAAACAGCCTGTGGTGTGTGGATGGCACAATTGTTCGAGCAGCCAGATGTGCAGCAGGTGGTGGAAAAAAAGGGATCCCGATGAACCTGCTGACCACGCATTAGGGCGTTCGCGTGGCGGATTTTCAACGAAAATTCACATTGTGTGTGATGCAGATGGATTTCCTTTGCACTTCCATTTGACAGCGGGACAAAC
>JAJRVU010000073.1 GCA_024277145.1 Planctomycetota bacterium
ACAAAGTTTGCTTGCCGCTGAGGATGAGTAATGAACGATTAAATAATTCCGTCAGTAATTCTTCTTTCCATGTTGTAAAAACACCAGGACCGACTGCTGTTAAATCGGATGCTGAAAGAACATACAACATACTCAAGGTTTCTGCGGAACCGACATCATGTGTTAATTGATTCATCAATGCAGGGTCATTCAAGTCACGACGAAACGCAAGATGCGACATCATTAAATGTTTGTGAACTAAAAATGTAATGAGAGACTGATGATCTTCGGAGAGATGCAATCGAATTCCAATCCGTGCTGCAATGCGTTTACCAACATCACTATGATCTTCTTCAAAACCTTTCCCCAGATCATGCAATAATAATGCTAGATGTAATAATTCTTTATGTTTCAAATGACGGTAAGCGGCACCGAGTGGAGATTCCACTTTTTCAAAATGGGTGGCTGCTTCAACTGAGAGCAACGTATGTTCGTCCACGGTATAACTATGATATTGATTAAACTGCAACAAACAGCGTGTGCGGGTGAAATCTGGAATGATGATTTCCAGTAAACCTGTTGAGTACATGTTCCGTAGTATTTCTCCAAGCCCTTCATGGCAACGAAGAATATCTAAAAACAACATGCTGTTTTCAGGAGTCAGTTCTTCATCTGAAAACGATTGGACACGGTTTTTAATTTCTTCCGTAAGACTAGCCGTTGGCAAGACTCCAGAAAGTGCTGCTGTTCGATAAACTTTCAATACCTGAGTCAATGTTCCACAAAATGCTTCTCGTAAATGAGGTGGAATATCAATTTCTTGATTTGCAAATCGATAGTGACCATTCGGAAAAGTTGAAGAGAACAACCGGGAAATATGCGATGAAAATGTACGTGGTTTGTGGGTTGCTTCAAAATGTTTGCAAAAGGTTGCCACTGCTGTGCTTTGTTGAAAATAACCTTGCATAAACAGTTCGACCGGACGTTGCCCATCTTCGCTGATGATGTTTCGCTCTTTCGTTATCCGAAGTTGATCATCTCGTGTCAGAACATCTTGTTCGCGCAATGCTTCAAAATGTAAATTGATTCGAATCCGTAACAAAAACTCATGTGCATTGACCAATGTTTGATAGTCTGTTTCGTTAATCACTTCTTGCTTGCGTAAAACCGCTAAATCAGTTGTTCCAAAGAGAGCGAACGAAATCCAACGAATCAAATGCAAATCGCGTAATCCCCCTGAAGAACATTTGACGTTTGGTTCTAACTGACTGGGAGACATGCCTAATTCTGCACGTTCGGTATTGCGAGACTCAATGCAATTGCGAATAAAATGATTTTGACCAAATCCGGTGACTTGTTTCTCAAATTTTGTTGTCAATTCTTCAAAAAGTTTTTCATCTCCCCATAGCAACCGTGCTTCAACCAATGCTGTTGCTACTTCGATTTCTTTTTTAGAGAGAGCCAGACATTCATCAAGTGTTCGCAAACTATGCCCCAGTTTCATTGTCCCATCCCAGTAATCACGGACAACGTTCGATGTCAGTTCGGAGAATAATTCTCGAACGGGTGGACGATAAAGAAAGAGCAAATCAGTATCAGAATAGGGAGCAAGTTCTCCTCGACCTGAACCACCAATCGCAATCATCGCAGAGTGCTGGCTGATCAATTCAATCTCATCTTCACTGAATTCATGAAGATTTTTCTCAAAGATTTTTCTTAATATCGAATCGGTTTCTGAAGAAATTGCCCGAGCAATTTCTTCTCCCCACAGACCATCATCAAACAATTGGAACGCATTGGTACGAATTGAAGCCACTTCAGATTTCAGGCTGTTTGGTGTCGTGGTAGTCACAAAAAATGTCGCTTTCTTTAGAATAATCAGTGACAGAAGACCTGTTTTTCTGGTCGATTGATTTCTATTATAGCGACATGTTGGATAACGTGCTATTGTGGAAATTTAGTTTATTATGCGATTGTAATTATGGTGAACAAGCAATAAATCCTAATATCTAAATCCTAAACAAATCCTAATTTCAAAAATCCAAATGACAAAAATAATCACAATTTGACAGAGAAACATGTTCATTGAGGAGAAATAATGCTTCTATTATTGTGTTCAATGGTCTGGTTGTTTTGAACATTGGGATTTAGGATTTAGTATTTGTTTAGGATTTAGATATTAGGATTTCAATCAGTCTTATTGGCTGCCATTTTGGTTGAAGGATAGTAATTAATGTCGGTTTACTTTTTATTATTTCTGTTAGGACTATTCGTCGGCTGGGCGATTTCCTATTGGGTTGATTACTTAACTCCATTGCCTGTTTCTGAATCGACTTCCACAAAAAAAACTTCTCAATTTCTCTTCCGCATGAGGATGATGATAGTGACTGGGTTATTGTATGCTTTGTTACCTTATGCAGTGATAGAACTCAGGTGTCAGCAGGCACTTCCTGAAGTTCAACCGGGTGACTTCTGGTTGTGGGGACGTGTTATTTATCAGTTGTTATTCGTGACACTTTTAATTGCAGCCACAGCGACCGATTTACGAGAGTACATTATTCACGATGCCACAATTATTCCTGGTCTGTTGATTGCCCTGATTGCTGCATTTGTCTCAGGACATTTACAAATGATGCACCTGTGGGTTGATTGGAGTCAGCAGATAGATGGAATACAGGGTCCCTACAGACCAGATTGGATACCTGAGTACAAACGTTGGCATGGATTAGTTGTGGCGTTGGTGGGAGGGTTAGCAGGAGCAGGTGTGACCTGGCTTGTCCGTGTGACATCTTCCCTCATTCTAGGAAAGGAATCTCTAGGATTTGGGGATGTGACGTTAATGGCAATGATTGGTTCTTTTTTAGGTTGGCAACCAGTGATGTTTGTTTTCTTAATTGCACCTGCTTGCGGAATTGTGATGGGAGGGATTGTCTGGTTACGTGGTGAGAAAAATTATATTCCTTTTGGTCCTTCGCTTTGTGCGGGGGCAGTGGTGGTTTTGTTCAGTTGGCATTGGCTTTGGACTGAAACACGATTGATTTTTGGACACCCGAACAGCCTATTGATGCTCGCAGGGGGGGCATGGGGGACTTTAATCATGTTGCTATTTGGTTTGAGGTTCATTCAATTGAGACGCGCTGATCCTGAAGAGGGCTGAATGAGGAGTAAACAATAATTTTTTGGTAGTCAAAGCTATTAAAACATGGTACAATTGGTGTAAGCCTTTTCTGTCTGTTTCTATTTGATTTCATCCAGCGCTATTTTGGTTATCAGATGTCTTCTAATCCAACAATCAATCCAACTCCAAAACTTCCCCCCAGGACAAAATCTCCTGAGAAAACAGCACCGGTACAAAAATCTCCACCGGTCAAAATATTGGGGAAATATCGCATTCTCAAAAAAATCGGTTCGGGAGGAATGGGAACAGTTTTTTTAGCAGAGCATATGGAATTAGACCGTGTTGTTGCTCTCAAGGTGTTACCTGTTTCCAAGGCAACAAATCCTATTCTTGTAAAACGCTTCAAAGCAGAAGCACGGGCAGCAGCAAATCTCAAACATCAAAATATTGTTACCGTTTACGAAGCAGGTGAAGCAGATGGACGCTTTTATATCGCATTAGAATATATTGAAGGTCAAGATATTCTGGTCATTCTCCGAAAGGAGGGGATCCTGTCTGTCAAACGAACAGTTGATATTGTGCTCCAAACAGCAGAGGCATTGCAACATGCCTACCAGCAAAATATTGTTCATCGCGATATCAAACCTTCTAACTTATTAATTGATACCGATGAAGTCGTCAAGCTGACAGATATGGGGCTTGCTCGAACAATGGACGATTCTGCTCAGACCGGAATCACGCGAGATGGAACAACTGTTGGAACAGTCGATTACATGTCTCCCGAACAGGCACGCGATAGCAAAGCTGCTGATATTCGTAGCGACCTTTATTCGCTCGGCTGCACCTGGTATCAAATGCTGACGCTGAAAGTTCCGTTTGGCAAAGGAAGTATGACCAACAAACTCAATGCACATGCCTCGCAACCTCCTCCCGATCCACGTGCTCTGAATGATAAAGTTCCAGAGTCGATTGTGGCTGTCATGCATCGGATGCTTGCGAAAAACCCAGAAGATAGATATCAAACACCACAGGACTTGATCGACGATTTAGAAACCGTCTCTCTGAAACAACGTAATGTTTCAGATGATGTTCTGTCTGGGGTATCAGGAAAAAAGAAAAGGGAGCGATCATCCGGTTCTTCCTCATCGAAAAAGCGGG
>JAJRVU010000074.1 GCA_024277145.1 Planctomycetota bacterium
TAAAAGCCTGTCGGTATTTCAATTCAATTTGAAGCCGATCATCTTCTAGCTCGGTTAAGTTCCACGATTCCAATCCATGCGAATTGATTTCTGTAATTTCAAGCGATGCAGGAATAGTAAAATTCAATTGATCAATTTGCTGACCAAATATCTGGACAGTCGTTTTTGCATTCCAGTTTAATTCTCCCGGATTCAACGAAACATTCACCCCGGTACTGGCAAAAAGAAGTGCGTCAGAAACCTGATCCACCTTTTTATCTGTGATCCGTAATTCCAGTTGATCTTTTCCCCCTGTTTCAATCGTGAATATTTTTTCTTTCTCTTTGATTTCGGGTGAGGAACTTTTTAAACCATCAATATAAAGAAATTTTCCAACGGGAATTCGGAATTGAAAGGATGCATTGCTTGAGGGAATCAATTGAAAGGAGGCAAGCTGATCACTTCCTAGCGAAGTTAGAGGAGCAATCAATTTAAGATTGATCGAAAACTCACCTGAATGTTGATGAAATAAATGAAGACCTTTCCCGGTTCTCCCTAACAAAGCAGGAGATTTTTCCTGAAGAGCTTCTTCAACAAATAAATCCTTGATCGGCAATAAAACGGACTGCCAACCTTCCTGGTATTGCTGCAATTGAATCTCGGTTGAAATCACAATGGTTTCATTCTGAATTTCAGCCTGGTATTGAATTCCGGTGATGTTCAGTTTTTTGACCGATGCAGGAACAGCTTTCCTGTTTTTACGAGCTTTTTTCTCAAGTTCTTCGAATTTATCGATCGAAAGAAGGATCCCTTTTTCATCACTTCCGAAGATCGAATCCAATTCAGAAAAAGGAACAAAAACACGATTTTCATATCCTTCTGCCTCAGTCCGTTTTTCTTCTGCCTGAATTGCATTTGCGCTAAACAGGAAAAGAACGGAAAGAATCATGACTGAATAAAACGTAAGACGTTTCGGTTTTTGAAGCAATATTGCAAAAAATTGATGAATAAACATTTTTCTGCCTTTTATTTAGAGTCAGTTAAAACAGAACAAATTAATTTTTAGCTGTCTTATTTTAACTGGGGGAAGTTGATCGAATAAAATAACAAGCGTGATTAACGAACTCCTTTTCAGGACTGATCCTGAGGCGGACTCTCATCTCCGTTTGTCTCTTTTTCATCCTTCTTGTTATTTTCAGCACCCTTATTCTCTGGAGAATCTGTTTTCCCTTTCTCGGCCTGATCCACTTCTGTTTTTTCTACAGGCTGATCAGTAACAGGATCCTTTACCGGAGCAGCAGGTTTTTCTTTGGGAGATATTTTCTTTCCAAACAAGGTATCCACACCCCAGAGAGCACAAGTCGCTAGAAGACCATAGCTGGCTGCAGAGAGAAAATGATAAATGATCACATGATCTTTCAAACCATACAAAGCCAAAGCAAGGCAGGCAATAATGATAACACTGAACCGGTTTTGCCATCTTGTACGCGAAAGAATTAATCCAATGCAGAAAACGCCTGCACTGATATAAAGGCTGAACCAGCTTCGTTTCCACCAGGAGAGAACCACCTCAACGCTGCCACCCTGTTTGCTGTAACGATAAACATGACCAATTTGTGGAAAATCATACAAACCTTTTTTGCCTTGGCCAAACCATGCATCAAGGTCAGCCGTATCACGATCCTGCCTGGAAAAGAAACCAAACGCAGAACTCAACCGAACAATTTTATCAGGGATGAAACCTTCCGGAATCCCGACAATACTGTATTGGTCCGGTATCCAGAGAGCCACCCGAGATTGCATTGTTGCAGCAGAAAGGCTTTTACCTTTTTCATTTTCAATCCGTGGAAATCGGAGTTGTAATTTTCCACCTGCAGATTCAAAGGGAACAGGAGATATTGGCAAACGGAACTGTAATGTCAAAACAAATGGAATATCAGAAGAAGAATCACGAGATATATTAACAAGGTAACTGCTCCAACCTTCTTCTGCTTCACCCTCTTCATTTTTTTCAAGAGAGATTGTTTTGTTATTGAGCAGAACTCCGAGTGGTTCAATCCCCGTAGGTAACCAGATGGAGAGCCTTTGCCGTTCACTACTTTGAATACGATACCTGCATCGGTACGTTGCCTGATCATCCTGTTGCCCGATCACAACTTCTGACAAGCTTCGGGAGACAACTGTTTTAATCACTTCCTGAATAGCATGTTCTGAACGGTTAATCACCAGCGAAACAGGTTGGCTGTAATATCGATATGCCTGGTACCCGGATTGAGAAAGCATTTTTAATTCGCGGACATCAATCGCTTCTGCTTCACCTTGATCCAGCTTGGCAGAAAGAGAAAGTGATCGCTCTTTCTGAATTGCAATTTCCCCCTGTATTCGAGAGATACTCAATGTCGGCTTGGATTTTTCATCAACAAGTTCGACAACACGAGGAATGCTAATCGTCTCTGCATCTTTTGATTTTTCATCTCGTTTTAAATCAAAGCGAACCTGAAATACGTATGAGCCGAGAACTTCTCTTTGTAATTTCACTTTCCAGATCGCCCAACCATCTTTAGCTTCTTTCTCCAATATTTTCTGCTGGATGGAAGGCTGTCCCGATCTAGTTTTTGCTTCAATTTGCACCTGATCTTTAATCGACTCTGGCACTGCAATTCGGAAAGTATCCACCCCAGCATTTTCTATCAGGTACTTCAACGTGCTTGTCACCTGCGTCAGATCTTTCTGCACATTCACCGTTGTTGCAACTGTCGCTGTCAACCGGGTAGGTTTTCTTTTAATGGAAACCGATATTTCAACAGGTCGATGATTATATGCCCATTGAGAACGCAACATGTGATCTCGTTTATTCACACCACCTGCAGATTCATAAACGCCCTTCAGTTCTTTCTCATTGGTAATCAATTCAATACTTTGTGGTGCATAAACCCGTATCAATCCGGTTTCACGATCAGTCCCGACAGGTTTAGGAATCGGAAGAAGTATTTTTTTTCCTTCACTGACAGGCTGCCGACCAATTAAAGTTAATTGAAAACTTCCTTTAAGCCTTTTTTTCAAATTGACGGTAACCGTTTTAGAATCTTCATCGAACGAAAACTTCTCTACCTCTTTTCCCCGAACCGCTTCAACCTCCACCCCTTCAGGAATTTCAATCTGTACATCAAAAATCCCTGCTCGTTCAACCTGATAACCTATTTGTGAATAGACATGAATCAGTTCATCCCGAATTCTCAGTTGCAGATTCTGGTTGACAATCAACCGTGGTTTTAACAACGATGTTGAAATGGCTAATTTCACCTGAGGATTATAAAACTGGTACGAAAACGTATTTGCCCCTTTTAATGAAGCTGGAATTTTGGACTGGTCAATTCTGGTCAATCCCTGTTTATCCTCAATCGTCACAGCCAGTTCTTCAGAATGCGTCAGAATCAGTCGGCCATTTTCTCGGACAGCACCAAAGGAATGAATTCCCGAAACCGCACCATTTTTTTCAATTCCAATTACGGAAAATGATTTTTCCGGAAGCGCTAATTCCGTATGAACTTCGATGTTGAACTTTCCGGTCACAGGACTGATTAAATCAACCGTGATCTTCTGGGAATTCTTTTCTTTCTTGAGTTTCCATTGACGGATTCTTGCATTACTTGATGAGACATCCAGAATACGATCCTGTACGGGAACAACTAATTCCAGTTGTGAAAGCTCTCCACGAAGAACCTCGTACTGAAGGTTTGCATGTTTGTGAACAAGGTTATCAGAAATGGAGACATGTGATTCATTGGTGACCGATGTCAGGAGTTCCATCTCTGGCTTGCTACCTGTTTTTGGTGACCACCGGACCGAAATATTTTCTGTGGAACCAAGGTTTGCTTTAACCTGGCTATTCCCTTTTTCTGCCTTGACGGGAACTGCAACAACCTGTGGCTGAATTTCAATTGATTGATCTGCTTTCGGAATACTGACCTCTAACGTTGTTATTCCGACTGTCGGGCATGGGAAGGAGAAACTGCGACCATCAGGAGAAGTCTGAACTTTGACTGATAAATCGATCTCAACTTCATACTCCCCTTTCTCAGGAAGCATTAACCGGTACTCTCCTTTGCCCGCTCCGCGCAGAAGAACTTCTCCTTTAGAAGATTTGATTTTGCCTATCGCCGCATTTCCAAATTTTAAAGCCACCTCGTTCCAGGAAGCCTTGAGTGCCTGAATTTTTAATACTGCATGAATCCTGGAAAAATCACCATCCACTTTTGCGGTGTAATGAGATTCGGTAATCACTGCAGAAACTGTCAATGCCTGACCCCGTGCATTTAAAACCTGCTCGCGTACTTTCTTCAGGAGTTCCATATATTCCTTGTAAGGAATCAGTACAGAACCTTCCTTCTCTTCAAAAACTTTTTTGAAGTTTTTATAGGGGATGTAAATCAGGTTCTTCCAGGCCTGTTCCTGTTTTGAATCGTCTTCCTTTACAGAAGCTTTTTTATCAGGTTTGCCCCCTTCATCCGTTGTTGCATCCGGGGTGGAAGAATCCTTCGACTTGCTCGCAGGAGTATCATCCTGAGCAAATATGGAAGTGGTGAAAGAAAGAACAGATAGTGTGATTATCAGCAGCAGATTGAGTCTCATTGCACGCATTTCAGCTTCCCTTGCAGTCACGTTGCTATTTCATAATTATTAAGACCATTCAGCCAATTCTCGATAGATCACCTATTTTGACTTGGAACGATTCTTAACAAAATATCCTATAACAACTGAAAATATTAACTTTGGGTTAATTAAGCAAGATACATTAATATAGATAGGTTAATTGTTATGACGTTTTAACCAATAAAATGATTCAATAAAAAATTGAAGTTTTTTCAGATTATTGAGAAATACCCATTTTCCTGCAGATACAGCTGTTTTTTTAAGAAATTTCAGACCGAGAAATGACTTTGATCTGAATTATTGCTTAAAATGCACTCCTGAAAACTCAATGGGAATATATTAATAGACAAATTAATATTGGAAAGAAGGAACCACTGATGGACTCAGATAAACACGGACTACATTTTAAAGCGACTCGAACAAAACTGGAACGCTCCACTTGAGTCTCTCTGTGCTTATCTGTGATTCAATAAGAATGGTGGAGGAGAAGGACTTTTCTCTTTCACAAAAACACCAAAGGCTTTCCAATCGGTGCTTACAAGAAAAATCTCGGTGTAAGAGTTATCAATTCATCCCGGAATCACGCAGCTTTGCGAAATGGAATCGTCTCAGAACAGTCTTCGCCATTTGAAGCGTTTTGAGCGATTGATTCTTCAAGATCTATCACTTCTTTCGCCAATGCACAGTAATCAAGAGCACCCGGACAATTCGGAGCATACTCAAAAATTGACTGACCAAAACTGGGAGCTTCCGCCAATTTGATATTCCTTCGGACTCGGTTCTCAAAAACTTTTGCAGTTGCCCAGGGAGCTTCAGGATCACTCTGGTTAAGGAACTCCATCAAATCATCGGTCACGTCTGCAGCCAGGCGTGTTCCTGTTTCATAAAGACAGAGAATAATCCCGCTGACAATCAAATCACGATTTAATCTTCTTCTAACTAAAGCAGTTGTTTCCAATAATTTGGAAAGACCCTGCAAGGCAAAGAAATGAGGTTGAAGAGGAATGAATACTTCAGTCGCTGCGGTTAATGCATTCACGGTCAGAACACCCAATGATGGGGGACAGTCCATGATGACATAATCAAATGGATCTTCTTTGGTGGCCTCTTTTAAAGCTTCACGCAGAACAACTTCTCGATCTCGCGCATCAACCAGTTCCAGTTCACTTGCAGCCAGATCAAGATTGGAAGGAACAAGCCAGAGGTTCTTGGCAACCAGTCTCTGAACTTCTGTTAACGTCTGACGTTTGGAAAATACCTGATACACCGTGGAAGTATCAGAAAAGGCTTCAACTCCAAGATGTAAAGAAGAATGACCTTGTGGATCCAAGTCGATCAAACAGACTTTTCTTCCTTGCCGTGCCAGGCTCGCTGCAAGATTGACACTTGTGGTTGTTTTTCCAACGCCACCTTTTTGATTCATCACAGCGATGGTTCTCATGGTTGCTCCTTCGTCCTTTAAAATCGTGTTTCTCAAGTCTTTGATTGGTTCAGCTAGACAAAAGCGGATTTCTGAAAAAGAATTTCAGAAGGGCCCTGATTTAGAATAGTCTGCTCTGGAACTGTCTGTTTCCGAATGATCCGAATGACTCGAAGTATAGCTTTTCGTTTTATCACGAAAAAGATGAGATCAGAGTGAACCAGCTTTGAAAAGCATTCTTTGCAAAAATGACAATTTCAGGCAGCAGGTCGCTTCTTCTGTTCGGTGATGAATTTTTCCGCACTCCAGATGCAGCAGGGAACTCGAAACTTCATGCTGGCAGCCTCTGCAATATAAAGCCATTTCTCCGGGCTTCGAGCTGCTTTTTCATTCAAAGTGACAGAAGCGGTGAAATAGCCTGCTCTCGGTCGTTTTGAAAAAAAACGTCGAAATGATTTGCGGTGTAATAATTTGTCAGGAAATTCTGCTACCTGGCATTCAACAGGATAATTATCGAGATGCTTGCGAAAGCAATCCCCGACATGCCCTGTGATTTCATATTCAGAACCATATTCCCGTTTTTGAAGAAATACGAGTGAGCCTCCTGCTTTAATTAACGAGAGAAGCATCGCTGTTGTCTCAAAAGATTCCGGCGAGAAAAGAGAATTTTCATATTCGCCAAATCGTCTGACAATCACCAAATCAAACTTGTCATGAAATGTCGAAACCATTTCATTTAACGGGCCATCCTGAAGATCAAGAGAAGGTGTCTCTCTCAAACCGACTGCAACACGTTTGTAACGTTCATCAATTCCGGAAGTCTTAATTCCCAATTGATTAAAAAAACGAACGAGATCGCCACGGCCACATCCCACATCCAGCACCCGGGAACCGACACCGATATTGTGAGTGAATATGAGATGGCGCAGGACATGACGAGGTAACCCTGTTCGGATTAACCGCATGCAAGATTCCGATTTTAAACGCTGCATCCAGCCCACGAAGACCTCCTGATACTACAACTCAAAATTAATGCACCGAGTCCAGATAAAAATGCACGCCAACGAGCGTGCCGATTGAAAATTACAGTTTGACATTGAAAGCTCGACAGAGCACTCCTGGTTAAACTAAAACTATATGAATATCTAAGACGTGAAAACTAATAAACTAACTTGATACACTTTCCAGTTCCCGATTGTGTGAAACATTTTCTTTTTTCACTGGTATTTTTCCAACCATGAAAATACTTGTCGGAACCATCACATAACGGTATCCGGTCAACCAGGAAAGCATTTTGAATTTCCCCATGAACCTGAGAACTTTAGCAATCATTCCGCGGAGGTAATGCCCTTCCTGGTAATGATCACGAGAGGAAAGCATGACTTTACCGATATTGTCATCCAGAGGCTTATACTCATCT
This sequence comes from Planctomycetota bacterium, assembly GCA_024277145.1. Lineage (GTDB taxonomy): Bacteria > Planctomycetota > Planctomycetia > Planctomycetales > Planctomycetaceae > JAJRVU01. Next base: position 7,473 of record JAJRVU010000074.1, read on the forward strand.
AAACGGGAAGTCGCTGAAGTGCTTGATTCCATTTCGAATTCCAGATCGGGAAACAATTTTTTGACACCTTCATGAGTAAACCGCCAGTAATCTGAAGGATAGCCATGAAATTTCCAGACAAACGGAACACAGACAACCAGTTTTCCACCCGGTTTTAATAACTTCGTAATATTTTCTGCCATCTTGAAAGGCTGATCACAATGTTCCAGAACACTCAGGCAGATAATGGTTTCAAACCGAGCGTGCGAAAGAGCCTGATCAACATTTTCAAACGGAGTTGTCATATCCAGAACCGTATCAACGCCCGGTCCTTCGGCCATATCAATGCCAATATATTCTTCACCTTCAGAAAGAATGGGGCGCAAATTCTGGGTGTTGCCGTAATCTTTAGAACCAATTTCAAGAAACGGCCCTTTTAATTGACTGCTGAGTTTTTTAACGAGATTGAATTGATTGATATCGCCCATGAATATATTCCCTTATAGGATTCACAAAACTTTTCTTCTGATTTATTTTAAAACTATTCTTGAATTATTTTCGACTTGATTATCTTTCAAATTTTTTCTGCGATGGCCCTGATAAAATCAGCCTTCCCTCTTTTCTCTCCACCATCTGCAAAAAATGTTGCCAACTGTTTATTGGAAAACCATGTTTTCCATGCAGGGCCTTCTCCCGATTTTTTCAAGATTCTCGCTGACTTCCGAAGGATAGCTGGCCGCGAAATATGAGTCATCGAAACCATTTTGAAGCCTTCTGCTTCAAGCGTATTTTCCAATGTGTCTGGTGTAAAATGTGTTAAATGGCGAGGCACGTCAAAGGCATACCATTTGCTTTTGAATGTTTCAAATCCCCGGGAAGCTTTATTAGGAACACCAACGACCAGAAGCCCACCTTTTCTTAATGCTTCACCGGCTGAACGAATGGTTTCTCGCGGACTGTAAACATGCTCAAGAGAATTCCACATGCTCACAACATCAAACGATTCCGGCTTCACGGAAGGATGAGGTAACGTTCCAATGTGAACAGGAATCCCGGTCTCTTTTGTCACCTGATTTGCAACAAGTTCTGAAAAGTCGAGCCCTTCCACCTTCCAGCCATATTCTTTCATCTGCAACAGAAATGCTCCTGCTCCACAGCCAAAGTCAAGCAGTCTGCCCGGACTACGATAAGGAATCCAACCCATCCGTTGTCGGTTTCTTCGAATCCGTTTATTCCCCCACCACGCTTTCAGTTTTGTCGCCAGGGTAATTTTATCTGAGGGATACCCGTAATAATTCTGTAGGACCGCTCGTTCGAGATCTCGTTTCCAATTTGCCTGCCAACTATTCTCTTTATCTCTCGATACATAACATTGATAATCATCAGGATAAAAAACGCCAATGCTTTCAGGTGTCGGCCGAGGATTTGTATAAACCAGATCGCAATCGGTGCACTGAACGACACGGAAAGAACCACCAATTCCGGTCTTATAATCTTTTTCAATCAATAGTGTTTTGTAGTTGGAACTTCCACAATGAGTGCAATCAATCAATTCCAACTCAATTTTTGAATTATTGTGATTCCAGTCAGCCGGTTGATATCCAATTTCAGCAGGCAGCGCCATGTTTCTCTTTTCCTGATTTGATAGAAGGGGGATAATTTCGACGAAAGAGTAGGAAAAATAACGCCTTTAAGTCAACAGGAAGATTTGAGTCGTCAAAAATCAGATTATTTCCATAAAATGTCAATTTCAGCCAAATAGGTAATTTGGAATAACGAAAACGAACCACCGAGAATGACGCTGCCCCATTCCCGTATACCCCTTATAACCCCACTTGAATCCTTTATTTCCCGACAAATACCTCCACTTTTAATTCCGGTTATGACTATTAAACCGATAAAAAAAGGCCTGAGGAGCAATCTGTGCCAAAATTTTCACATTAACTGAGCGTTTCTGACCTAAAGTTCATTGTCTCTGTATATTGTCTCTGCATCTCACCATTCAATAGGGACACAAACCGGGAATGATATGCGCTCTATCAAAACTAGAAATGTCATTCTCCAAAATTGAATTAAAAGTAACGAATTAAATGGGATGAAGTGATAATGAGTAATATTGATTCTAAACAGGACCTTGAAGTTCTCCTTGCTAAAATTAATGGCCAACTTCCAGCAAATGGTTCTAAATTGTACGACAAACAACCAAATTCCACGCCCATATCTAAAATGGAACAGGCAGGAAAGAAATTTATTCCGAGATGCCCGCAAACTTTGGAGCAGGCAAAGCTCTCTGATGAAGAAGTCCTTTCTCTTGTTCTCAAATATTTATTGTACTCAACAAGCTCTCGATGTTCGGCTATCTGCGCTCAAGTGAAACTTCCACGTTCCATCATTGATCCACTTTTAAGTCAATGGAAAACTGAGCAGTTAATTACAATTCAAAAAGCAGGCCTTCTTGATGACTACATGTATACGCTGACGGATAACGGAGCGAACCTGGCAAAACGCCGACTCGAAATTAATACTTACTTCGGTTCTGCTCCTGTTGAACTGGAAGACTATATCAACAGTGTGGCTATCCAGTCAGTCATTAAAGTGAAACCAACTCCTGCTTCAGTTAAAGCAGCATTCCATGACATGTCCATCGGATCAGAATTACTGGGGCAAGTCGGACGAGCAGTCTATGCAGGGTCAGGAATGTTTTTATACGGCAACCCGGGAAACGGCAAAACAAGTATCGCAGAAAGATTAACACGTGTTTTCGGAGATCAAATCTGGATTCCCCGAACACTCAAAATTCACGACGAAGTCATTCGACTTTATGATGCAAGCATACATGTTGCAAATAATTGCAATCAATCAGTTTCTTTAGATGATAAAAACACAATCGACAATCGATGGGTTTGTATAGACCGACCAATGGTTGCAGTCGGTGGTGAACTCACTATGGATCA
>JAJRVU010000075.1 GCA_024277145.1 Planctomycetota bacterium
AAAACTTATTCCCTGCGAAATATCTTCAGAAAAAGAAAAACGAGAAGCGCTGGATGGAGTCAATCTAATCATTGCAGCCGGCGCAGCGGGGATTCAGTTTTATCCTGAATCGGAATGGAAATCTGCTTCATCATTGAAATTAGCGATTGATTTGAATGCAGTTCCCCCTGCTGGTCTGGAAGGAATTGACATGATGGATAAAGCAAAAGATATCGATGGAATTCTCACTTACGGAGCCATCGGCGTGGGTGGATTCAAAATGAAAATCCATAAAGCCTGCCTGAAAAAACTTTTCACCCGAAATGACCTTTTGATGGATACCCAATCCATTTATCAGGTCGGACAACAACTGCTTGCTGAAAAGTAATTACTTGGGAATTAATTATATTTATCCCAATCGGCCGAACTGTTTATCAAGTTCATCTTGTGTGAGATTCAATGCTGTCGGGCGACCATGAGGACAATGATGCGCATCGTCAATTAAATCTCTCTGTTCCAGAAGACTGATCATTTCTTCATCGGTTAATCTTTGACCTGATTTGATTGCAGCTTTGCACGACATCATATGCAACAAACTATCCAGAAGATCCCGGCGGGTTGGGGACTTCCCGGCTGACTGTAATGATTCTGCAATATCCCTGACAAGTTGAACCAAATTAACCCGTTTCAACATGGATGGATACCGATTGATTAATACCGTTTGATTTCCAAAATCTTCAATTCCAAGTCCTAACTCACCAAGAAGGTCTTTGAATTCCAGCAGGATAGCTGACTCTGCAGGACTAAGTTCCACCGTTTTCGGAACAAGAAGCCTTTGGGATTCAACTCCCCCTTCTAATATTCTTTTACGAAAATATTCGTACAAAATCCGTTCGTGCAATGCATGCTGATCAATGATCGTCAAACCTTTTTCCGTTTCCGCAACCAGATAACAATCCATCACCTGGATCACCCTTAACCCGGTTCCTTCATTTCGAGGAATCTCAGAATATTGAGAAACGGTTTTAGAATTATCACCCAATTCAGCAGAACCAGATTGATTTCCTGCGTCTGCGTCTCCCCCTGTCCCGCCCTGTCCTGAACGGAATTGTGGCTCTTCAGGGTTCCATTCATTCTTGAAACTTAATCCAGATGTGGTCCCTTCTCGCGCGGAAGGGTTGGAGGAATAAGGCATCACCCCTTCTGATTCGGTGACGAGAGGAGTTCCCTCAGCGGGCGGTTGCCAATCTTTTAAACCTTGTTTGGCCCACATGGCCAATTCATTCTGAACTTCTCGTTGTTTGACAGGATCAGTTTCAGTTCCCGAATTTGCATCGGGATTTTTTCCATTTAAACTGACAATGGAATCCATATCCTCGCTCAAAAAACGAGTCCGAATAGTTGAAAGAAGTTGACGATAAAGTCTCTGGCTATCCAGAAAACGAACTTCGGATTTTGTAGTATGCACATTCACATCAACCTGATCTGCAGGCATCTCCATGAATAGAAAACAGATAGGATGCCGACCGACCATCACCAGACCACGGTACGATTCTGTTAACGCATGCTGAAGGGAACGATCCTGAATCCAGCGACCATTCAGAAAAAGGTACTGCCCTTTCCTGTTTGATTTTGTCTGGCTTGGATGCGCCACGTATCCCCAAAGCCGAATTCCATCCGATTCTGATTCGACCCAGATCAAATTATCAGTCAGTTTTTTCCCATAGAATAATCGAATCCGATCCAGAAAATGGTCCGTAGAAGGAAGTTCATAAACAGTTTTGGAATTATGTTTTAAAATGGCATGTACGCGAGGATTAGCCAATGCAATCCGGGTAAACTGCTCGCTGACGTGTCCGAATTCTGTGCCGGGAGTTTTTAAATATTTTCGGCGCACCGGCGTATTATAAAAAAGCTGCCTGACTTCAATCACAGTCCCTTTAGGACAACCACACGGTTGAATCGGTTCAGCTATACCGCCATGAACATTCATTTCAAATCCATTTTCAGAATCTTCCTGCCTGCTACGAAGTTGAAAGCGACTGACTGTTGCAATGGATGCAAGTGCTTCCCCCCGAAAACCCATGCTTTGAACAGAAAACAGTTCATCAGCGGAACTGATTTTGCTTGTTGCATGCGAACTGATTGCAAGTGAAAAATCGTCGGGATGAATTCCTTCTCCGTTATCCACAATACGGATCAGTTCACTCCCCCCATCCAACACTTCAATTTCCACCCGTGTTGCGAGCGCATCAATACTGTTTTCCAGCAGTTCTTTCACGACACTGGCTGGCCGCTCAATGACTTCCCCCGCTGCAATTTTATTGATGACTTCCGGTGTCAATTGGTGAATTCGTGACATTCCGTAACCTGAATCTGATCCTTTAAAATTTTTCTTCGAGAGAATTCAATGATTCCTCAACCGGTATCAAGCATTTTACCCCTGAGAAAAGTAAATTCACAGGTCCAGCAGAAAGAACAGTTATAAACCTGTAAAGAAACCTTGTTGGAATAACTGAAATTGAATCAATCAACCGGACTAAAATGCTTACAAAATGTCGTAGGTGGGGCAACTTTGCCTAATGAATGATTCCAGAAATAATTCTTTTATTACCAATAAGATTACAAAGGCACAAAGAAAATAAGAAGTGTAGGGTCTGCTGTGCAGACCAGACATATTATAACGCAATCTTTCCTGATGGTCTGCACAGCAGACCCTAC
>JAJRVU010000076.1 GCA_024277145.1 Planctomycetota bacterium
ATTGGAAAATCAAAGAAGGGGGAGACAGTGGTATTTATTTAAGAGGAACTCCACAGGTTCAAATCTGGGATACGAAATTCCCCGCACTTTTTAAACATGGTGCAGAAAAAGGATCAGGCAGCCTCTGGAACAATGCAAAGAACCCCAAGTTTCCTATCGTCCATGCGGACAACCCTGTCGGCGAATGGAACTCTTTTCACATTACAATGATCGGTGAAAGAGTCACCGTGAAGCTCAATGGTAAAACCGTTGTTGATAACACGGTCATGGAAAACTTGTGGGAAAAAGAGAAACCGATTTATGAAACAGGCCAGATTGAATTGCAGAATCATGGCAACACTCTTTACTTCCGGAATATCTTCATCAAGGAACTTCCTTAATTTTTCCGCGTGAAATAAATCACAGATTGTTAAAAATCAGGGCCGGGGGATTCAGTCTCCCGGCCTTTTTTTATTTCGAAAAAAACGTTTCGGTGAATATTCCGAATACAATCATTTATCGGTGAATTGCGATAAAATGAGGGCATAACGGGCGAAACTTCTTAACCCCTTCATCAGTCACGCCTTTGCAATCGAGTGTGACATCAACGAGTACTTTCATCTTCGCCAGGTATTTTAATCCGTTATCGGTCACGTTCGTTCCATTAAGCTGTAAATAATTGAGTTTGGGCAACGAACTTATAAACTGAAGTCCTTCATCAGAGACAGCAGTGTTATATAATGAAAGTGTTGTAAGGTTCTGTAACGTGCCAAGATGCTTTAACCCCTCATCGGTCGCATTTGATTCATAAAGGTGCAAACTTTCCAATAAAGGGAAATGTTTCAATAATTTCAGATCCGAATCAGAAATTGTCGATTGATCTGCATACACAGCCCTTAACGATGCAGATTGCGACTGACCAAATATTCGTGAAACTAAAGAAGGCATGAATGCAAACGTCACTCCTTTTTCACGTAATGTTTGAATAGCATCATCACGTATTCTGTCACGTTGCATCGTAATATAAGCAAGTCCGACAAACGTGATGATAAACAGGCTGACACAAACAATGGCCATCCTGAAATAGGTGATACGTTTTCGCTGGTTACTGTTTAAGAATTCATCCCGCTGTTGAGATTTCTCTGAAACGGGTTGGTCAGGATGAAAATCATTCATATTTATTTCCACATGAATCTCTATTTGACCGTGCTGTTGTAAAACCGTTATTCCGTGACGTAATCTCCCTTGCTTTCCCGAATAAGATTGGTCACCCGTGCACGATTTTGTTCCCGTTCAAAATCTTTCAGGGGATCATCAAAATCTTCAATTTTCCGGTGAGCTTTCTGTTTTAGGTGGACCGGTAAATGAACCGTGAAAGTTGACCCTTTGCCGAATTCGCTTTCTAAATCAACTGTTCCGCCAAGAAGGATGGCCAATTCTTTCACGATGGATAGACCCAGCCCGGTTCCGCCATATTCTCGCGTCATCGCATCGCGTTCCCCCTCATTGGTTCGTCCCTGACGGAATTTCTCGAAGATCGTTTCCTGATCTTCCAAAGGGATTCCAATGCCGGTGTCTTCCACCACAACTTTGAACATCCCTTCATTTTCCAGATAGGCACGAACGCGAACACGTCCCCCTTCCGGTGTGAATTTGATGGCATTCGAAAGCAAGTTGGAGAGTATCTGGTTGATTTTTCCGGAATCCTGATGAATCGTAGGCATGATCGATTCTACCGAATATGTCACTTCAATATTCCTTTTTGTCGCCATCATCTGCATGGCATCTACCAGGCTGGAAATCAAATTCTCCAACTTGAAATCAACCAGCTTCAAATCCATTTTTCCACTTTCAATCTTCGCCAGATCAAGCAGATCATTAATCATGAGAAGCAGTTGATGGCCAGACGTTTTAATATTGTTGACAAATCGAACCTGCTTTTCATCAAGATTGGTAGCCCCACCGAGCACATCACTGAAGCCGAGAATACTGTTTAAAGGTGTTCTCAATTCGTGGCTCATCGTTGCAAGAAATTCATCTTTTAACTTGTTCATTTCATGCAACTCAAGGTTCACATGAGCCAGATCGTCAACACGATTATCCATCTCGCTGTTCACTTCGCGTAACTCTTCCTGCACGGTGACAAGATGACGAAGCATGCGATTGAAAGCGTGGCTTAATTCTTCAAATTCATCACCTGTCCGAATATCTGCTCGCAAGTCAAGATTACCCCGCGCAATTTCGTCACTCACATCTTTCAAGTGAAGAATTGGCTTGACGATGACGTACCGCACAATCACATAAGCTGCAACCATTGCCAGAAAAGCAGTAATGATTGCCATCGAAATCAGGTAAGCATTATTTTTATCGAGAACTTCATTTGTTGAATCCAATGGAATGGAAACCTTGACCATACCAATCATGTCATTCGGCAGAATTTTTGCGACATTGGCTTCCGTATTTCCATGATAATGGCAATTCAAACAGGATTCAGCAGCATCAATTCTTCGATAGTAATGGTAATAATTGTTTTTTCGATCCTCGTCAATAAAAACGGATTGACCGGATTTCAACAGTTCAAGTGCCTCATACCCCGTATCTCCGGTGGGACGACGGTGAGCACCTGCATTCTGATAATTTGCAGCAACGATTGACCAACTGTAACTTTTTATTTCATCTGTCATCGAATCGACATAAACCGACTCGATTTTTTCATCCATTTTTTCGTCAACTTCCCACGCTTTGTAATGCATCTCCCCCATGATGGCAGCAATCAAAGCATCTGCCGTTTTCTGGTTAGCTGAATAAACCAGCGTTTCCGTCACCGAACTGTAAATATAAAAACTGCCTGTGATTAAAATCAGTAAGCCCCCGCCGAACAGAAATCGACATTTCCGCTCCAGGCTGGTTTCACCTAATAGTTTTTTGATTGTTCGATAGGACATCGAATCTCCAAAGCCATTGCCTTATCCGCATATTGAAACCGCGTGACTCATCTTTGTTTAATAAAATGATCCAAAAACAGGATTTCAACGAATTTTCTACGTTAATATTAACTTCTATTCTACACATTTAATTCAATGGAACCATAGAAGAATGCTTCCTGAAGAAGCAAGAAAACAAAGAGCTTGGAAAGTAATTTTCCCTTGTTTAAACCGACTTCCTTTTGCCGAGGACATAATAATTCGTACATAATTCAGAAAAATCATAAATTTTTACCGCCGAGCGATCCCCTAATTGCTACTACTCTATTGTATTCCAAAGTGTTTCCCATAGAGATGATTTGATGAATTTGCCTGAAAACCCTTCAAAAAAAGACTCAAAAATAACAGAGGCTCCGACTGATGCTGAGTTGCTTAAAAAATATATTGATCATCATGATCCTGAAGCAATTGAAAAGCTGATTGAAAAACATTCTTCCCTGGTGATAGCTGTCTGTTATCAAACTCTTCGCAATCGGCATGATGCAGAAGATGCATTCCAGCAGGCCTTTTTTGTTCTGGCGGACAAAGCCAACACAATCAAGAACCAGAGTTCACTTTCAAGTTGGCTCTATAGCGTTGCTCAGCGAGAGTCCATTCAAATTCTTCGTAGCAAACATCGGGAACAGACCAAACCTTTGTCAGAGGCTTCTTCCATGTCAAACAAGCAGGAACCAGAGATTGACTTTGATGAATTATCCATTCTTCATGAAGAACTCAAACAGATTCCAGAAAAGTATTATGCTCCATTAATTCTTTGTTATCTCGAACACAAAACAAGTCAGGAAGCTGCTTGCGAATTAGATATTACTGTCGCCTCAGTCAAAGCAAGTCTGGAAACCGGGCGAAAACTACTGAAGAAAAGGCTTCGTCGTCGTGGTCTCGGTTTGGCTTCGGTACTGACGGTCTGGCAAACCGCACAAGCCCATTCAGCCGACTGGGCAACAACAACCCTGCTACAAAAAACAGTCTCAGCCTGTCTCGCAAAAACGGCTTTCACAACTGTATCTGCTTCAGCAACGGGAACCGTTTCTTCCGCGACAACAATCAGTTCAAAACAATTATTAATAAAAGGAGCAACCTGGATGGCAATTTCATCTGGTAAAAAAGCAATCATCAGTGTCATCGCAGTCTTATTATTGATCGGAGGAACCACCACTGCAGTCCTCATGAACAAGAAGCCGGAACTCCCTTTCAACAAAAATAAAACGGAAACCGCCAAAAAAAGCTCTGACATGATCATTACTGAACCAACCTCTTTCGGGACTGATTTAGTCTTTCCTCAAGATGTTCTTCTTATCATGCAGCAAATCAAACGGGGTTGGACGCAAGATTTATTTAATTCTCCAAGAGACCGTCGAGATGCATATTCACAAGAAGAATTGATAAAAATTGACGAAAATTATCTGAATAGAGAACAGGAATTTATCAAGAACTTTCTGGAGATTGCCAACCAGCAGAAAGGAACCTGGATAGAAATAACCTGCCTGAAATTAATTGCCTGCCGTGCTCCAAATACTTTACAGGGAAAAGAAGCAGTCGAAAAATTAATCAAAATCACAACTAATACAGATTTAAAAAGTGTTTCAAAAGGACTTTATGAATCGACTAATATGTCTGAAATTCCCATTCAGAGTTTAGCCCCAATTCTTATTGATCGTGTCAAAAAAGATCCCGAACATCCGCAAGCTGCACGATTGCTGGCATCCATCATCTGTAGTATTGCAGCGACTGATAAAGATGCTACAGAACCACCTGAATCTTTTAAGGATGCTGCAGACCTCATTATAAAATATCACGTTGACAGCCCGGATATCTGCAATTTTTGCGAGAATTTGGGAAGAGGAAATGGGAGTCCGGCCTGGGCTGCAGAATTCGAACAACACCTTCGCACAATTCTGGAAAAGAATCGTCACCGAGAGGTTCAAGCAACTGCATTGTATGCATTAGCATCTGTTATTAAATCCACTGGTAAGAGTCGCCAACCTGAAGCAAAAAGACTGTATGAAGAATTTATTGAAAAATTCGATGGAAGCAAATCATATCATTTCGCTGGAATCGAAAAGTCGCTTAATCAAGATGCCAGACGAGAATTAGCTGAAATGCAATCAAGCCGGCGTTGAAAACTTCTTTCTTCAGAATTGCTTTTAACAAGTGGAATCCTGTTTTAATCCGTTTTATTTTTCTGATTGGACTCTTACCCTACTGTTATCATTAGCAGGGGATTGAGATAATTGTTAAGTTTGATGATCTGTTTTCTATAATCGCAAATGTGATTGCCCTCTATAATTTCAGATTTTAAAAACAAGACACCTATTCAGATAAAACATCAAAACGGAATATTACAATGGCACGGTATTACAAATACAAAACAGCGGATGATTTGATTCAGGATGCTCAACAACTCGGACATTCCATCTCACTTTCAGATGATTTTTCTCCGCTATTCCAGTCAATTTCCATTGGACATAAAACTGCAGGAAACCGGATGGCCATTCAACCGATGGAAGGTTGTGACGGTACAAACGAAGGCGTTCCCGATGAATTAACCTACAGGCGGTACGAACGATTCGGTGCAGGGGGGGCAAAGCTGATCTGGGGAGAAGCAACTGCAATCACTCCCGAAGGAAGAATGAATCCACGACAGTTGATGATTAATGATCACACCGCTTATTCATTGGAAAAAATGTATGAAGAAGCCCGCGTTCATCATCGGAAGGAATTTTCAACAGACTCCGATTTAATCATAGGCATCCAACTCACCCACTCCGGTCGGTACAGTTTTCAAAAGCCACTCATTGCAACACATGATCCAATCAGCGATCCTTTAACCATTAATAAATCAACCGGAAAAATTCTGGATGATTCCTATCCCGTTTTATCAGATGATGAACTAAAACAAATTGAAGATCAATATGTGCAGGCAGCCATTCTTTCTGCAAAAATTGGAATGGATTTTATTGATCTCAAACAGTGTCACCGGTATCTGTTGTCTGAACTTCTTGCTGCAAAAAATCGGCCGGGCCTTTATGGAGGTTCCCTTGAAAACCGAACAAGGCTCATCAGAAATATCGTGACCCGAATTAAAGAAGAAGTGCCTGACCTGATCATTGGAACGCGCATAAATGTTTATGACGGGGTTCCTTATCACTCTTCCGAAAAAGATTCTGTTGGAGAACCGCGACCGCATGATCTTCCGATTCAAGTTGCGTTTGGCACAAATCCAGATGACCACCTTGTAGAAGAAATGGAAGAACCGATTCACCTTGCAAAAAATATGGTTGATTGGGGAGTCAAACTCATGAACATTTCCATGGGGAATCCTTATGCCAACCCTCATTTAATTCGGCCTGCGGAATATGCTCCTGTGGATGG
>JAJRVU010000077.1 GCA_024277145.1 Planctomycetota bacterium
ACATATGAACGTCAAAAAATGATGTATGACTACGGAGTATCGGGCTTACCGTATGAAATGGTTATCAATTCTAATCCGTGTCTTGCCTACCTGATGAGAGACAATACCGACTTACTACAGATCTTAACTATTGCTCATGTTTATGGTCATTGCGATTTCTTTAAGAACAACGCCTGGTTTTCAAAAACGAATCGAAAAATGCTTGACCAGATGGCCAACCATGGTTCCAAAGTTCGTCAATACATTGACAAACTCGGCTACGAAGTTGTTGAAGAATTCATTGATGCCTGCCTTTCGCTTGAAAATCTGATTGATGCCCATTCCGTGCATGTCAAAAGGAAGTCTTCAGAAAATTCTGCAGTTAAAGAACATTCCAAAAAGAATAATTCCGGGGAAATTGAAGAAAAACAAACGGGTAAATTTGATGCAAAGCCGTATATGGATTCTTTTATCAATCCACCTGAACCAGATGAAAATAAAAATTATCCTGAAGACAACAATGAAGAATCATCGAATCAAGACTTCTCATACCCTGAAGAACCAATCAGGGATGTCCTGTTATTTCTTCTGGAACATGCACCATTAAAAGAGTGGCAGCACAACATTCTGAACATGATTCGTGAAGAGGCCTATTATTTTGCGCCGCAGGGACAAACAAAAATCATGAACGAAGGGTGGGCCAGTTACTGGCATTCCACCATCATGACGCAACATGCTTTGACCGATGCGGAATTCATCTGTTATGCAGATCATCACAGCGGAACGATGGCGACCAGCCCGCAAAGATTGAACCCATATAAGCTTGGGATCGAACTGTTTCGGGATATCGAAGAGAGATGGAACAAAGGGCAGTTCGGCAAAGAATATGATGAATGCACTGATATGCGGGAAAAAGAAAACTGGAATCGTGATTTAGGATTGGGACGGGAAAAAATATTTGAAGTTCGGGCGATTCATAACGATGTCACGTTTATTGATACATTTTTGACGGTGGAGTTCTGCGAGAAATACCGGATGTTTTCTTTTGCTTATAATGATGCATCCAACAATTATGAAATTGCCTCTCGCGAATTTCAAAAAATTAAACAACAACTGTTAAACGCATTAACCAATCATGGTCGCCCTTCCATTTTTGTGACAGAAGGGAATTATAAAAACCGAGGAGAGCTCTACTTGAAACATGATTATTCAGGAATTGAATTAAAAATGGATTACGCAAGAGATACGTTGGTCAATCTTCAGAAGCTTTGGAGCCGCCCGGTTCATCTTGAAACGGTTGTTGATGAAAAGCCTGTGGTTCTTTCATTTAATGGGGCATCACATGAAATGAAGAAACTGTAGCTTCTGAATATTTGACTGTTATTTGAGGACGATAATTATGTCTGTCAACCAAAAACTACAATCAGAACTGACTCGACTGATCGGTTTTTCTTCTGAAAATCCGAGAATAATCCTGTTGAAATCAGGCGGCCGAAATCAGATGGAAATTGATCTGACTGTTGTTGATAGCATGAGTTGTTCCGTTTCTGAAATTCGTATGATTGTTCCGAAACTAGCGAATGCAAGTTTTGACATCCTGAAAGAATGGAGTGATGAGCTTTCCCGTAGAATCACTTATCTTCTGGAAGGAATTGGGCCGCTCGAATTAGACCCGGATTCTTCGAGTATCCTGATTCGTTCCATAAAACCCGAAACTGTGAATGGTCATGTCAGATATTATGAAATCATGCTTCAATCACAATCAGGTGGAAATTTCGTATTGCAAAGATACGAATACAAAAATAAATCAAGCCAGCGAAAAAAAGTGGACATGAGCCTGACACACGAACTCCTACGGAAACTGGCGAACGATCTTTTCGAAAGCATTCCTGAAGTTAAATAGTTCTGCTGTTTTGCAATCCCAACGCGGGTTATCTTTTTATGAATCCTCACTGGTATTTGATTGGGTCCATCGCATTCGCTTCTTCAAAACCTTTCAGTCGAAGTTTGCAGGAATCACATCGTCCACAGGAAATTCCTTGAGGGTTCGGATCGTAGCAGCTATGGGTTAATCCATAATCTACACCTAAGGAGAGTCCTTTTTGAATGATTTCGGATTTAGATAATGAAATTAAAGGCGTGTGGATTTTCCATTTGTCGTTTCCTTCCACTCCTGATCTCGTTGCAAGATTGGCCACATTCTGGAAGGCTTTAATGAATTCCGGTCTGCAATCGGGATACCCGCTGTAATCCACAGCGTTCACGCCGAGAAAAATCTCTTCCGTTCCTAATGTTTCTGCCCAGCCCATTGCTATGGAAAGAAAAATGGTGTTTCGTGCAGGAACATAAGTGATGGGAATATCCGATTCCATTTCGGAATTTTCCCTGTCTTTGGGAACATCAATTTCATCCGTTAATGCAGATCCGCCAAATGCTCGAAGGTCCAATTTAAAAGTGATTTGCTTTTTCACTCCGATGGAGTTGCAAACATTTTCAGCAGCTTGTAATTCAAACTGATGACGTTGGCCATAATCAAAAGAGATAGCGTAGAGATCGAACCCGGCATCTTTAGCCAGGGCAAGTACCGTTGCAGAATCAAGGCCACCACTGACAAGAATGACTGCTTTGGAAGAGTTTTTTTGATTCATGATGAAAATATTTCAGGATGTTCTTATAAATATGACAGCAAGGGGCGGAAGTTCAAAGTCAATATAAGTTTGAAGAGCGATTATTATTACTCTTCGTCGCCCGCTTCATTCATATCGAGTTGTCGCATTTTGCGGTACAGGTTAGAGCGATGAACGCCAAGCAGTTTTGCAGCTTCACTCATGTTTCCTTGCATCCGCTTAATGGATTGACGAATA
>JAJRVU010000078.1 GCA_024277145.1 Planctomycetota bacterium
CAGATTTGTTGACGGTTTCCCATTCGTTAATCCAACGTTCAAGTTTTACTTCGTCCTGCAAAGCAATTGCCTGCTCGATTACAAAGCGTGTCTCATTGATTGCATACCAATGATTAAGGTTATCGATACGGGGTTGCTTGATGTTTGCAGCAATATATTTTCCATCATCAAAATGATCAGCCAGTATTTCAGAGCCAGCTTTGGTAAGATAATAGAGAGGAGCAGCCCCGTTCTTGCCGAGGAGAGTGACTGGAATACGATGCTGTTTGATGAATTCATCCTTCTTCAATTTCATCAGTCGCCTGCGAACAGCACGTCCAGAACCAATAAGAGATGACGAGAATCGCTGAATCTGTTCACGCGTCAGTACATAATACTGGGCAAGAGAATCAAGAATTTGAATATCAGCATCGGTAACAGCCATGAGTGTCCTCGGATATCGCTTGTTCTTTGATGTAAGAAAAAAAGTACCGAGCGAAACTCCGAAAGGTGGAGTGCTCGGTAAAACGATCCCGAAGGAATAGCTTCATAGAAGCCTTGTTTACAACCAGGCAAAATTTCTTCACTACCCGAAGGTGGTGCCGGAAAAGCTGTCAACTGGAGGCAACCTCGAAAGGTCGATACATCATTTGTATCTAATTGACAGAAATAGTCAAGGAGAATTTTTAAGAATCGAACAATTTTTGGAAGACGACAGGGATGTCTCGTGCTCCGTGAATAATAGCGATAAGCATTATTCCCTGTTCAACAGGATGGTAGAAAACTACATAACTGCCCACTGGAAAGCAGCGAATCTCCTCACCTAAATCGGGTCTCATCTCTCCCATTCCAGATTGACGAGCATAAGCCTGACACTTTTCGTCAATGCGATACAAGAAGTCGATCGCAATTGTACGGCTTCCGCTTTCTTTGGCAATATATGTTCCGATCTCTTTGAGAGCATACCGGAATTGATCGGTGCGAAAAACTTGATTCATAAGATGGGCTGACCAGCTTCATCAAGTTCTAATTCCAGTTCTCTAACAATTTCATTCACATCGAAAGGTGCAATTCGACCTGCTTTTTCATCTTCGAGTGATTGTTGAATTTGCTGTCTCAACTCGCCGTGTCTCTGTTTTAGTTCACGAAACACTTCCAGTGCTTCTGCCATCAGAGCAGATTCATCCGCATAAGTACCAGTCGCCATTTCTTCGGCAATGAAATCTGTGATTTCTGGTGAATAAGTTATTGGCATGATGTTCTCCGTTGAAATAATTAGTTGAGAGTTAATGATACCATTCACAGCAAAGGGAGTCAAAGTTCAGTCCTGTTAAGGCAACAATTTGATCATTTAGGGCAAATTAGATGACGTGCTTTGGCTTGTAGCACTGTGATAAAGTGAAACGCTTCACGATATTTTGCATACTCTGATTCCTCCATTGAGGATAGCTGCCCTTCGTTGGCTTTATCTGCCAGTTCATCAAGGCGAGATTGCGTTTCAGAACTTGCCTGCATCTCAACAATACGTTGTGCCACATCTGGTGTGAGACATTCCGTAAAGGGAGTCAGAATTTGGTCAAGTACATTTGAAGTTGTGTTGGACATGCTTTTATTATACCACTTTCAGTCTCTGTTATCTACATGAATTTGACGCTAATCGTTTGAATGTTCTGCTAATTCCCAGCGACAAAAGGGAGGAGCCGTTTAGACTTGGGGAGTCTTTTTCGATCTGACAGAGGTAGCACTCAAGTTGATCGTTAGATAAAAAGCGAGTCAAGAACGCAACCGGCGATGTGATTGATAGTATGATCACTCTTCAACATTATCATCGATTCAGACTCAGACCATACAATTTTGCGTTGGGTCGCGAGGGTGGAACCCTGGCTATATGAATGGAATCGAAGCGTGGAACGACCGACCAATGGTGGGAAAACCAGTGTGAGGAACGAACACTGGCAAACCACCCCACCCGCATTTATATAGCCAGGGTTTGATGAGGGACGAAATCAAATCCCTGGCGACCCCTAAACGGCTGGGTGGGAACAACTTAGGGATTTGTGAAGGTGTCCAGGTGAAGTGGCCAGCGTGGAGACGTGCCCGGATACCCTCGTGGACACTTTTTAGACTTTTGTACGACTGATTGTTTACAGGATTCAAATGCGGAGTACGGAACAATTTTCACATGATGATCACTGCTAAAAAATTTAACATTCCAACCGGGACCCTCGGCTTCTGAAATGGTTGAAGAGAAGTGAAGAAATTTAACAGTATTGAACAGATAAATTTTCAACAGTTTTTTCGTTGAATTCAATGACCATTCCAGAACCGGTCAGCCAAGCCCGAACTGCGGCGGTGGAATCAGTTGTTTTCAGAGACATTTTCCATGGTGATCAAACAGGCGTGAAATAAAAAGTTTTTAACAACAATCGCCTTGTGGCTGACCTGCCTACCCTGTTGGACTGTTGATTCGTTAAGAAATTTTAGTTGTTGTCGAAAGAAATTATTATCACGCCACAATCAATCGAATTGCACAAGTGACAATGGATATGATTTCAACATAAAATAGGGGCATGCGCAACTCACCAGATCACAACCCGCTCGACAGCTATGCAAAGAAGCTGTTTGAGCAACATGACGCTGACTCTGAAATGGGCATTGCTTTGCGGCGTGGTGATGCACGATTGCGATTGCAGGAAATTCTTCGAGTTGAATCAGCAGTGCAACAACAGGAAATTATCAACGAACAAATCACCGACAATATTACTCGTATTCAAGCAGAGCATGAACTCAATATGCAATACCTGATTCAATTCGGTGTGAGGGCAGACGAACGAACACAATTTCAACAACTACTCGAACAGGTTTCAGATCATGGTGGTTTATCATTACGGCAAACTGCAAATTTAACGCACGTGATTTTTCAATCAAACGGATCAGATGATTTGTCTGATTCATCATCCGATTCTGCTGCTGTTTCATCAGGTGTGACTTTATAGTCGTTATCAGACAACTGAATCGGTTTCCCTTGCAACAGTTGTTGACGATACAAATCTGCTTCCCGATCTGCTTCTGCTGCGGAGATGAAAAAGTCGGACTCAAAATTCTTTTCGATTAACGTGTCAACAGCTTCCCTTAATTCAGGGGACTCATGCAGTGGTAGATAATCCACTTTCACTGTATGAACATTAGGGTCACCTGCAAACATGCCAAACGCTTCACCTGTTTGCAGTTTGCGAATCGCTTTTCCCCAATGCAACATCTGTTCGTCAAAACTTTCGTAGGTTTTGTTGCTGATTTCATCAAACGTTTCGTGGATCGGAACGTTTGCTTGTGAACGACCGGCTGTGTTCGCGGAACTATCTGCGTTCGTTCGTCCCCGTGATGTGGAATTGGTTTTACCGGAATTATTAGATTTTGTTGCACCACCAGTACCAGGGGGATTAGATTGCCCTCTCGACTGGTTGTAACCGGTGGAATTCTGTTCGACATTTGCAGTTGAATTTGTGTTCGTGTTTGATTCACTATTCAACCACTCTTTGCGGTAGCCGACGATCAACTGTTTTCTGCTCGTCAGAATTTCTTTGATTTTCTTGTTATCAAACGTCAGCTTTGCCAGTTCATCTGCAATGATGTCCGCATCCTTTGCATTATTAGCAAACATTAATCGACTGCGTGCCTGCCAGATCATCTGTGTTAAATCGACATCTTCCCGTTCTAATTGCGAGAACGATTGATGTGCCAGAATTAATCGCAATCCCATCTGTCTTACCGTTGGTAAGGCATCCTCGATATCAACAGAGACATATTTCTGAAATTCATCCATCACAACATAAGTGGGGTCAACCGCCTGTTTGCCTTCGTTGGTGGAAAGCCTGCTGGCGGTCTCGACTATTTCATTGAGTGCAAGTGCACCAATTGTGTCTGCAACAAAGCCAGGAATCTTTCCGTACTTGCCGAGGTTGAGAACCACGATCTTTCGTTCCTTGATAAATCGTTCACAATCAAACAAGCTCTGAGTCGAACCAAACATCCGTCTGAGATTGGTTGATTCAAAGAACGGATCAAGCCGGTTGCGTGTTGATTCTAAAATACGAACCGCTTCACTGCCGCGAGCATTTAAGATTTCACTCCAATGCGAACGAATATCGCCGGGGATGCGATTCAAGATTGCCTCATGCTCGGGCGTTCCAGGGTGCAAGAGGTGTTTACACATCGCAATGGGCATCCCCATCATCGCAGCAGCGCAAAACGCCTTATACGTCCATTGCAGCAGACGTGGTTGTTGCGACACATCCTGCGCTGCCCACGCACGTAATACAATATCAACCGAACGCATCGTCTGATAATACCGATTCGCTTCCGACGTATGCGAAAGGGGATTAAACGGCATGATCACATCTTCCCGTGCAGGTTCAATATAAACCAATCGATCACGCACATGCTGCGGACAAAGCCGTTCATTGACCATCCACCCCAATAAATCACGCGAAAGGTTCCCCATCGGATCAATCAAAAACAACGCACACGTCTCCGATCGGGTTTGCATCAGAATTGGTCGCAACAATGTTTGTATTGCTGTCGATTTCCCCGAACCCGTCGCACCAATCAAATGAAAATGCGTACGGAATTGATCCGGTTCAATATGAATTTTCTCGTGACTATCACGGTCAGTGCCGATGGTGATTGGAATCATGATGACAAAAACTCCCGAATAGCACGGTCTTCTTGATGATTGAGAGAACTGAGAAACGATTGTCTGGTTGATACATCATAATCAAGTGATTCGATTTCTTGTTTCTGCTTTCGAAAATATGATGCAATTTCATTCAGACTGGAATATTTCTGCCTATTTCCCTTCACCTGTTCCAAGGAGGATTCAATCATCTCTTTGAGCAGTAGTCCTCGTTGTTCAACAATTTTGACTGAAAATCTGTCAGACAGATACTGGTTGAAGTATTCATTGAGTCGTTCACGCGGAAATCGATCTTGCAATTCTATGGCATGTTGGTCGTACAACAATTGGCAACTCAAACGTATCTCTTCCCGTTTGTGTTGTTCGTTCGTTTGTTTTTTCGCAGTTGCTTGTTGCTTTTTCTGTCGGCATTCTCGCTCGGGAGCCATCTGTTCCCACTCTTGCTGGTCACGTTTCTTTTGTTGTTGATTCTCCTCTTCCCGTTTGGCACGTTCCTTCTTCTGTTGTGATCTCATACGAGACTCCTGAAAAAACTTTTTAATGTTATCGACAGGAGAGAACAAGAAAGTAATGATCGACATAATAATCCATGTTGTTCCGAGCATCATTCCGGCAATAATCAGTCCGCGAAAAACGATTGAAAATAATCCTTCTGCGCCCTGAATGCCAAAGTGGAAAATCTCGATGAGAGCATAGCTGGCAAATGCTAACAGAGAAATTCCATAGCCCAATTTTTTTATTTGTGGATGATGAGATACTGCTGATTGACCAACGTAGTTAAGCACTAATGCCACACCAATCAGTGTTGGAATATCATCTTCTCTCAATAATTCAAAAAATTGCCACATAGATAATAAATCTCGTTTACTGACTGGGGACATGAACGACAACATCATCAATGACTGATTTCTTATTCACTGCTGAGACTGGCTCTCGATTGTATATTGCGATATGTTTTTTGCTGCCTTGATGGTCAGAAGTTATTTGAATTGTCGGTGAGTCAAGATCTTCATAAAAGACACGAATCGTTTTCCCGTCATCCGTAATTCTTATTTTGTGCCATTTCTCTCGATTCATTTCCAACCCCATTGCCGCGTCTATTTTTTTCCCAGAAGGAAATTCAGTGATAATTATCTGACCAATATGTGGACTAAAACGAATCGTAATACCATCTTCTACTTCGTGGGGCCATTTTTGTGGGATGCCTGATGTTCTCAAAGCAACACAGAGATCATCACAGTATTTTCCTTGTCCATCCTTCCACATCCACTTGAAAGTAATAGAAGCCCCATATGGAAGTTCATCGATTGTTACAAGATAGCCTCTATTGACTAAGACCAGTCGTCCATGATCGATGTGTGCACTGGATGGTTCCACTCGATGGCTAAATACTTGCTGAATATCAGGTTTATTGAACCTCCAGAATTTTCCCGAACGTAAGGGGTCATCAAACGTATCACGAAATTTCAAATTATTAAAATACTCTGCCTGTTTCTCTTTCTCACTTTTTGTAAAGCTTTGACCTAATAGAATGGCTCCTATTAACAACAGGCTACCGATAAGAGATAATGTATAGACAGATTTACGCTGATAAAATTTCTTCTTCTCATTCAAAGATGGTTGATTAACTCGTATCCACTGATTCAAATCATTTGCGAGATCAGTAGCAGTTGCATATCGGTTTCTGAATAATTCGTCGGTACAGCGTTCGCAAATATCCGAAAGGGTTCTGTCTATTTCTGGGCAACGGCTTCGAGGAGGCTCTAGATGTGAAAGAATTTCCTGGCAGTAAGCTTCAATATATACTTCTTGCGAACTATGTTCAAATGAAAGTTGGCTTCCAGAAATTCGATCAAAGCAAGGGTGCTCTCCGATCAGCATCTCGTGGAAAACGAGACCGAGTGAATAAATGTCTGCCTGGGTTCTCAATCCCGGTATTTTCTTAAGAATTTCAGCAGCCATGTAAGCGGGAGTTCCCAATACTGTCTGACGAAGTACTTTAGCAGCATCCCCAGCACAAATCCCGACACCAAAATCAACGATGACTGGCAATAGTGAGTCTTGTCGTAGAATAATATTTGATGGTTTGATATCACGATGGACAATACGTTTCTCATGGGCATAGGAAAGCCCTTCTGCAATTTGGGCAATAATAAAAGCAGTTTTCTCAAACGGTGGACGATGATCCTCAAAACTGTCAATCCACTCTCTCAAAGTGATTCCATCAATATACTCTGTCGCCACATAGTAATAGTCACCCTCTTCACCAAATCCCATCACCTGAGCAATGTGAGGGCAATCCTTCAGTTGATCAAGGAGGCTTCCCTCTTTTTTGAGGCGTAAAATTTCTTCTGAAGAAAAATCCTTACAATCAAGGACTTTCACTGCCACTTTCTGCTGAGTTGTTTGGTGAGAGCCCAGGAATATTTTCCCAAATCTCCCTTGTTGTTGAAGTTGTTCCAAGATTTCAAATTCACCAATTTTATTTATTTGCATGGTGTTTTTCTATTCCTTTTCGTATAAGACTTAAATCAACGTTCTAATATTCAGTAAACGTAGCTGTCTTGTCTAATGACAACAATACTCTTTTGTTAAGTTGGAGAGAAGTATGAAAAAGAAGTCTCAAAAAAAAGGAATGAAGAGAGATCAAGGCTCCACGCTACCAGAGGAAACACAGAATCTTTCGGATGAGACACAAAATATCAGCCAAAAAGAACCTCATGAAGAGACAGGACTATCAATAGTTGGAAGTATTGAATTTCTGGTTAATTTTGAACAGGATGACTTTCTCAACTCCTTGAACTATCACTTCAACAAGATTTCCAAAAAGAATGAACAATTTCTAAGTGAAAAACTTGTTGCTTATATTGCTGAAGCAATCCGTCAATGGAAAATTAAAAACCCAAACAGAGTCCTTTCAGGTTCTGTACTTGTTCAATGCCAAGTGGATGTATTAGAAAATTTCTTTCGCAGTAAATTTTGTTCTGAACTTTGCCACCTATCTGCTGAATACATCTTGCAGATCAAGCAGAAGAACAATCATCCTCTGAATTCCCCACTTTCAGACTTTTCAAATTGTCAGATTCAATATTTGACAAACCCCAACGAACTCAGTCAGACTATTACCCCTTTAGAGACTTCTTTTACTTCCATTTCGGAAAAAACATTTCTGTCGGCTGAGAAAGATTCAACAGAGACAACTCTTACCTCTCTAATTGATTTGGATCCAGAGGTTCTGGGAGATTCTGATATTCTGCAATTAGCTGAGGTGATCAGTGCCATTCGAATTCTCGCTAAAGATTCTGAAGAGATTGTTGATACATTAAAAAAGTTGGAAAATTATTTAGAAACAATCCGAATGGTTATCGCAAAAGAAATAGAAAATGTATTTAACAAATTTGAGGGAGAAAAGTTTGATGCTGAAACAACAAAGGTTGTCGCCTCACTGATGGATCGCATTGCTAAAAGTGTTTCTCTACGCTTTCTCGCTAAGACGAAAGGTGGTGAACAATTTTTAAGTAGTATCCGAGCAGGGATGGTTAATGCTGAACTTTACCGGTTCCGATTCGTGTCAATTGATAAAGGGAAACAAACATCCCGCTCTTCTTCAAATAGTCTTCCTCAGTCTGTTCTGAGAGTCTCTGAGCCTGATCCCCGCCGCTCCAATTTTCTCTAAAACTCAAATATTTAGAGAATTATTGCACAAATCTATTGCTTTTGCAACAATGGAGTCTTAAAGTGCCATGATATGGCACTGTTTACCACAAGTTGACGTGGTTTATATGAAAACCATTGGTTTTTCCTGATTTTAGTATTCTGGAGAAAGGTGAGAAAAATGAAAAGCACCATTTCATTGATCATGATGTTTGTTTCAACATCTACCTTTATAGGTTGTGATGCTTCGTCTCAAACAGGGTCTATTTCATGGAAACCTCCCTTCTCTCCCGTAGCAATCTCCTGGACTACCACAGGCGATATTTCAGTTTCAGGAGATAAGAAAGTTGTCACTCCCATTGGTCTATTTGAATTTGGAGTATCTGAAACTCTTCATTCTCGTGAGGGATATACATTGGTTGTTCTTCGTGACAGAGATTCAAAAAAAGAAACCGTGTACGAAGTACGCGGAGATGGAGAATATCAAATCGATCATCCTGCCTCAGTGATTGTGAAAAATGGTCGTGTAGAGATCGAACTGGAACGGGGTGTCTCCAATACCATTTACTTAAATTATGGTGAATCAAAGCCCCATTCAGAGGATGAATATGGGGTGGTAGATTCTATCACAGTTCTAATAGGGAACTGGAAGGCATCCAATGGAGATTTGTATGCAGTTAATCAAACTCACACAGGACTTTCATTGAAAGTGATTTCGAGTCATTCTCTTGAGTGGGGTGAAGCAGAACTCATTAGAGATGGACAAAATTACAAAGGTGTGATCAAGGGAGTTTTCAGAAGTGACCCTCAGCAGAGATCAAGGGAGGCTCCTGTTTATATCTCTTTAATAAGTTCCAATCGTGCCAGCCTGACTACTGATTCCATTGTTTGGGATCAATGGGGACAAGAGAGTGGGCGTTGTCAATGTCAGATGTTGTTTTCAAAAGTAGAGTAAACGTGAGGTGACTCACTCTGAGACACTTTAAACTAGATGAGGTTTACCTGATGTTTCAATACCGATTGATGTGCATAATTCTCATGATCTTATTGATCAATCAGTCCATAGTTCAGGCTGAAAAAGTTGCCTATGAATTTGAGGGGATAGCCTACAGCAAAAATGGGACACCAATAGGACCAATTGAATTATCAGATGCCCAGAAGGTTTCAAGATTACGAACAATCTTGGGAGCAGTCGGAACAGTAACTCTCGTCAATGGTAAAAAAGCAAACAATGTCAGAATTGTAAAATTAGTTGCAAATTCTTTTGGAAATTTGGACTCTGTTGTTCTTCGTTCAGGATTCTGGGAAGAACAGATTCCTATCAAGAAAATTAGTGAAATCAATGCTGCTGGTACGGTTATTATACTCGGTACGCATTCTCGGAGGATGCTGAAGTTATATGAAATTAATTTGTCGAGGGAGTATCGGGAAATCAAAGTAATCCAAGCAGGACTGGAGGCGCGAAGAAAGAATCTGAATGATGAAGAAAAATCGTTGTCACAACAGAAATCACTGGTCATTTATCAGGAGAAATCTCTGAAAGAACAGAGTGATAAGTTTCGTGAAATGCAGAAATTGACGGAACTGTCATTCAATCAACAGAAAACAGCAATAGAGCAAGAAAGAATAAAAATTAAAAAGGAATATCAAATTCTGAAGAATGATGAAAAGAAACATTCCAACCTTGTTCAACTATTGAGTAGCGAACAAAAGGATCTGAACCAGAAAATTTCCAAACTCCAAGCGGACGAGAAGAAATTGATTCTTAATATGCAGGTTCTTAATAAACGAGAAAGAGAGCTTAATACAAAAATTGAACAAGCGAGAAAAAGGCGATTTGTACATGGGCTAGTACAGACTCGAAGTGGCATCACGTTAAAAGTTGCAGCCATAAAGATACAAATTGATGGAAAAAAACAGACTCGTGACATCATGACGACAAATGCAGAAGGACGATTCCAAAGTGAAATGACACTTTCAGAAGACTATTTAGCCTCTCCTGGTAAGTACAAATATTTTGTCAATGGAAAGCTGAGTTTAACAGTCCTTTGGATTGAGTCTCTTGGGGAATTCCTAATTACTGTTCCGTAACTAACATTTCAAGTAAGGAAATACTAATGATGTCAAAACTAATTCATGTTGCATTGTTCATCTTTCTGTCGATCAATCTCACCTGTCTCAGTCTTCAAGCTGAGGATATTGATACCGATGCACTCAGAGATGAACTTCTGGGAATCTCTAAACGACAAGCAAAATGCCTGACTGACGATGCCGGTCTGCCAACGAGAGTGATTGTGACTCGCAATGGGACAGCAATGTTTCAGTCACCCAAAACAGGTTCTAAACGTGTACGAACTGTTTCAATGCTTGAGAGGCTCTATTTATTTAATAAAGATGAGAGTGGGTTTTACCGGGTTGGGGTTGATCCCTGGGGTGATGGACCAACTGGCTGGGTTCCCCAGCCTTTCTGTATGATTTGGAATCACAACGAGATGCTCTTTCTGAGTGGAGATTCGGTTCCCGATGATACAAATCGTATCTATGTCTGGAGTTCAAAGGAAGATGCACTTGAGGGCAATAAAGAAAAGGCATTTTATGACGAACCTGTCATTCGCAA
>JAJRVU010000079.1 GCA_024277145.1 Planctomycetota bacterium
AGCCTGTTTTTACGCTATGGATTTCGGTTAAGATTAGCAAGTGGTAGTAAATTCTGGGGAATTCCGAATCCAATTCCGATCAGCCAGGTTCAATATTTTACCATCTCTGAATAATGACTATTTCAGGGACGACTATTTAGTAGAGAGGATATCCGAAATCAGTTGGCTTCTGATTCCGGTCCGAGAATTTTCAATTCATCGCCCACCTTGATGATTCCCCCATCAAAAGAATGAACCGGCTTTGTGTTCACCGCTAAACGATAAAAATGATTCCATCGGCTTCGGGAAACATTCTCCGCAATGTTCTCCTTGCGATAATTTACAAATCTCTTTTGAAAAGCAGACATTCGTTCTCCTGTTATCGAAGAACGGGATGGAACAACACAGCGGGCACAAGGATTAACGCCCAACCATTCGATATTACCCATTTGAAACCGAATCACGTGATCCAGTTCTGAATAGAGTTGATCTTCCCAGAATGGTTCACATCCATCGATTTCAATATTAGCTCGAAAGCGTTTCCTGACTTCATTTAAATCTGAAATTTCAAACCATTCGGCAACCGTTTCCAATGTCGCTTTGCTGATGATTGTCGGACCGGGGGAATCGGTATCGTCCGGAAATCCTTCTTCGCTGTTTCTGGATAAGGTTAATTCCTGTTGAAAATATTCGGAGAACCATTTTTCCAGTTCAGGGATATCATCTTTTAAATTAAATCGTTCAAATTGCTCCTGCTCTCGTTTTCGGAGTTGAATCTGATGATGTTCAATGTCATATTTTGCTTCGAGAAGATGAAATAACTCTGACCTTTTTGCATTCAGAAAATTTCCGTTATGATCTTTCAAAGCAAAGAGGCGGTCATGCTGGATCGCGCCCTTCGGAAGCAGTTCAGCCTGTTCCACTGCCATTCCATCAAGAGATTTGAACGGGTAGATGCAAATTCGGGCAATTTTGACCATATAACACCTCAATATTGAGAGGGATTGCTTAATAGCAGTTTCAGTATGGTCAGATTTTAATGAGAATTGTCCAAAAAATATAGAACTTAAGCCCGGAATCTCTGCTGGAAGAAGATTTTAGCTAGCTATTCGAGTTACCAGTTATTCGATTTGCCAGATTTAAGGAACAAGGGTGTCCGCTGGGGGAATCAGTTTGATCGGGTTCTTCTTTTCTGCTTTATCAGCCTGTTCTTCAGGAGCCGGTTTAAGCAGATCTTTTATTTTTTTCCTACTTTCATTCAGCTTTTGTTGTAATTCCAGTTGTCTTTCTTTGTCCCCAATATGTTTTTCTTTTTCATTAACTAATTGTCTATGTATAGATAATTCTTTCTTAATTTCAGAATTTGTATCTGAAGTCTCTATTTTCTTAACAGGCTTTAACATTGATTCTGTTTTCCTGACGAGATCAATGAATTCAAGCCTTCGTCCGGTTGGATCAGGTCCAATCCCTTTTTCTGCAAGGTTGAGTATCAGTTCAAAATTCATCTTCCCCTGATAAGCAGAACGGCTCAACAGTAACCCATAAGCAGTGACGGCAGAGGACCAGTGAAAATCATTGGATAACGTGCTTGTTTTGATTTTTTCCGGGTCAAGCACAAATTCCAATTTGAAACTTTTCTTTCCTTCCGGTTTCTTATACCGGATTTTGCAGGTCAGCCATTCCGAACTACCATTGTTCTTTTCTTCTGGCTGGACTGGTTTCTTCTGGTATTTCAAGTCGTCAGTATTTGTATTCACCGGCACACCTAGAGGAGCAATTTCATAAAGAACCGTGACGTGATGCCCTGCGCCAATATCACCAGCATCTTTGGAATCATCATTGAATTCATGGTGTTGCATAACGCGGTTGGAATACCCAATCAGGCGATAAGAGCCAACTTGAGCAGGGTTGAATTCCACCTGAACCTTGACATCTTTTGCGATGGTGATGAGAGTTCCATTGATCTCATCATGAAAAACTTTTTTCGCTTCCTGCCTGTTGTCGATGTAAGCGTAGTTTCCATTTCCGTTATCAGCCAGTTTTTCTAATTTGCTGTCTTTCAGGTTTCCCATGCCGAACCCGAGAACGCTGAGGAAGATGATTCCTTCGTTTGCTTCAGTTTGAATCAGCTTGACCATTTCATCATCATCACTCATTCCGACATTAAAATCGCCATCGGTACAAAGGATTACTCGGCTGATACGCTCACTGTTTTCATTTTTTCGTGCCTGCTCGTAAGCTAATAGAAGTCCCGCTTCACCGTTTGTTGATCCTTTGGCTTTAAGGGAATGAATTTTCTCAACGATTTCCTTTTTCTTGCTGCCATCGGTTGGAGGCAGGACCAACCCTGCATTTCCTGAATAAGTGACGATGGAAATACGGTCATTTTCTGTGAGGTTTCGAGTTAATATTTCCAAGCCTGATTTCACCAGTGGAAGTTTATCTGGTTCATCCATCGAGCCGGAGACATCTATCAGGAAGACGAGATTACAAGCTGGGCGTTTTTTTACGGGAATTTCTTTCCCTTTGATTCCGATTCGGACCAGTTGATGTTTTTTATTCCAGGGACAAGGTCCTGTTTCAAGATGACAGGCAAAGGGCTGCTTTTGATTTTCCGGGGGAGCATCTTCATAAGTGAAGTAATTCACCATCTCTTCAATACGGACAGCGCTTTGAGGTGGAATTCTCCGTTTGTTGATATAACTCCTGACAATACTATATGTAGCAGTATCAACATCAACGGAGAAAGTTGAAAGCGGTTCTTCAATCGGTTTCAGGAATTTATTTTCGATGATGCGAGCATGCTGGTTTCTAATGCGGTATCCCGGTCGAGTTGGAATCTGGGATATAAAGCTATCAACTTCCTGGCGTGCTCTTCTGCGTACAGTACCTTCGTAAAGACTAAAAGGTTCTGCCTCATTGACACCTAATGCTGCTGTCAGATTCCTAGATTTCTTCGTGTCCAGAACCGGAGTTTTGCCATACTGCTCAGTAGAATTGTAAGTCGATAAATTATTGGTATGCGTTTGCTGATTTGGAGAAGCCAAGTCAGCTGTCTCTGGCACTCTTTCGTAGAGCATATTGTTTTTGTTGAGTCCACCACCATAAGATAGGTTTATATTTCGGTTGCTTCTATGTTGCGGTTGATTCTTTTTTTGGACAAAATCAAACCGACTGGATGGTGTATTATTGGTTTGTATCGCTGGATCTTTAAATTTTGGAGCTGGTATTGTAAATTCACCCTGTTTAAATTGAACTTCAGTCGGGTCTGGTTCCTCCGCTTTATTGGCTAAAACGGTATTGCCTTTTTTAGCCTTCATTCCAATATCAATCACGTAGGCTTTTTTGGTTTTATTTCCTGAAGGTTGAGTTGGAGACTGCGAAGGTACTGATTGACCGTTGGCTGAAACGGTTTTACTTTTCGAGACCACTGAAAAATCGGTTGTTTTGATTTCGCCTGCAGGAGTCCCTGATGATTTCTGATTAATATCAAGTTGGGCGATTTGTTGTCCCGGGATGTTTGTTTCTCGGATGTTTTTTCCCGGCTGGTACTTCAAGCCTGTGTCAATATCTGCAGTTTCTTTGAATTCTGAATTGTTAACAGGGAAGAAAGTGATCATCACAAAAAAAGTGGCGATCGTGATACAGGTTGCGATGAGAAGCCATTGACGAGAAGCTCTTCCTGTTTTATGTGAGTGATCTGTATGTGTTGAAACTGTTTTTGAATCAGAAGCAAGAGCTAATTCGATTTCCTGGTGAGATTCTTCGGGAAGTTTGAGGGGTTGATCTGATATCATGGAAGTCGAAAGCAGATCAGTCAGTTCGCGCAGTTCCTTGACAAGATCATTACATTTTGCGCATTGATCAATGTGCGATTGGATGAGTTTGCTTTCATTTTGATCGAGTTCGCCTAAAACGAAGTCGGTTAATTTGGGATCATCCTGATTGAAATGTTTTATTGACATAATATCATTTCCCGAAAAATAGAGTCGTTTGAAAAAGAACTTGTGCTTGTTGGTTTACGTTTGTTTTTGTTTCATCTGAATTTTAAGACTGTTCAGGGATTGGTGAAGTAAATGACCCACATGAGCTGCTGAGTGACCGGTTATCTTGCTTATCTGCCGATAACTGAGTCCTTCGTGGAATTTCAGATCAATAATTTCTCTTTCCCTTTCGGGCAATTGGCTCACCAGTTTCATGAGAAATCCATTTTCATCATTCTGGCCTGCAATGCTGATGGGAGTATTATGATCCAATTGATCTGGTTCATTTGTGATTTCAGTGATTGTTTTCATTCGCTTTTCCTTGCGACGAATATCAATAGATTTGTTTCTACAGACTTTAAAAAGCCATTCCGTGAGATGCCCATCCAAGTTGTTTTGATCTTGCTGACATAATTTCAGAAACGTTTCCTGGACAGCATCATGAGCGCGGTGCGTATCGTGAGTGATCCGAGTTGCATAATAAATCAACCGGCTTTCATACTTCTCAATTGTGTTACGAACCCAGACTTGATGCCTGTTTTGCTCGTTGAATGTCATTGTGTGATCCATGCTGATTTCAACGATCAGATCTTTTATTGGAATTGCTATAGATATTGAGACGTGATGAATTGAGAATTGTCCGAAACTTTTTCTTTAAATATCTCCAAAAAGAAAAAATAATGATGCGGTGCAGCGGAGAAGCAGGGAAATCTCAGGGAAAGGATATCCAGGCTGGAATGCTAATTAATTTAACGGATTACAGAGAAAGAGGTTACAGTTTATTCCTTTTTTGGTTTATTCTTCTCGGTATTTTTCTTTTTATGGGCTTCTTCTTTTTTCTGCTGTTCATCAAGCCATTTTTTAACGTCTGTCTCATTTTCATCTTTAAGGCTGCTTACTTCTGTTTGGAAGTCTCGAATTTTTCGAGGATCAATGTAGCGATTGATTAATTTTCCCATGTTCTGACACAGCTTTTTAATTTGATTTGCTGCTTTCCTGTTTTTCCCTACCTTTTCGATTGCGTTGACTCGAATTGCAGAAAGCTGCTGCTTGAACGTTTCAGGTTTCTCCAATTTGTTCAGTTCTTTAAAAATAGCTTCAATTCGATCCCATTTGTTATCAAGGAGAAGTTTTTTGACCCTCGCGAACAATATGGTCCTTTTGGTTACAGAAATAATCAGGGCCGATTCCAGTAAGGCTAATTCTCCTTCCACGGTGAGTCGAATGGAATCGTCCGGCAGTTCAAATTCCGTATATTTCTGGATGCCGGGAACAAACGGGACCCGGGCGACTAACACTTCACCACTTTGAGCGTATAGCCAAGCGATAGAAGATCCCTCTTTATTACCGCGTGGAATTATGATTTCACCCTCCCGGTTTGTCCAGAGGTAGACAGGTTCTGACTCCGGTTCATCTTTTCTGTTTATTTTTCTTTCCACGCGAACTTTCAAACCAGCAAAAGGAAGGGAACGGTTTTTGGTCGGGAAAAGTGTCACCTGACTTTCTGGAAAGAGAGGTTTTTTCAACATTGCAATTAATTCAACTCGCCTTAATCTTTTTGTACTTAAAGGGTTTCTCAAGCCGGTAATCATTGTTGATTCGACAGTTGCGCGATTGACTTTGTTGACGGACAAGTACGTCCAGTCAACAGGTTGAATTTTTCGGACTGTTTTTTTCTTATCAAAATAACGGTAATAAGTGACCAAAACACTTCCTGGCTGAATTTGATAAGGATCCAGGAACGTCGAATTGCTTTCAGAGATTTTCTCATCCACTAAAATTTTGTTCTGCGGGACAAGTTCTCCTGCAAAAGCACGCAGGAAGACGTCCTTGGCATCAACCCTGTCAATAACCAGCAATGGTTGAAAAAGGGTATTGATCAATTTGAATATTGTGATTGATAAATTATCTCGCTGGTAACAATGTGCAGAATGAATTTCTGTCAGTTCTCGTGTGGTGGCGTCCCATTCTCTTCCCTGAATGATATAGGAAGCCCCTGAAGATGTGACCGTGATGAAAAACAGTTTGTCATGTTTTTCTGGTATGGATTCAGAATTTAATAATTGTTCTGGATTCAGATTACTTAATCTGTTGGTGTGAATAAGCATCGAATGTTTTGCAAAATGGATGTTCCACGATGGGCCGTAATTGTTTTCAAGATGAGACTCTGTTTCTGAGTTCAGGTTATTTTTGAAGCCGGTCGAGAATAATGGCGAATTTTCATACTTGATATCAATGAAGATTTCATAGGGAATAAGCTCTTTAGGAATTTTCACCGGTTTGGAGGATTTTTTCGGTTTCCTAGATTTCGCTGTTTCTTCAGTTTTTAAAACCTTGTCGATTTTCGGAGATTCCGCGCAGAGAGGGCTTGAACCTTGCAGGATTAGTAGAAATATAATGAAGTGATAAATGAATAATCGATTCATGATCTGTTTTGGTATAATTCCTTATTGATATTGCCTGGAAAACCAGGGAGTGACATTCCATCTTTCGATGTTATGGTAAGGGGAAATCGGGTACTTCGAAAATCCTGATACTTTTTTGGAAACCACCAAATGATGGTATATTTCCCAGAGTGGAATATATTCGGCTTCTTCGTATAAATGCCTGTGAAGATTTTGAAGGATTCGGATGGCACTGTTCAAGTTGCCTGTTCTTTCCAATTGAATGAGTTCACCCCTTAACCAGTCTGGTAAATGGGTTAATGATTCAATTTTATGCTGCTTGTCATTCGCGACAAATGCCCACAATTCAACAATGGGTTCCGTCATTTTAATGGAGCGGTATGCAATATCCCAATCATCTGTTTCGTCATTTTTATCAATTAACCGAACGGGAATTCCAATCTGTTTCCAACTCCTGACAATTTCGACTGCTGCTTTCATTGCCATTGGTTCAGGGTTGGCAATCATTTTAAGTTCAGGAAGTGAACCTCCCAATTTCTTTTTTGTGATCAGGACTAAAGGAATCGCAGCGGAAAGATCAAAACTTCTGGGTTCAACTGTTTTGTTAAATGCATAACTGTTCATTGTAAATGGGGCAGAAGTTATTCGTGCGTTCAAATAAGGTTTTGAATTGAGATATTTCTCATTCAGGATTTTAGGTAGATTTAGCCCGTATGCCATTGCCCTTCGAATTTGCCTGTTGCGAATGGCTTTGGATTTTGGGTTAAACTGAATGACATGCACTTCAGGCACAGAATAAGGGATGACAAAAAAACGTTCATCTTTTAAGAGAGTCCGCGCCATCGCAGGTGGAACTTTAGGAATAAGATCAATTTGTTCGCGAATCAAACCCTGGACCATTTTATCATAGTTTGCATACTTCTTTTCGTTAATTTCAGAAAGATGAAAATCTCCAAGTTTCAATTCATTTGGTTCAGGCTTGACCCGTGTGTAAATTGACTGGATTTTTGTTCGCTGGCTGAGTTTAAATCGACTTGGTTTTAATTGGTTCGGGATTTTTCCGGTTTGTTTCGTTTGAACCAATGCAGGAAATGGAAATCGAAAAAGTGCTTCCGGTTTTAGTGGAACATGGGAAAAAACTATTTCAATTTGATGAGGTGAGTTAATCGAAATAGATTTGATAAAATATTGCAATCGTTGATCATATAACGAACTGTTGGGATTTAATCGGTTTTTTAGTGTGGAAATAAGGTCAGAACTGGAAACAACAGGTTGAGATTCCCAATAAGAACGACCGGGTCTCAAATCAAAAACAACCTGCCTGCCTAAATCGGTTGGAGTCCATTTTTCGAAATATTTTGTTCGATAATGCGGAATATCTTCCATATGATCGAGTTCAAATAAACGAGATTCCGTCAGTTCAAGATAACGCGAATTTCCTCCTGATTGGATTGGCGGAGTTGCATTTGTGGGTTGATCAAGAACACCCACTCTTAAAATTTGATATCGCTGGCAGATCCTGTTGAAAGTTTTTGATAGTCCTGGCATTCCCGGCCAGACAACTGCTGCTTTCTTAATGATGCTGGAAGCTTCCCGGTATTTTTTGTCTTTGTAAGAACTCTCAGCCTTTTTAATGAGTTGACGACATTGGTTTGTTAATTTACTGGTCCATTTTTTTATGACTTCATGACCGGGATAAAATTTCTTTAACCTTTGCATGAAGTACCGGCTTTGCCTGTAGTCTTGTTTGTCTACAGAAATCTGAATTATTGCGTTGAATACTTTACCCATTGCAGAACTTAACTGCCGAAAACGAGGGTTTCGAATATGGAGTTATTCCAGTTTAAGAAGGGCATCTTCGAATTGTTTTGCCCGGGCATGTTTTTCTGCAGCGGAAAATAAAATGTGATCATGGGCAGCATCAATTCCTTTCCAGTCAGGAGCTCTTCGCCTTAATTGGTGGAGCAATTCAAATGCATCACGAATTCGGAATTCTTTTCTCAGGATATGGATCCTCCTGAGCATGAGTTCTTCATAATAAATAATGGCTTTAATTCGATTAATACTAATCAGGAATAATCGGGGGATTTTCAGGTTGGCATCTTCATAAATCGAGAATTCAAGGAGAAGCATTCTTTTTCGTTTTGCGATATGGGCTTTGATTTCTTCTTCTGTGGTACGGGGTGGAGCCTCTTTTTCAAATGTTCTAATGGCCTCTAACATTTTTTCTAAAGTATCCGGCCTCGGGAAAACCTGCATGACAGGCATGACTCGATTTGATTCTAAAACTATCCAGTCTATAGGGGGTTTTAAAGCAAGATCTTTTGCAGAAGGAACCCGATCCTGCATATCTTCCAGCGTAGGATACAAATTTTCCTCGGAGACTTCTTCTCCTGCTTCCTTGTCAGGATCCTGTTCATTACTGTCTTCTTTATTACCATATTCTTGTTTTGGAGCAGGGGCAGGTTTCTCCTTTTCAGATTGAGGGGTTTTACCGGGACTGTCCTTTTGAGCATAAAGAGAATGGTTTGTTGAATTTGAAACTGAAGAGGGAAGGAGAATAAGAAAGAAACCAAGAACAATCAAAGTGTAATAATTGAATGGAAAACGAAAAGGACGACCAACAGCAGCGGTGTGCTGCCAGTGTTTTAAAGTCTTAAATTTCCCGAATAAAATGATGATCAATTCTTAATCCTTGTTTTTATGATTCAGGAAATTATTAACGACATATAAACTTCCATCAATGGAACTCACGATGATTTTCTCATTAATCAACGCTGGTGAGCATGTGACTGATTGATGAATATTTCCGATTATATTCGTATTGTGATCCTTGAGCGAAAGCTGACTGATGTTTCCATTAATATGGGCAAGAATTAAAGATTTCTGATACAAAAGTGGTTTCCCGGCCAATGGACCTTCAGGCAGATCAGACTTCCATTCTTGTTTTAATCCATCTTTAAAGGACCAGGCTTCTAAGACATGTGTTTTATCTGACATGGTTTCCAGCAGTAGCCTGTTTCCAAATTTCCAGAAATGGAGAGTTCGGGTTCCAGTAAGTGGATGCGTTTCCAGTTTTTCAAGACTTGAATTGTTAAGCCTGACCAGTTCATTCGAGGAATTGATTAAAAACAGGTTGGCTTCATGACTTTTCAACGGATGATCAACACCGCTTTCCAGTGTGATCTGTGTGATTTTCTGAAGGTTGGGAGATGGGCTTGCCTGTAAGTTGACACGATGAAGATTGTTTTCACTATCCATGGCAATAAATTGTGACTGATTCACTGAAGTAAGAGATTTCCAAGTAATTTCTTTTTTCTGATTGAAAACAGCAATATAATCTTTAACGTTATTTGTATTCCACAAACGAATTCTTCCAGCGAGAGGAAGCAGGATTCCTTTACCAAATTCAATGGGTGAAGCCTGTATCGCTGAAGGCAGATCAGTTTCTTTTTCAACCTGTCCGGAAGATGTCAGTAACCAGATATGGGGAGAAGGTTTGTCAGTATATACAACAATTTTTTTGGATTTCAGAACAGTAATTTGAAGGCTCTTTTTAAGTTCCCTCGGAATTTTCAATTGAGTAGTCGGGTTGATTCGATAGCCAGACTTAGCAAAAGCAGACTCTGTCAAGTTGTAGAAGTCACCATTTTCCGTTGCACAGAGAAGGGATCCCTTGTTAGAGGAAACCTGTTTTAAAATGGATGCGCCTAAAGTAAGTTGCCATTTTTAAGTCATTGATTCACGATCAACTTCGGTAAAAAAAGTTGCCAGTGAATAGAATGGTCTTCTTCCGATGTAGAAACTTTCTCCCATCACCTGAATGGGTTGCGTATTCAGACCAACTGTCACCCTCTTTTCATCAACTTGTATGTTATCGGATTTCAACTGGAATTCCCTTAAGCCATCGCTGGCCATCCAGAATCTATTGTCAGATCCTGCAATTAAATGGAGTGAACCGACTTTTCTCCCTCGAACTTCAAATTCAGATAATCTTACAAGCTGTTTCTGGTTAGGATCATCTGAAACGTTATAAGCTGTTATTCTTTGGCCTATTGATGTAGTGAATAATTTTGAGCCTCTTAAAACAGGTCGATTAATAACTTCTCCCTGGATTTGATCAGAGTCAACTTGAACAAGCGTTTCCGGATTTTTTGTATCGAATACCCTGAGAAGGCTTTGGTTGGGAGAATTGTTTTCGATGACAAGTATTAATGAACCCATACGGAGTAAAGGAGTTTTGATTGTTCCACTTTTTTGTCCGGTATAGGAAACTGATAAACATTTTAATGGGCGAATAGAAAGAGTGTAAATGAAAGAAGAATCTCCTGCCAGAATCATTTTTTCTTTGGTTGCATCAAGAACGGGTGGCCCATGGATACCCTGATTAAAATTGATCACAGAGAGAATTTCCCCTGTTTCAATATCAATTTGAAAAAGTTTATTATTATTTGTTGATAAATAAATCTGACCTTCATGAATTAATGGCTCTCCCGGGACAGAGGTATTAATAGATTGCCTCCAAACTAATTGTCCTGATAATCGTTCGATATTAATCAGTTCATTTGATCTGGTATCAAACATAAGGATGCGGGTTCCTGAGGAATCAGCAGAAATCGGAAAGAATGGTGTGTCCATCCCGATAACTTTTCTCCAGATCGGTTTACCAGTGACTGTATCAATTCCAACACAGCAATCTTTTGCAAGGGAAACTACAATCCGATTGACGGAGCGTGCCCCTGTACGCGATCTGCGATGAACAGCGAGTGAGATTGGGGCAGAAAGAATTGACGGTCTTTCTTTTACTTCAGCAGGCTTCCTGGTTTCATCCCGCGTGACAGCGGAAGTCTCTGTTTTCAGAATATCCTGTTTAACCTTATTGATTTTATTATTGCCGCGAAAATCGGGATATCTTTTTATCAATCCTTCCCATGTGTGGATTGCTGCAATCGTTTGGTTCTTTTTAAGATCATTGGCCATTTTTTCGAAGTATTCATCAAAAATACTTTTTTTAAGAATTGCAGCCTTTGCTTTCTTATGTTCCTTATCCAACTTGAGAAGAAATTCTGCTTTTAAAGATTTATCTTTGATGAAACTTGCAACAATTTTTCGAGCTGCATTTGAATATTCCAGATATTTTGGATCTTTTAAACGGGTTGAAGTTTCAGCAGCACCAAAGGCAATTTTTTCTGCGAATTTTTGAAGTTCTTCAGCTTGCGAACCGTATTCCGGTAAATCGCGATTGTTCTTCATGAATTCTTTGATCGCAACAACACCTTTGTCCCAGTTAGGAATCGATCCATTAATTTCTTTTTCGATCAGGCATTTTCCCAATTCCAATTTAGCCAGATTGACTCTTGTATCGCTTGAAAAATCAATGATGAAACTTCGGAAAGATTCTACAGACTGGGTGTATTTTTTTTCTGCTCGGAAATTGGATGCTTTTGAAAAATGAGCATCAGAGGTGTTTCTTCCGATAACAAACCAGAAGGTCAGGCCGGCAAGTGCCAAAACAACGGTCCCAATTCCCAATGATAGAATGAGTGGAGAACGAAGCATTTCCTGTTCTCCCGGACGGACGGGACGCGTTTGAATTCGAGATTGAATTCCTTCCAGTAAAGTTTCTTCAGTGCTTGTTTTTTTCTTCGTCTGTTTTTTATCACCGGAAGAAGAAGATCTCGGCAATACGAACTCTTCGGGTATATCTTCTTCGCCAGTCGATTTTCTTTTTTTATTTTCTTTCTCTTCTTCATTAAGAATATCGCTGAGAAGCTCTCCGGTTAGTTCAGCTGGTTCCTCTTTGTTGTAAGACTTGATTAGTTTTTTGATTTCATTTTTATCAACAGGTTCTTTTTTTGTTTGAATGTCTTCATTTTCAGCAACAGGTTTTAAACCCACCGTCGATGATTTAATGGGGCTCTTTTCATCTTTTTTTGAACTGGAAGAGGGTTTCTTTTTCGGCTTTCCTCTCTTGAACTTAAATTCATATTCACCAATATTAATGATGTCGTCATCTCTTAGTAATGTATGTTTGACTTTAGATCCATTGACTTTAATTGGTTCATCAGTAGCAGACGTGACTTCATAATTGGACTTGTTCCAACTGATTCGACAATGGATGGATGCAAGGGTGTCATCGTCAATTGAAAAATTATTTGCAGAATGGCTTCCTATCGAGAAAGGTTGCCTTCTCGAAATTTTCTTTTTTTCGGATTTTCCCGAAGGATGCCTGATTTCAATAATAGCCATAAATTATAAAACCAATTATCTTTAAATCAAAGGATTGAAATTTCAATTTAGTTATTCATCATCTGAACTGGTGGTAGCCAACCGGATTTTTTGCATGCCCACTTCTTTGGCAGCATCAATTACCCGAATGACATTTTCATGTAGCGAAACTGCATGGGCTGTCACTATTAATTCCGATTTTCCATCAGCAATCATTTTTTCACTTAACATGGAAACGAGATCATTCACATCTGAAAGGGGTTCATCATCAATGAAAATGACATTTTCCTCGTTGATATCAACTTGAATTGATTCATCAAGAAGCTCTTCAAGCATTGTTTCAGACTGCGCTGCCCCTTGTTTGTCAGGATCAGGAGCAGGAATCTGGATAGTTTTTTGTAAGCTGAACGAAGCAGTAATCATGAAAAACACTAAAAGGAGAAACGTGACATCAACCATAGGAGTCAGGTCCATGTCATCAAACTCTGTTTCCGCTTTCCTGATTGCAAATACATTTTCGTCTTCAGAATCATTCCCAACCCACAAGTTAGATAATGGCG
The DNA here is from genome assembly GCA_024277145.1 of Planctomycetota bacterium. GTDB lineage: Bacteria > Planctomycetota > Planctomycetia > Planctomycetales > Planctomycetaceae > JAJRVU01. Next base: position 13,156 of record JAJRVU010000079.1, read on the forward strand.
GGGTTGGTGGTGTTGCTGATTCTTCTGTTTTTTGTTCATGTTCTTCAACGTGTTCCTGTTTTTCAATTTTGTCACGTTTTTTAATTTTCCGATCGCGATTATCTGTTTTGGTTGTTTTTTCTTTTTTAACAGGCTTCTTTTCAGGGACTGGAGAAGAATTATCTTCAGTATGTTTTTCTCTGTTTTCAGTATTTTCGTCACTCTGTTCGACAGCTTCCGTGTTTCCATTTTTAGTATTTTCAGCTGGTGGAACAAGGGTTTCTTTTCCGCAGCCGGTGCATGGTACCAGATGACCCGCTTTACGGTCGCTAATTCCCATGAGCTGCTGGCAGTGAGTGCAGCGAAATTTAATTGCCATCAGCTTTTCCTTATATACGGGTCTAATATAAATATAATATTACGAAAATTTATAAACTAATTACGATCACGCACGCCAATAGAAAATTTAACGCCTTCAGTTTTTGTCACCGATTTAAGAACCCGATTGACAAACCCCGAAGGGACATCTCTTTCTGCTTTGATAATGATTTCAATCTCTTCATTTCCACTAACCCATTGGTCGACTTGTAATTCCACATCATCCAACGTGAGTTCCTTCCCGACAGAATCAATTTCAATCGTGGGTTCCGGTTCATTTGCATATACATTAATAATTCCTGAACTTCTTGTTTCCACTCCGACACCGTGATCTGCAGCGGGGACATCAATATCTTTTTCGTTTTGCATGGTTGACGAGACCATGAAAAATATCAATAAAAGAAAAGTGACATCAATCATCGGAGTCAGATCGAGATCTTCTTCCGGTATTCCTCTTCTTGCAGATTCGAATCCATCTGGAGAACCTTGAAAAGTGGCTCGCTTTCCCATTAACTATTCTCCCCGTCCGAGGAGAGAACCTTCTGGAGATCATCAATGAACTTGCCTATCTGATCCTGGACCGAATCCTGAAGTTTGCTGATTCGAACATGGATCATATTTACTGCAAGTACCAATGGAATGGCAATGAGAAGTCCGATTGCAGTTGTGGAAAGAGCCAGGCTGATATCTCCAGCGAGTGCACTTGGGTCTCCCCCTGTTTTCTGCATGGTCGCAATTTTGGCAAAGGCATTGATCATTCCTGTAACTGTACCAAGCAGTCCAAGCATAGGAGCACTTTTTACGATGGTAGAAACCCATGACGTTCGATATTCCAGATCAGAAAGAACATCACGTTCAAATTTTTCACCAATCAATCTTCGCAATTTCATAGGACCAAGTTGTATGTTATCCAACGAAACAAGCATCAACTGCGCAATGGCTTTGTTCCAGTATTTTGGGGAATCACAAGTTTCAACAATCCCTTCAAAATCTTTTTGCATCAATTTTTCATGAATATCTTCCTGGAAAGCGGTGGCTGATTTCATGCTGGTGAAACGTTTTTTATTGATCCTGCGTATTAACAGGATGACACAAAACAAACCATAAAGGGCAGCCAGACCCAAAGCTGTATAAATTGCAGTTCCAGCAAATTGAAGTATTTGAGTATTCATATATTCGTGTTTTCTTTATAGGGTTAATATCTGTGCTTGATGATTATTTTAGTCAACGAATAACTTATTTGATTTTCACTGATTCATTAACGATTCGATAAAAAAATTAATGAAAATAGGTTTGATTAGTAACATTAAATGCGTAGCCACCACTTGAGCTACTAACGGTGAAATAGGTTCGACGAATATCTTTCGTTTTACGATTTCGATATTTTATTTCCAGGTTCGCCATCCGTTGTTCTGTTTCGCGAGGATAAAAATGAAAAATTGTCACTCCGGTAGCATTTACGCCTGCTTTTCTAAAAAGTTGAATATCTCCTTTTCGCCGACCTCCTCCCTGCCAGGTCATATATAATCTTTTTTCATTTAAACCTGATTTTTCTGTTCGCTTCTTTGGTGAAGCTGAGCTGAGTTTGCTGATATATATTAAAGTTCCACCGGGCATTAAAGCGCCCAACTCAATTCCGAAATGATCCAACTGTTTGGCGTAAGATGATAAGCCGGATCTATCATTGTATGTTACAATCCATCGCTGTTCTCGGGGAAGTCCACTAAGGCCTTTTCCTTCGCCAAGTGGTCTTCGACCGGTTCCGCTTGCACTTCCCGGTTTTCCAGATGTCGAATCATCAATTTCATATTGTTTGTCCACCTGGGTGGATGCCTCTGCAGAAAGTTCAACAACATTTTCAAATGCTTCCTCAATCTTAATTTCATCAGAAGGTTCAGAAAGGGAAGGGTCAGTCGTTTCCTCTTCCGGAGATTCAAGCAGGAGAGTTTCATCAGGTGCCCCGTCAGCAAATCCCCCCGGAATCTCGATCAACTCCAAATCAACATCAGTTCGAGGATCAGCAATGCGTGTTGAATTCCACCAGATAAAAAGCCAGACAACAGCAACGATAAGACCGATAACAATTGCCATCATCGTCGATGAGACAAGGTCGTATCTTGTTACTTTGAGTACAGGATTATGAGACCCAGGGTTATTGGGTTTTGGATTACTGGACTTTTTTGTCCGGGTAGAAGCGGGCATGTTTTTTCTGTTACTTAATTTTTATACTTGAAGGATGATTTAATTGTAATCTGGAATAATGAATTCTCAATAAAAAAAGTAAGTCCTTTCATTCTTCATGATATGCCTCTGAATGACAAACAATAAAAGACAGGATTTGAACTTAATTTCTGGAATTTCTAAGGAGCCCGCAGAATTTATAATTAAAGGGTGATGGGGAAGTTTAGATAAAACGCATTAAGTGAATATAAAGCATATAAGTAAACAGATCTTCCATCCTATTAGCATATTTAGCGTGTGTCAATCATCGAATACATAGATTTACCAGTCAAAACAGACGATTTTCATCAGTCGTACAGTATTTAAAAATTCTTGTTTCAACCTGCCCTGATAGGATGACGGAATCATTCGCGATATGATAGTCTTGTAAATCTAATTATCATTTCTAATTCTAATACTTTCATTTATCCTGCTTTCACGAGAATAAATTCATGGGCGACGTATTTACCACAACTGATCTGGTTATTTTCTTTGTTGCATTAATCGGCGTGATGGTCATTGGCTGGATTGCAGGTCGAAAGGAAGAGAGCACAGAAGATTATTTTCTTGCAGGCAAACAAATTCCGTGGTGGGGAGTGGCTGGTTCTATTTTTGGAAGTAATGTCAGTGCGAACCATATGGTGGGAATGCTGGGTATTGGTTTCAGTATCGGCTTTGCGCAAAGCCATTTTGAATTAGGAGCCATTGCAGGGTTGATGGTTCTTTGTTACGGATTTCTTCCTGTCTATCGAAAACTTAAGGTTTATACACTTTCCGAATACCTGGAGAAAAGATACGACTCTCGCTCACGGTTAGCCTATGCCATCATCATGTTAATCATTATGGCTATCGTTCAAATGGTTCCCGCCATTTACGTTGGTGCCCGCAGCAGCTGTTTTCTGATCGGTGGCAATGCACTTGTCCTGAATGAAACAGTTGTTTCATCTGATGAAGCAAATTCACTTGAAAAAGAACAACCGGGTGAAAAAGAAAAACAGGCTGCAGATAACACTGAGGAAAAAGAACTAGCAGATTCAATAAAAAAATATAATGTGAACATGAATTACTATGTTGGATTTGTGATTGCATTATCGATCATCTCAGCAAGCTATACCATTTTCGGTGGATTGAAAGCGGTCATCTGGACGGACGTAATTCAATCTGTTTTGATGTTAATCGCTGGGATTGCTGTCGCCATCATTACGTTTAACAGTTTGGGAGGATGGAGTAGTGTTATGAACATGGACTTGGCAGGTGAAGACAAAATGCACCTTTATCTCCCCAGTAATGATAAAAGTTTACCCTGGACCGGTGTGTTCACAGGATTGATGGCCATGCATTGTTTTTACTGGGGAACAAATCAGTTTATTGTTCAAAGAGCCCTTGCTGCCCGAAGTGATTCTGAAGGAAGGCTTGGGATTATTGTTGCAGGTTTTATGAAATTGCTCATCCCATTTTTTGCAATAGGAACAGGGGTTGCATCCATCTATTTATTCAGGCGAGATCTTCCTAATCAGGTCATTGCACCAGATACCGCTTTTTCCGAACTGGTCAAACTGGTGATCCTTCCATTTGGACCCGGTCTGGTAGGATTAATATCAGCAGGGTTAATTGGTGCGATTCTTTCTTCCATTGACTCCATGATGAATTCCGCATCAACGATTGTCTCGTTCGATATTTATAAAAAATATCTTCGGCCCGATGCAACCGATAAAGAATTGATTTTTGCTGGAAGAATTTCCATCGTGATATTTGTTTTTGTGGCTGCATTGATGGCAATTTTTGTCATGAATCCCAACTCAGAAGAGAATTTCTTTTTAACAATCGTTGATTATCAAGGATATTTTACCCCTGGTATTCTGGTTGTTTTCTTTTTTGGAATGTTCTGGAAAAGAGGAACTGCCAATGCTGCAATCTATTCTATTGTTACCAGTATTTTCTTTTCCTGGGTTGTTGATAAAGGGTATGAACATTGGCTCAGCCAGATTCCTGCTATCCAGGAAATCCTTGGAGAACACCTCAACTTTTTCCATCGGGTGGTTTTTGTACTTCTCCTGACATCAATAATTTATATATTGATCAGCTTGAGTGAAACTCCTGATCAAGAAAAATCAAAATTCACCTGGATGGAACTTGGCGGGCATTCCAGTAAATCTGTCAGGTCAACTATAAAAGGGTTCATTCTTACCCTGGTGATTTACACGGTCCTCGCTGTGCTTATGGTTAAAACGATAGTGACTCCCAAACAGGCTGCAGCTGTTGGCTCATCATGGACGTTTCTTTGCTTTGTGATTCTTGCTTTGAAATCCGCAAAGGTGCCGAAAGTTGTTGAAGAAAGTAATACTGAAAACCAGCAGGGAAAATCTACCAGATCATTGTTCAGTGAAGATCGATTCTGGGCAGGAATCCTTTGTTCATTGGCTGTTTATGTCATGTATGCGTTTTATTAAATTCAATATTTAAAGTCACCTGCCCTGCAGTGATTATTTATTTCGTCTTTTCTTTCCCTGTTTCTGGAAGCTATCGCTTAATTCTTCCTTGGTGACAAATCCGTCGCTGTCACTGTCAACTTCATCAAATTTATCGCGGAATTTTTTAGGAAGCTCTTCAGAAGAAAGTTGGCCATCATCATTTTTGTCAAATCGTTCCATGAACTTTTCGGCTCGTTTGCCTCCGCTAAATCCTTTCTTCTTGCCAGATTTATTTCCAAAACCATTCTTACCGGGCTTTTTATTTTCAGAACCACGTTTATTGAATCGATTGTTTCCTTTTTTTCCTCGGTCACCTCGGTTGCCGAAACCTTCAGGTGGCGGACCCAGGATTTCGCGAGGACTTAACGATCCATCTCCATCCTCATCCAGTTCGTCCAGCAGGTCACCTGCTTTTGATAATTCTTCTTTACTAAGTGAATGATCATTATTGGAATCCAGAACTTCAAAGAATTTAGGGATATGATGTCGACCACCACGTTCCATTTTATCCCCTTTTTTTCCTTTTGGTCCTTTCCCAAATTTATCTTTTTCGTCGGCTTTTCCAAACCCTTTATTATTACCTTTGTTTTTATTACCTTTATTTTTTCCAAAAGCCTGAGCAATTTCCATGAACTCTTCTTTTGAAATATCATCTCCCGGTTCTTTATCCAGTTTTTTGTAAAGGCGTTTCACCATCCCCGCGCCTTTTCCTTTTTTATTCAGTTCATCTTCGGAGAGTATGCCATCTTTGTTTTTATCCAGACGTTTGAATAACATTTCAGGATTTCTTTTTTTGTTCCCTTTCCCTTTTCTGCCACGATTTTTCCCTTTTTGTATTTCTTTTTCAGAAATAACAGGTTCCTCTTTTCGATTCATGGCTTGATTGAATTCATCCTGGGTTAATTCGCCATTATCATCTTTGTCACCAATGCGTAGAAGACGATCAAAAGATTTATTCTGTTCTTTTGAAACTTCATCACTCGTAATTTTCCCGTCACTGTTTTTGTCGAGTGTTTTAAATAAATTGTTCTGGTTCTCCTGACTATTTTCAGCAAGAGAGATTTGAGGCAGGGAGATGCATGTAATAAGAGATAGCGATAGAAGGTAACCTGAGAGTTTCATGGCATTTCCTTGTTTCAAAATTAAGCAGTGACGGTTTACGATTCAAACGTTCTTTGATGTGAACTCAACAGACCTGTATTAAAGACGACGCAGAAAGCCTGACTGTTGTTCGCCAGCAATCCTGATACAGATACATAGAGTAACGTAGATAACCATTGAACCTGCTACAGGAAAAATAGTTTCGAGAAAAATTCAATATTTCAGCAGAATGATGTGAATTGGACCGCATCCAACAAGGTTCAGAGATAGAACCCGCTCCGGAATATATTATAGCGAACGGTTATTGCGCGTAAAACCTTATCAAAGAGACAGATAGGTCAAACTATCTGTCCCTGTGTCCGTTGAATTCTTCAGCCGAAATTACTTTTTTAACGGGGTGAAACTGACCAGAAGTGCACCTCGTTCATCAGGAATAGCATAACTTCCGGTAGTGGAAAAATATTTCTTAATCAGATCAAAATCAGGAAGTGAGGTGAAATCTAGTTGTGGAATGAACTGACTTAACACGCCGGATTTGGCCAGGGTGTACATCATTTTAATCTGATCTTCTTGTTTCTGGTAAGAAATGATCGAAGTTTCACGCGGGAAATGGGCAGAGATTGCTTTGTATTCTTCTGAATCAACAAGAGAATTATCTCCGTTTGTTCCTCTGAGAACATCTTCAAGCATCGGAATATGAGATGTGAAAATAAACTGTCCCTGATGCAGGGTGAATCCTGAACTGATTCCTGAGGTTTCGTCTTTCATTTCATAGAGGGTTGCTCCTTGAAATTCCCTGACTTCACCCGGAAATCCTTTTGTTTTGATCACATTTTTAATCAGGTCTCCAATGGCTTTACCATCTTTAAAGCCTACTGAAAAAAGAACTTTACCACCCATGTTAGGATTGAGTGAAGGTTCCTCTGCTTCAGCTTCCTTCTCAACTGAAGGATCGTATGCACTGACAATCTGAATTTCTCCTGTCAGTTGATCAATGATGTCATTTTTAATATGAATTTGAGGTCCATTTTCATCGTTTTGTAATTTATTAATCATTAAAGAAAAGAAACCTTTGCCTTGAATGGAATCGACCATGGTTTCAATCGAATTATAGGCCGCTTCAACATTCCAATTCACAGCATTATAAGAGGCAACATTTTTAGGGACCCATTTGGGGGGAGCCTGATGAGAAGTGTTGCATGTAAAGATTGCAGGGAATCCGGTGACAGGTTTATCAATACAAATGACAGTACGAGAGATGTTTTCAAAATCTTCTGTCGATTCAAAAAGGGATCCACCGACTGCTCTTAATTTATTCAATCCGAGGCTAGGGAAAAACCCAAGTGCCATCTGAGCCTGGAAATTTCCTTGTCCATATTTTTGAATCATTTTTTGGGTAAGGTTAATCGGATTCATATACCAGACAATTGATGGTGTGTTATCTTTCTCAGCGGTTCGTTGAACGATATATTTGTAATTTTCGTTATTAGCAAAAGTTTCTTCATGAGTGCCATCCCACCTTGCAAGGACATCCTTAATTGCAGATTCTTTATTGGAGATCACGAAAAAAGTATCTTTAGTGAAATAATAAAGGTGTTTTTCCTTTCCGGCTGATTCCTCTTCTTCTTCTTCTTCTTCTTCTTCTTCTTCTTCTTCTTCTTCATCTTTAGAAGGGATTTTGAAGTCTGTCACTTCCGTTCCTTCAATTTCATTGGAAGACTGTTCCGCGTTGAGAGCATCCATTCCAAGTTTCAGGGCGTCAAGAAGAGTAAAGAGATTGTCTTCCTGATCACCATAATCTATCATGCTGACACCAGCCAATTGCCCTTCACTATCCTCAATAAAGGCAATCGAAATTTCTCCCTGAGGAATTTTGAGAATTTCTTTTATCCCAATTCCAATATGTTCATTAATCTTGTCAGAAATATTCATCACTTCGGACATGATCTGATCTTTAAATTCTGCTAATTCCGGATCATTCCACAGCTTGAGCATGGGTGATTTCTTGCTTCGTTCTTTCATGTTTTTAACATCAGGAATTGTCAGCAGGGCGTAAACCTTAGGTGGAAGCCTGCGAACTCCCTGGACTTTATCAGCAGCCTGAAGCGTGAGAGAACTTAGAAAAAGTGTTGCTGCCAGTGTGGCAATTAAGAGAGTTGAAAGACGTTTTCCTGGAAACATAACTAAAAGTTCTCCGTTAGTGTATGGACAATTCTGAGCCAGTTCAGGCATCAGACAATTGAGATAAAGACTCTGGACAAGTTGATTCCGTTGTTAAAGATGAATTATTTTTTTGAACGCTCTCGTTTGTTAAAGTTCTTTCGCTTTGGTGCATCAATATAACGGAACCCGGTATTCGGATTTTTTTCATCGAAAGCAAATGCTTCGTAATTATTAAGAAAATGTTTTAAATAAGCAGCAGGGATTGCAAAACCAAGACCTTCTGCAAAAACTAGTTTCATGTTAGTGACTCCAATGACTTCCCCATTAAAATTAAATAACGGGCCACCACTGTTACCGGGATTAATCTGAGTTGTTGTCTGTATATAAACAAGGCCCTGGAAATTCCGGTTTTTATTGCCAATAATCCCACGCGAGACTGACCGTTCCAAACCAAGAGGGTTTCCAATGGCAAAAACTTCTGACCCTTCTTCGTAGTTTTCTTTTTCAGAAATGGAAGCTGTTTTAAAACGGTATCCCTTCTGTTTAGGAATTTGAAGCAAGGCAAGATCAAAGAATGGATTCAAGGCGACGATTTTAATGTTCTTAATACGTTGTTTGGTGAATCCTCCAGAACTGTTTTTGCGGAAGATAGTTACTGCAAGCCGAGTCTCTCGTTCAACTACATGATAATTTGTAATGCAATGCCCTTGCTCACTGATAACAAACCCGGAACCTAACCCGCTGGGAGTTTCAACCAGAACAACACATTCACTCAGTTTTGTTGTCAGGTCCTTGATGTTTCGGCGTGGAAAACTGGCTGTTGAATATATTTTGTTCCGAACAATTTTCAACGGTACAGAATTCTTGGAAGATTTTTCATCTTTGGTTCTGGATTTGATCTGGCTGACTGGAATCCTCAGAACATCCACTCCAATATCCACCATCAGAATTCCATCTCTTTCCACAAGAACATCACCTTTGACCTGATGTCCTGATTTAAGCTGGATAACATCCGCTGAAGATTGCGCAATAAATGAAAATAAAGATGCAATGAATGCAATCGTGCAAAAAAAATAAGATAATCTCAGGCATTTAAAATTGATCATGGGATGGGACGCTCAATCCTTTGAAAATGGGGAGATAAACAAGAACTTCCTGATAATGGTTATCCTAATTGACTTTTATCAGGAATGGTATAGTAATTACAGGTAGAATTCAATTAATTACAGATTCAGCCTGGCTTGTTTTTGGTTAGCAGTCATGAGGATAAATCAATTCAGAGCCTGTATTCAGCATGGCATTGATCACATCTTTTTCGAATGCTATTTGTCAATTCAGTCCAACGGGAGTAGTCATTATCGATCGCGGAATTCGATAATTCCAACGCTTCTTTAAACATATTGGAACCGGCATCTTTGTATTTTTCTTCCTCTGAAGATTCGTAGCTGCCATTGAGAATCGTTTGTGCGAGAATTGCTAAAAGAGAGCTTTCACGAATCAGTTTTTTTTGATTGGCTTCAAACTTCTTTTCGGAATTAATTTCAGAAGTCAGCATGTCACTAATCTGTTCCATTCGTTCCATGATGGAAGATCTCTCTGCAATTTCAGAAAGATCGTTGACTTGTTGAGGAGAATCATTCTGAACCGATTGGTTTCCTTCTAATAAAGTTGACAGTCGATCAAAAAAAGATTTTCCGGTTTTGAAATTCTTTCGACCCCGGGAAGATGAACTTTCACGAATATTTGTGGAGAGATGAACCACATCCCATGCAGATTTCTGCCAGCTGACACCCAGGTTTTGTGTTTCCACAAGAAAGCCGAGGCTTGCGAGCATAGTGCAATCCAGTTCAATTTGTTCCAACGATTTATTAAATTGAGCAACTGATCGAAAACTTCCATTCAAGCGGTTTCGGATACTGTTAATTTCATCCTTAATTAATTCTGCTGTAATTAACTTTTCCCAAAGGGGATCTTGTATTTCTGAAGAGACGTTATCGTTGTTTTGCGAATTGGGTATTTTGGGGGAAGTATTATTCTTAATATTGATCGCTAGTGACTTCTTACTGTTTTGATCCAGGTTGCTTTGATTCAGGTTGCTTTGATTCAGGTTGCTTTGACTCAGGCTGAGAAGTGTCGGATCTCCTAAAACTTCTAATGGGTTCTTAAACCAAACGTCATAGGGAACATTTTCAATCCAGATTCGATTCTTTTTATCAATATGCGTTGCCTGAGAGATATTCTCGACAGGTATTGAAGAGGCAGAACTGGGAACTTCTTCCGGAATAACAACGCTTTCTGTTTTTCCAGAAGGGTTTTTCTGTTCTTTTTGGCCGAGCGATGCAGATTGTTCTTTTTTAACTGCATTCTCTTTAAGTGAGTTGTTTTCAACTTTAATGGTGACAGATAAATCACCGGAAGAATTGCTTTGACTTTCTGAATTGTGATTCTCTCCTGATCCACAACCAGTTATTAAAATAACTTGAAATATAAAGAGCGTAATGTAAGGCTTCAAAAGGGTATGCTTCCATTATACAGGCATGAATTTATGATTCGGTAATAGTCGTTTTACTATTAAGTGTTAGAGAAATACTAAGTCTTGTAGAAATACAGAATTCGGACAGAGATTCCAATTGACCGTGCCCGGTCCTCCCTCCGAGAATAGACATTCATGAAAAGAATATCAACGAAATTCCCAAAACAGTTATTTATGTGCATTTTGGACCAGTTTAGATCCATACAAATTCAAAAATTTGTGCCTTGTAGAGTCTCTTTCAGGAATTATTAAAAATAATAAAAAAACGGATTGTTAATTCAGGGGGAATGCGTATTATTTGACGTTGTGTTGTATCACCGCAATCTTTTCCCAACAAATACAGGGGGGACAAACGGTTCAAATTGACAGGGTAATTTTAAAAAATCCTCAATCATTTGCTGCACGAAGTCAACCATGCTGTATGCTTGAGTTGTAAGCAGAAAAGATGATCAGGAATTGACCTGTTCATAATTAAAAATCAGTATTGTTAGGTTCTCCATTTTTTTAATGGAGTAAAAATTAATCGTTTTACTAATTGCCTGACTGTAAAAGGGGAGATCAATTGATGCCTTTGTATCAGATGATGCCCCAGTATCAGGCGAAGGAGAATTTCAATGAAGAAATCAGTATTATTTATGCTGGCTGCGTTTCTTGTTTCGACAAGTTTTGCAGAAGCAGGCAAAAAGACAAGTAAGTATCGACCTCGGCTGCTCGGACCAATGAGGTTGATCAGTCAGACGGCACCAGCTGCCCCGGCTCCTGCTCCCGCATCGGAACCATTACCTTCTGTTCATGATATGTCCCCCGGAATGGCACCTATGGCTGTTTCTGACAGTTGTGGATGTGGCCAAGGTTGTGATGGTGACTGTAACCTCTTCAAGTGCGTCGAAGTAGAAGACAGGCATAACATTCATCCCTGTGCGGTGACTAAAATCATCTCGATTCTTGATCCCTGTGCCTGTGACAACCGCTGTTCCTGCTGCGGACCTAAATGTGTTCTGGTTAAAATTTGTGTTCCACCATGCGGTTGTCCAAAAATAAAAGTCACCAGACATGGCAGAAAAGTAAAATACGATTATGGCAAGTATACTATTGAAATCAAATCTTCAAAACGTAAGGGAATAATTGAAGTTGATTATGATGATTAAATCGTAGCTTATCTTTGAAGGAACTGTGAAATCTGGTTTGACTGTCCAAGACCTCTCTCTAACCTCGGAAATGAATTTGATTTTACAGTGAATATGAAGTGAGTTTCGATATTCCTTAAGGCCGGTCTGGGTTCCTCAGACTGGCTTTTTTTTCGTAGAGTCTGCTTGAAATTTATGTTACCAAAACTAATTTTGTAGGGTCTGCTGTGCAGACCATGGATCATGATAAAACACTTCGATTTCGGTCTGCACAGCAGACCCTACTAGTCCAACTTCTGGTAAACCTCACTTAGCCCAAATTAAGTTGCACGCCAACGAGCGTGCTATTTGGAAATTGACACCGGATATGTAAAGCTCGAAAGAGCACTACTTGCGATATTCAAAAACAGTTGTGCTCGATTGAACTAATGTGAAGAACGGTAACTGTAATCGGATTCACTTTTTGAGGAATCATCAATTTCATCCAAGCTTGTATCTTCATCATCAGAGAATATGGAAGGGTCTGAAGCAACACCTTCTATTGCGACTCGTTTTCCTCTTCCTGTCAGAATTGCATAAACCATGTAAAATCCAGGAACCAAAAACAGGACAAGGATGGTTGCCAATATTAATCCGAAGACCATGCTTGTTGCCATCGGAATTAAAATCTGCGCCTGCAGTGACTTTTCAAACAACATTGGCGTCAGTCCTGCCACTGTCGTAATTGATGTCAGGACAACCGGGCGAAACCGTCGCGCTCCAGCTTGCAAAATCGCCTCTTTCACAGAAGTCCCTGCATCAATTTTCCGGTTGATAAAATCGACCAGGACAATGGAATCGTTGACAACCACTCCCGTGAGTGCAATTAATCCAAACAAGCTGAAAAGAGAAATAGGCATTCCGAGCAGTGCATGTCCTGCTATCGCTCCGATGGCTCCAAAAGGAATAATTAAAAGAATAATCAGCGGTTGGAAATAAGATCGAAATTGAACTGTTAAAAGAACAAACATGGCGAACATGGCAACAAGGAAACCACGTTGCATACTTTGGACAGATTCCTCAGTATCTTTTTTCTCACCTTCCCAATGAACACTGATATGGGGATATTTCTTAAACAGTTCCGGTAGATAACTTTTAATCAGATCTGCTGTGATTTCCCCTGAGTTGGCTTTTTTCTCATCCAGATCTGCTGAAATTGTAATTGACCTGAGCTGATTGATTCGGTCGATTGAACCGGCTCCCCGTTGCACATTGATTTCTGCAAGTTCATCAAGACGGTATTCTTTTCCATCATCAGCCATAATTCTTAAATCATCAAGCTGCGCAAGCGATCTTCTTTCTTCACGAGGGTAGCGAACCATTAACTTGACTTCATGACGACCCCTCTGAAGTCTCATCACTTCCGCACCATAATATGCAGATCGAAGTGTTGAAGCTAACCTTTCTAATGGAATGCCGAGTGATCGGGCCTTTTCTTTTATTTTAAATTGGTATTCCCACTTGCCCGGGCTGGAGTCATCTGTGATATCAAAAACGCCGGGGTATTCACCCAGATGGCTTTTAACTTCTTCAACAGATTTCAACAATTCATCCCAGTCAGTTCGGTCTGCAAGCAATTTGAATTCAATAGATGGTCCATCGGGTCCCATACTTGGTGTTCGAAATTTAAGGTAATGAGTTCCGGGAAACTTGCCCGATCGTTTTCGCCATTCACTAACGACATCTTTACTTGTGACTTCTCGTTCTCCTGAAGGGACAAGTTCAATAAAGACACCACAAACGTGGCTTCCAGATGCACTTCCTTCATCACCAAAATCGCCTGTCGCAGAAGCAAAACCAACGGTTCTCCTGATTAACTTAATCAAGGGTTTTCCATGTTTATCTTTGTATTCTTTATCAATACTTCGTATCGCTTTTTCAATTTTTACGCTCGTTTTTTCAGGGAGAGAGCTAGGCGTTCCATTCGGGTAAATCACAATCGCTTCTGAAATATTGCTATCCATTTCCGGGAAGATATTCCAGGGGGTAATTCCAGCGCGATAAACACCAGCAGCTAGAATCAATAATGCAACAGCAAAACTAACAATCGAAACCGGATATTTGATAGCGATTCTCAATGACGGACTATAAAGCCTGTCAATGACATAGGTCAGGAATTTATCAGCAACAATATTGATGCGGTTAAAAAGTAATCTCAGCAGATGGAAGGGGTAGATAAATATCGAAAAAATCTTCGCAAAGCTGCACAGTAAAATACCCACTGACCAATAAACAGGTTGAGGCCAATTCTTAACCTGATTGTGCATGCGGGAATAGAATGATTCTTGTTGATCTTCTGATTTTCTTGAATGAGCCAGATGACAGGGAAGAATAATCATGCTTTCCACTAAAGAAATAATCAGCATGGAAATGACTGCAAAGGGTAAAATTGCAATGAATTTTCCCATCACGCCGGAAACATATAACAAAGGCATGAATGCAATGATTGTTGTTGCCACAGATGAGGTCACCGCGGGAAGAACTTCCACCGTTCCTCTGATTGCAGCTTTAATATAGGATTTCTCAGTTTGTCGATGGGCATAAATGTTTTCGCCGATCACAATCGCATCATCCACAACGATTCCAAGTGCCATCAAAAATGAGAACAAGGATAGCATGTTGAGAGTTTGGCCCGTCATCAGCAATACAACACAACTTCCCAAAATGGAAATCGGAATTCCCAAAGCAACCCAGAAAGCAAGTCGAATTTCGAGAAAGATTGCAAGGACCAGAAAGACAAGTATCAATCCCTGAATTCCGTTTCGTGACAGCAGTTCCATTCGGTCTCGCACGTCAGTCGAACGGTCTCGCCACGAGACAATTTCATAGCCGGGTGGAAGTTCACTGTTTTTTTTGCTGACATATTCTTTCACCTCGTTGGTGATTCTAATGACATCTTCTGAAGAAGTTCGGTCAATTGAAATGGAAAGCCCGGGACGACCATTGATCAGGGTCATTGCTGGTGTATCTGTGAATTCATCACGAACTTTTCCGAGATCGTTAATTGTCAGGGCGACACCGTTTGAATCTGAAATAATCGGTATTTCTCCAATTTCGGATCCGATCCGGGATTTGTTTTTCCCCCTGAGAAGAACTTCCTGGGAATTCGTCTTCATGCTGCCCGCTGGAACTTCAATATTCTGCTGACGAACAATTTCCTTAACCGCATTGAGAGTTAAACCATATTTATGGAGTGTTTTCTCAGAAATTTCGATATCAATCTGGTATTCCGGCGAATCAATAATTTTAGCTTGTGAGATTTCAGGCAGCTTGAGGATTTCCCGACGAATGACTTCAGCCATTTCTCTTAGCTTAAGTTTGCTCTTGATATCTGTTTTATTTGGTCCCACTATTCCGACACGAATAGCAGTTTGCCTGAAAACAAACTGTCTGACTTCCGGTCTTTCTGAGAGTTCCGGAAGACTGGGGATTTGATCAATTTGTGAGCGGATTTCAGCAAGCGATTTATCAATATCAGTATTGGGGTTCATCTCCATAACCACAAAACCGACACCTTCATTGGCGAACGATGTTTGTGTTTTAACCCCTTCAATTGATCGGATTGCTTCTTCAATTTTCTGGCAAATTCCAGTTTCCACTTCCTCAGGTGTCGCTCCGGGATAAGGGACTGTTACCAGGATGACTTCCAGTTCAAATTCAGGAAAGACCTCCCGGCGCATACTCATCATGCTAACCGCTCCTACAATAAGGATGGTCACCATCAAAGTATTCATGGCGGGGGAATTATTAACTGCCCACTGGATTAATGATTTCATGAATTAGGAAATTTTCTCAGTTGTCTTTTTTATAATTGATCGTTTTATAATAAATTAATTGTATATTTATCTTATTCTTGATTAACTTTAACCTTCATTCCCGGTTCAAAAGCAGGGATGGGAGAAGTGATCACCTGATCTCCCACTTTCAGTTTTGTATTTAAACCATTCAGGATTGCCTGTTTATTGTTCCATTCCGCAATCTGGATAGGAATAATTTCCAATTTGTTGTTATTCACCAGCCAGACTTTATTACCCGGTTGAATTGCATTTTCGGGTAAAGATAAAAGCGGCGTCTCCGGTTTAACGTGAATGGTAATATCGACATACATTCCTCTCAGGAGGGCGGGTGGTCCCGTAATTTTATTTTTCTTGTCACCATCCTGATTGAGGATCGTCACTTCTCTTGGGTTTTCGACGATAATTCTGCAGGGGATGGTTCTGGTTTTTTCATCTAGCCCGATCCCTTCAAATCTTTCCAGTCGACCTTTCCACTGGAATGTATTTCCTGCAAGTGTATAAGAAACGGTAGCGGGTGATTTGGGGATTTCATAATCACGGGAAAGTGTTTTATTCTTCGTTTCTGAAGCTTGCTGCCAAATCCAGTACAATTCCTTCATTTGTAATTGTGTGTGAATTTCAACCGCTGAGGTGTCTTCAATTCTTAATAATTCCATACCGGGTTGAACCAGACTGTCTTTTTCGATTTTTGTTGAGACAATCACGCCACTGACGGATGCTTTGATTTTTGTTCGACTCAGATTTAATTTTGCCTTCCTTAACTGTGTTTTCGCAATTTTTTCAGACTGGGTTAATTTCAGACTCTTAACCTTTAACAGGCCGATTTGGTTTTTTAATGTCTGCAGAGAATTTTTTGAATTGAGGACAGATCTTTTTTCATTATCCATTTCTGAATCTGAAATGGCTTTCCTGCCGGAAAGAGATTCCATTCGTTTAAAAGATTTAATTCGTAATTGCAAATCTTCAGTGGCCAGCGAAATTAATTCTTCCGTGTTTTTAATTTCAAGTTGGTTTTCTGTAATGCTGTTTCCAGCCTGGGTGAGATCCTGCTCTGCACTTTGTAATTCCAGTTCATAATCTTCAGGATCAATTTCCAGGAGAACCATGTTTTCCTTCACGAATCGCCCCGGCCTGCAGATATCGTTTTTGACTTTGATAACTCCGGAAACCTGTGAAGAGAGAATCATTTCCTGATGGGGAACAACTTTTCCTTCCAGCGTAATATCAAGAGAGGATGCGTGGTCTTTCACCGGAACAACGTCTACGAGAGGAGCAACCTCTTTTTCAGGTTCAACTTTGGAGACTTTTTCTTTGACTCCAAGTATTTTGAACCCGCCATAGGCAATACTTAAAAGCACAACCGGAACAAGCCAGGTTGCCAACCGTTCCATAATTGTGTCTGATCGGGATGAATTTGATTCAGTGATGGCCATAGTGGATTTCGTAAACCTTTGAATTTTCTTTTTTGTAGAATTTTGTATCGAAAAGAAACTGGTATTTTATTAACTTCAGAGCATTGTTTGCTATAACAACTAACTCAATAACTATCTTACTGTTCTGGCATTATCTCAGTTTCAATCATGTTTCTCAATCTTATCTGATTTCACCCAGTATCTTCCCGATACCGATATCAGAAAGCCCAAGCGTGAGCAATCGTTCATTATTGTCGCCATGAAGGTAAGATCTAACTAATTAACTATTAATGAGTTACGAGTAACACAATCATGACTTGATAGCTGATGTACAGACATCTTTGATTCTAGCTGGCAATTGACCAGTTTACAGAAATTAATCGAGAATATTAAAAAAAATATGTCATCTCGTAACGGGATACTTCTTCATTCGCTTTCACAACGAAAATATTCAGAAAATATTCTAATAAAAAGTTGGTAGATATGACTGAATTGAGGACGTGTTGATTTTAGTCAACATTTTCTAAAGCAAAGTAGCAGAATAAATTTTCATTTCAGAAGAAGAACAGATCACACGGAACGAGAACAAACATGATTGCCCCGACGATCAGTTTCCCAAAAGTTCCGATCAACCTTCCAATCATGGCTCCTTTTCCTACTGAAATCCGTTGTGCTTCATCGCGACCTTTCCAGCTTTCGCCTAAATAGGCACCAGCAAAGGCACCCAGAACGCCGCCACCCAAAGCGCCAATAATAGGACCAATGATCGGAACAGGAATTCCTGCAGCGGTTCCAAAGATGCTGCCAACCATCGTTCCCGCAACAGCTAGCATCATGGCACGTCGGCTTGCTCCTTGCTTGCCTGCGCCCCATGCTCCTGCCAACAATTCAATCAGCTCTCCAGCAATCGCCAATGCAACAAGAGTCACAATCGTTTCGGTGTGCAAATTCCTGTTTAAGTTTTCTGAATAATAAAAATAAAACAGGCTTGAAAAAGCGGTGATTCCCCAATTTCCCGGAAACATGAAAAGGGTTGATGTCCAGGAGATTCCATTGAGAATGATCAAAAGGATCACCAGTGAATAATAGACAATTATTTCCGTCATTGGAGGAAAATGTTTCTTTATTTAAACGTCTTGGTTGAGATCGTTCCAACCTTGCTGGCCGATAAGCGGTACAAATCTGCAAGGGCACAATTCAGTGACACGAAATTCTCCATCCCGTTTTATCCAGAGTTCCAAACTCTGATTTTTTCGTGTTCCTACGGGAATTACCAGTCTTCCATTCTCTTTTAACTGGCTCAAAAAAGAATCAGGAACCGTTGGGGTTGCTGCCGTCACAATAATTCCATCATAAGGGGCTTCCTTTTCATATCCGAGCGTTCCATCACCAGAGACATAAATTATATTGGAAAAACGAAGTGATTCCAAATTATTTTTCGCAGTCGAAAGCAATTGGGGAATTCTCTCAATGGTGACCACTGTTCGACATAACTTTGAAAGGATGGCTGTCTGGTATCCACTGCCTGTTCCAATTTCCAGAATTTTCTCTGTCCCCTTGAGATTAAGAGTCTGTGTCATCAACGCAACAATATAGGGTTGGCTGATTGTTTGTTGACTTTCAATAGGGAGTGCCCGATTTTCGTAGGCCAAGTCTTCAAGCTCTTTCTCAATGAACAATTCACGAGGAATATCCTGAATAGCCTGCAGGACAGATTCCTGATGAATCCCCGAATTTCTGAGTTCTTCAATCAGTTCATTGACATTCACATTAAGCCCTGCTGAATTTATTTTCAATGTGCAACCGAATTAAAATCGGCAAGTGTAGGGTCTGTATAGCAGACCCTACTACTTTGACTACCGGTAAATGTCCCTTAGCCTATATTGATCTGCACGCCAACGAGCGTGCCATCTGGAAATTGCCACCGGACATTTAAAGCTCGAAAGAGCACTACAAAAATAGAATTTTGAGCTAAAGTTTACTTTTCTCTTCAATCCGCCAGTCAATGAGTCTGAGTTCCACACTTTCTCTTCCCCTGAAACGATTTATGTTGGGAGCAAAACTGATCATGAACGGGGGGTTTGCTTTTTTCAGTTCTTCCGCCCATTCTCCTTTTCCAAATGCAATCGCACGTAATGCAGACCCGCCATATTGTTTCACTCTGATAGATAAATGCCTGTTCCCTTCTCCCATCGTTTTGGGAGGTTCAGAAAGATCAATTCTCGCTGCGGAAAATACTGGATTGGGGTTACTTTGCCCGAACGGTCCTAATTGAGACAATTCAAGAACTGCCTTTCTTGTCACGTCCTGCAGCCTGACTTCTGCATCAATGGCGAGCTCCAGGTCTTTATCCGTCACGGTATGATTTTCTGAGACATGTTTATTGAATTGTTCCCGAAAGGAATCGAGATTATCAATATTTAATTTCAATCCGGCAGCAGCTTTGTGCCCACCATGAGTCAACAGCAATTCGCTGCAATGTCATAACCCGGAATGCAAATCAAAGTTTGCAAAAGTCCGGCCAGAACCCTGGCCAATTCTCGTTTCCTGATTGACCGAAATCATAATCGTTGGTTTTTCAAATTGTTCTGCAATTCTGCTTGCAACAATTCCGATAATGCCGGGGTTCCAATCATGGTGAGACAGAACCAAAGCCCCTCCGTCCATCCATTCCTGATTCGCTTCCACCATTTCTTTGGCTTGTTTGAAAATTCGTCTTTCAACCGTTCGACGGTTTTTATTCAGTTGGTCAAGGTATTTTGCCAGTTGTTCTGCGCGGTCTTCCTGATCGGTTGTCAACAATTCGACTGCCAATCGAGCCTGTCCCAATCGACCCGCTGCATTTAACCTTGGTGCAATTGCAAATCCGATATCGTCAGATTCAAGTCGTTTTTTACCATCAATTTCAGCAACTTTTAAAAGTGCTTTAATTCCGGGAGATCCATTTTCAATCAGGCTGATCAATCCATACCGAACAATCACCCGGTTTTCATCGAGTAAGGGAACAACGTCTGCAACGGTTCCAAGAGCAGCCAGTCCCACTGAACTTAAGAGGAATTTTTTCATGATGGGAGAAGCTTTTGTTCCATCCCCCAATCGTGTGCTGATGGCCCAGGCAAGTTTTAAGGCAACACCTGCACCACATAATTCCCCAAACGGATATTCGGATTCGGGCAAACGGGGATGAATCAGGCAAGCTGCATCGGGAAGGCTTTCTGCCATCTGATGGTGGTCCGTGATAATCAGTTCCAGTCCCAGCTCTTTGGCAAGTTTTGCCTCTTCCACACTGGTGATGCCACAATCAACTGTGATAATTAACTGGTTGGGATCCTGCTTGTGGAACTCTTTGATCGCTTCACAATTCAAGCCATACCCTTCATCCTGCCTTGAAGGAATGTAATACAAAACATTGGCTCCCGCCAATTTCATGCATCTCCATAAAATACTTGTTGCTGTCATTCCGTCGACATCGTAATCGCCATAAATGGTAATTTGTCGACCCGCTTCTATCGCTGCAACTATCCTGCAGGCACCTGCTGGTATTCCGGGAAGTAATTCAGGATCATGCAAATCCATCAGGCTGGGATTAAGAAAATTGAGCGCAGCTTCCTTATCCAGATAACCACGGGCGATAAGAACCTGAGCAGTCAGGGGAGAAACGCTTAATTGATGACAAAGCTGTTTGACCAGTGATTCGTCGTGAGGGTGAAATTTCCATTTTCTGGGCATGATTCAAGCCTTGTATTGTGTCCGTTCAAATTGAATTCAGGTTCAATCGGTATCTGTAAATATTTATACTGCATAAACGTCATTGTGAACTTATGAATACTGTTTTATGCAGGGTTAATCCTGCTGAAGTAGCCCTTATTACACCATAGTCGCGAAAAAGTGTCAAAGGCTGCGGGTTTTAACAAGGTGAAACCAATTATTTTTATGACTATTCAGGACTGCCAGTTGTGAATCCTCATTCTCAGCTATAGACTATAAAATTCGAACAGAACTTGTGGGCTGTGAAGGAATTCGTTCCAAAGCTGTCTGCCCGGATTTAAGGTTGAAAGGCCTGTTTTCCGGAAAATGAGACGGAACGGACTGAATAAAAAGACTTTCTTTTAAAATGGAAAGTCCAGAACGGATTTATAACTTGAACCTGATTCCAGAAATGACTGTCGGTCATTAATAAAAGCAGGTTATTAGTAGGATCCTCTTCATAAGATAACCTTACTTACTGCGATCATTGGCTCATTTTCATGTTTCACCTGGATGAAACCAGTGAAAATATAGATGGAAACAGTGAAAAATAACTTACAGAACAAAATAATTATTTCGACTTCCTTTTACGACTACGACAGGATAATCCCATGAAACACATTCTCTCGGCTTTGGTAATGAATCAGCCAGGAGTATTATCTCACATTTCAGGAATGTTGGGATCGCGAGCTTTCAATATTGAAAGTCTGGCTGTCGGTGCAACTGATAATCCCGAATTTTCCAGGATGACATTTGTTGTGAATGGTGATGCCCGGGTTCTGGATCAGGTTCGTAAGCAGCTTGAGAAAATTGTGACCGTGGTGAGAGTTCTCGATTTTCAAGGAAAAGATTTTGTCGAACGTGACCTCATGCTGATTAAAATCAGTACTGAAGGTGGCAAACGAAGTGAAATTCACGGGCTCGTCGATATTTTCCGTGGAAGTATCGTGGATGTCAGCCCTGATCATGTTATGGTTGAAATTGCAGGAAAAGAAAATAAGATTGACGCTTTTGTCGATATCATTCGTCCTTTCGGAATTCTTGAAATGGTTCGAACGGGACGAATTGCCATGCTGAGAGATCACGTCTTGATGGCAGATCTTTCTTCTCCTCAGGAATCAATTGAGGAAGCCCACACAAAAAAAACAGTTCGCAAAAAAACAACAGCGTGAAGAAAAATAAAATGGCACGCAACAGTAAAAGTTAAACTGATCATAAACAAATTTGTCCCGGTTACTATTTTGAAAAAAAATAACCGTTAATTAAATATTTTTTAAACTCGATTTATAAGCAGGTAAAGAACAAATGTCAGCCAAAGTTTATTATGAAGATGATGCGGATCTTTCTTTGTTGAAAGATAAAACAATTGCAATTTTAGGTTATGGTAGCCAGGGGCATGCCCAGGCACAAAACCTGAAAGACAGTGGTTGCAATGTGATTGTTGGTCAACGAAAAGGAAGCGCTAATTACGATCTGGCTGTCAGTCATGGTTTTGATCCTCTTCCTATTGCAGAAGCTTCCAAAGCAGGAGATTTAGTTAATATTCTTCTTCCTGATGAAGTGCAGGGAGATTTGTACAAAAGTGACATCAAACCCAATATGGAACCGGGCAATCTTTTAATGTGCTCTCATGGATTTAATATTCATTTTGGTCAGGTGATTCCTGCAGAAGGTGTTGATACTGCGTTAGTTGCTCCTAAAGGTCCGGGACATCTTGTCAGAAGTGAATATGTCAAAGGTGGCGGCGTTCCTTCATTGATTGCAATGGGAGATGGTACTTCTGAAGATTCCCGAAAACTGGCTCTCGCTTATGCAAAAGGGATTGGTGGAACTCGCGGTGGTGTGATTGAAACATCATTTGCGGAAGAAACAGAAACCGATCTTTTCGGTGAGCAGGTTGTTCTTTGCGGTGGCGTGAGTGCACTTGTTAAAACTGCTTTTGAAGTTCTTGTCGAAGCAGGGTATCAACCTGAAATGGCCTACTTTGAATGTATGCACGAACTGAAATTGATTGTTGACCTTTTCTACGAAGGGGGACTCAATTACATGCGTTACAGTGTTTCCAATACCGCAGAATTTGGTGACTACACAAGAGGACCTCGAATTGTTACAGCAGAAACCAAACTGGAAATGAAGAAAATTCTGGAAGAAATCCAGGGTGGTCATTTCGCCAAAGAATGGTTGCTTGAAAATAAAGTCAACACTCCAACGTTCCAGGCTGTTCGTAGAAAAGAACGCTCTCATCAGATTGAACAGGTTGGTAAAGAACTTCGTGGAATGATGAGTTGGATTGATTCTAAAGAAGTTTGATCCACGTAAGATTCACACTAATTCGGCAATTATCTGGCTCGACAGTTATCAAGACGGAAAATCGTCAATGTCTGACAAAGCCGATGAAACAAAAATTCGAACAACGCTCGGCCTTCCAAGGGGAAGTGTCCGGGCGTTGCTTACTTTAATTATTGTTTCCGTGGTTGTTACGGAATCCGTTCGGGGTCATGCTGTCCCAATCTTCTGGACGGAAACGTTGATGATTGCGATGGCTCATTACTTTACTTCCCGAAGATTTATGCAGCTTGCCCCGGAAGTCATTCAACGACTTGAAGAAGAAGGACACATCGAAAAAGAGTCTAATCCGCTTTTTCTTCCCCGGCACAGCATTCGAATAATTATCCTGCTGACGTTTGTAGCTCTTGGGGTCTACCTGTATAAGCAGAATCAACTTTTTAATGCAGAAGCTCTTTCTGTTTTAGGAACAGTTTTCGCCTATTTGATCGGATTTTTGGTCAAACCGATTCTGGACTGGTATTATAAAGGGAAAGAAAAAGATTCATTGCACTGGTGGGAAGACACCAAAGCAGCAGTGGTGTTAATTGTTTTAATAATTACTGCAGGTTGTTACCTCTTTAATCGGCCTGAATTACTTCCCGTTTACGTTCGTAATGGTTCTTTGTGTCTGGTCCTGTTTTACTTTGGCTCCCGCTAGTGCAAGTTGCACTTAACTGTAGCGTCGCTGGATACATGGAGACTTTATTAAAAGGCTCTAACCCGCTACACGTAAATGAAACTCGCTCTAGACAATGTCTGTTTGAAATTTTTGATAAAAAATCATGTCCGAAGAAATTAACAAACTTTATTCCGATCACGCCCGCTCTTTTCACAAGAACAAGTTTGTCTATCCGGTTATTTCCCGGAGGAGTCAGGGAATTTCCATAGGCGTTAATTTGAATCCTGATAAAGTTTGTAACTTTGATTGCATTTACTGTCAGGTTGATCGACGAAGCGAAGCAGAAACGCGATTCGTTGAAATGGATCAGCTTCTCTCTGAACTGGAAGAAATGCTTGAACTGGTCACAAACAAGGAGCTCTTTCAGGATGACAAATTTAAACAGACGCCCGAAGAATTACGTGTTTTGAAAGACATTGCTTTTTCGGGTGATGGAGAGCCAAGCACGTTTAAAAACTTTGATGAAATCATTGAAAA
>JAJRVU010000080.1 GCA_024277145.1 Planctomycetota bacterium
ATTTTTTAAAAGACACCTCTCCTCACTTTTTCGGTTCTCATACTGATTTTTTAAGTCTTTTCAGGCTTACATACCTTTTGAATTCTCTTTCAAAATTAATTCATCAATATTGAAAATGAATTTTTAAACATTTCATTAATCAGCGTTTGAATCGAAATATGATTTTTGTTGTGAAGCCAGTTTTTCAGCAAAATTAAAAAATAATTACGGGTTGATATATAAAAGAAAGTGCTTGAGTACAGGCATGAAAAATAATAATTCTAACAAGATAAAACAGAGGCAGGACGCGGGGTTATTCCTTAAATTCCTGGCCTTGTTTGTATTCTGTTTTTCCTATCTGAATATGGTCCCGTTTTCGCCGGGGTCTTCCACGCTTTTAGCGCATGGTGGTGATACACAGGCAAGTAAAAAAACTAGCAAAACGAAAAAAAATCATGTCAGAGACCTTCTGTTGAGCAATTCGGGCGAGGATGTTTCCAATGAACTCCCTGTTATCAAGATTGAAATTGAAGGGAATATAACAATTCCTGAAGGGATAATTATAGCCAAACTGCGAACACCAATTGGTCGCAAGATGACAAGTAATAGTCTTCAGCGAATTATCCGGGATGATATTCGAACGTTGTATCGAACACGTTGGTTTTACCAGATTGAATCAAAACTTCAGAAAACCGATGAAGGAATTGTTGTTGTCTTTCAGGTTCTGGAACGACCAGTTGTTCAAAGTATTGAATACAAAGGTTATAAAAAAGTTACCTTGAAGCGTTTGCAGGCAGAAACCGGCCTGAAAAAAGGAAGCCCGTTTGATACTGCCATTAATCGAGATGCAGCAAAACAAATTCAACGTTTTTATCGAGACAAAGGCTTCACAAAAGCGACAGTCAAATTGGTAAAAGGGAATAAGGCATCTGACAGAGACGTTGTTTTCCAGATTTATGAAGGTCCCAAAATGAAGGTGACCAGTATTAAATTTGAAAATAATAAATTTGTCAGTGATGCTATCCTGAGAACAAAAATTCTTACGAAAAAAGCAATTCTCTGGTATTTCGGAGGAAAATACGAACCAAAAAGTATAGAGAGTGATTACGAAGCTCTTCGAAATTATTATCACAGTCTGGGTTTCTTTGACCTTAAAATAGATCATAAAGTCGGGTTTTCCAAAAATGAAAATCGTGTTTACATCACTTTCATTCTTGATGAAGGAGTGCGGTTTAAAGTTCGGAAACGAAAAATTCATGGCAATAACGTTTTGTCAAAAAGCGAATTGGAAAAAGACTTTGATTTAAATGAGGGTGATTTATTTAATGAAGGTGACATGAATAAAGACCTGAGTAAAATGAAGGTGATGTATGGAAAGCTTGGTCGACTCAATGCAACTGTTGAAGCCATCCCTGTTTTCCTTGCAAAAGAACCGGGCCAGATTGATCTGGTTTATAAAATTAATGAAGACCGTGTGTATCGTATTCGGAGAGTTACGCCTCATCTGCAAGGTGAATTTCCTCATACTAAACTGACAACGATTGTTGATCGAATGAGAATTCTGCCGGGCGATCTGGCTAATCCGAGACAAATTCTGATCAGCAAGAGCCGTATTGGGGGATCAGGGCTTTTTGAAAGAGCAGGACCTAAAGCAGTTCGAATTGATGTTAAACCTGTTGAGGATGACTATTCTCGCCAGCAGACTTTACGGGGACAGAATTCAGAAATTGATAGCTATATTGACCGACTGAATCAACTGAATTCTTCAAATTCCGAACTCGATAAAATTCTATACCGCAATTCCCAATCTCAACCAAAGAAAAAACTGAAAATCAAAAAATCAATGCCGGATCATTCTTCTTACTCTCAACCAAAGAGCAGGAGAATTCAACTACTTAATGGCAAGATTAATGCTTTGAATACAAAACTTGCGTCAAACCAGACCATTCCTAAAAATCAAAGAAGAACAAAAAGATCTTCAAGGCCAAAAAGGAAAGTTATTCGAGCGCAGAATTTTGAAAATACGGAAACTGAAGTAGAAGAAACATCAATGATGTTTTTTCATGAGCCTCAATTGCCAAAATTGGTAAGTGATTATCCTGACAGTTTTTATGTCTACCGCAAAAAACCACGAGGAGTCAGGAAAACCGTTAAATCCGTTGGAAATAAAAATTCTAACGGTGATATTTCGGATGATGAAAAGTCCGACGGTGAAAATTCAAATGGTGACAAAACAGTTCGAGCACAAAATTTTAATGGTCCTTTCAGGGAACCAGGAAACCCAATCTATGATAACAGTCCATTTGGTGATCCTTATGCCGGTTCCGTGCGAACTCCTCCGGGTGAAGTTGATCTGGATGTTTATGCAACAGAAGCACAAACCGGTCGATTGATGTTCGGCGTGGGTGTGAATAGTGATGCAGGTGTTGTCGGTTCAATCGTTTTATCAGAACAGAATTTTGATATCATGCGTTGGCCCAGGGGTTGGGGCGATCGAAACGCATTTCGTGGCGGTGGTCAAAGCTTGCGAATTGAAGCTGTTCCCGGAAATCAGGTCAGCCGATATATGGTTTCTTGGACTGATCCCTACTTTCTGGGAACAAATTACAGTTTAGGCGTAAGTGGATTCCATTTCTCCCGTTTTTATGCTGATTGGGATGAACTGAGGACAGGGGGGCGTGTTTCTCTTGGTCATCAGTTTACCCATGAAATTTCCGCAGCAGTTGCACTTCGGCTGGAAAATGTTGAACTCAGGAATCCTGATACTCCAACTCCCCAGATTCTGGCTGATTCAGTTGGAACAAATTTTCTTTCAACAGTTCGTCCTTCAATTTCTCATGATACACGTGATTCCGCTTTCCTTCCCTCCGAAGGTCATTTTGTAGAACTCGCTTTTGAACAAGCCGTAGGTGATTATTCCTATTCCAAAGTTGAAGTCGAAGGCAAGCAACACTATACCATCTACAGTAGACCTGATGGTGGTGGGCGACATACCTTAACGGTCTCCGGTCGAGCAGGCTGGACAGGTAGCGATACTCCTATTTTTGAACGATACTATGCAGGTGGTTTCCAGACCTTCCGAGGGTTTGCTTTCCGTGGTGTGACACCGCGTGAAACAGGCGTAAAAGTTGGTGGTGAATGGCTTGCTTTGGGAAGTGTTGAATACATGCTTCCCATGATGGCGAATGAAACAATCCACGGCGTTGCATTTACAGATTTTGGAACCGTCGAACAGGATGTCGGGTTTGACGAATTCCGAATCACAGCAGGGTTGGGTCTACGGATTACCGTTCCCGCGATGGGACCTGCTCCGCTTGCATTTGATTTTGCATGGCCTGTCACTAAAAATGAAGAAGATGATACTCGTCTCTTCAGTTTCTACATCGGCTTTCAGCGGTAATTCTGCAATACAAACATAACAATATCCATTGATATCGGAAGCAGTCACTTTAATACGTGGCTGCTTTTATTTTTGGAATGGTGAATCTTGTTTATGTACCTGTTACACCCATCTCGCATGTGATTGTTGACGATTAATTGAGTTATGTGTTCTAATCGTTTATAGTAAAAAGTCGCTTAGTAACTATAGATACGATTAATTAATACATGGAATTGGGATCAAATGATTCTTGAAGGTGTTGTGACGACGATTGATGAAAAGGGTGATTGTCATATTGCGCCGATGGGGCCAATAACTGACACCTCAATCACGCAGTTGCTCCTTCGTCCATACCAGACATCAACGACATATCAGAATCTCAAACGGACTCGAAGCGGAGTTTTTCATATTACGGATGACGTACTTCTCATCGCAAAGCTGATTACAAAAGAAGCTGGTTTTCATCCAGAGATCATTCCTGCAAAAAAAATCGAAGGAAATGTACTCACCAACTGTTGCAGGTGGTACGAATTTAAAGTCGATTCCATTAATGATGAATCTGAACGAACTGAGATCAAAGCGAATGTTGTTCATTCAGGAAAGATCAGGGATTTTCTTGGATTTAATCGGGCTAAGCATTCAGTGATTGAAGCAGCCATCCTTGCTTCCCGTGTTCACATTCTTCCAGAAAATGAAATTTTAAATCAATTGGAACAGTTGAAAGAACCGGTCCAGAAGACGGCAGGAGATCAGGAAAAAGAAGCTTTTGATCTAGTGGTTCAGTTTGTGAATGAGCAATTAAAATTGAAAGTTCGGGATGAATAAAACTGTCACAATTCAAACAGGTTCCCGGCTGCATTTTGGTGTGCTTTCTTATCAGCCTGATTCCAATTTCCATTTTGGTGGTGTGGGGGTCATGATTGATCAGCCCGGTTTTCAACTGGAAGTTGAATCAAGCGGAAATCAAAAACCAGTTTCCAGGCAGGAACTACTGGAAAATCTTACGGTTCAATGTGAAATTGAAGAGTATCAAAGCAGAATTCAATTGATGGTTGAGAATTACCTCAAGCATCTGGACCAGAAGAAATTTAATCAGTTCTTAACAATCCGGGTTCACAAATCGGTTCCGTCCCACGAAGGGTTTGGTTCCGGGACACAATTGGGAATGTCTCTCAGCCAGGCATTGGCTTTTCAATTCGAGGAACCGTCTCCATTAACACGAGAAACATTGGCAGAACGGGTTTCGCGTGGTGCTCGGTCTTCATTAGGAATTCATGGCTTTATGCAGGGTGGGTTCCTGGTTGATGGCGGAAAAAAAGATGCGACATCATTAGGGGTTCTTGTTGCTCGTCATGAATTTCCGGACGATTGGCGGTTTGTTCTTGCCCGATCAAAAAAAGAAAAAGGAATTTCCGGAAAAAAAGAAGCTGAGATTTTTTCACAGCTCAATACCATGTCAGAGGTGATCAGTCATCGGCTTTGCAGGATTGCATTGATGGATTTACTCCCCTCATTGGTCTCTGCTGATTTTAATCTTTTCAGCCAATCCCTTTATTCCTTTGGCAGTGAAGTCGGAGACTTTTTTTCATCTGTTCAAGGGGGACGATTTGCTTGCCCGATCATTTCTGAATGGGCCGATTTTTTAAGAGAACAGGGAGTACAGGGAATTGCTCAGTCTTCCTGGGGACCAACTTGTGCTGTCGTTTGTTCAAGCCAGAAAATGGCAGAAGAGATTCTTTCAGACTGCTCAAATGAAAATCGTTGGGATGAAATTCAATTCCAGATTGTTTCTGCACTCAATCACGGTGCAATTATCGAGTTTAGTTGACAATTATTTTGACAAATTCCCATTCACCGTACATGCGGGTAGTAGCGGGAGAGTTGGTCGGGGGATTGTCCGCAATGGACTCGGAAAACCATTGACCAGTTTTTGAATGTTTGGCGAATCACGCCATTCTTTTTCCATCTTCGGGCGGAAATATGAACAGGGGGAGATAGAATTTTCAGCTTTCCTCTTTTTTTCAGTTTTTTGGACAGGTAAAGGTCTTCCATCAATCCGATTTCAGGGAACCTCCCGAGTTCTTCAAAAATTTCCCGCCTGACAAAAATTGCCTGATCTCCGTACATCCATTTGAACAGTTGAACACGCAGAGCATTGCCGAATTCCAGAAACCGATATCGAAGACCATCCGCTTCAATTTTTTGATGAAAACAACCTGCAATCACATTTTTATCTCGCATTGTTTCTTCAATGGCTTCGAATGTGCCCGGTTCCAGAAAGCAGTCTGCATGAAGGAATATAAGGACCTCTCCCTGACTTTGGCTGGCACCTCTGTTCTGCTGAAGTGCTCGTCCGGGATCCGATTGAATCACCAGATCTGCCTGCGTTGCTTTTTCAAGAGTTTTGTCTTCGCTACCCCCATCGACAATAATGATTTCACAGTTACCCAGTTTTCTGGTTTTCAAGATCAATTCTTCAATCAATTCCTCTTCATCCAATGTAGGAATAATAATTGAGAATTTCATAATTCAGTCCCTGAAAAGTCACGCAGCAATGATTAAATTGTGACCTGAAAAATTTCCTTTAAAGTAAAAATAATATTGGTAATTATCTGGCCAGCCAACCACCATCAATACTGACAATGCTTCCGTGCATATAATTGGATGCATTTGAAGCAAGGAAGACGGCAAGCCCACCAATTTCGTCCGGCTGTCCCCATCGCCCGCAGGGGATACGATCCATAATCTGCTTTGCTCGTTCCGGGTCATGCCTTAGTACGCCGGGCATATCGGTATCAAAATAGCCGGGTGCAATACAATTTACGTTGATTCCTTTGCTGCTCCATGCATTGGCGAGAGATTTTGTGAGCCCTGCAATACCATGCTTGGCAGCTGCATAAGCTGGAATGTCACTGCCTCCTTCGAAGCTCATGACTGAACCGAGGTTAATAATTTTTCCTCTTCCTTTTTTTATCATGATCGGAGCAACTTGTTGAGAAAGATCAAACGATGCACCGAGGTGAATTTCGATAAGTTGATTCCATAACTTCAGCGGATATTCTTCCGGGGGATAACGGTGGCTGTTCCCTGCATTATTCACAAGGATGTCGACTGATCCCATTTCTTTGCAAATTTGATCGATCACTCCTGATCTTTGATCCGGCTTGCTCAGATCTATTTTAATATCCAGGAATTTTTTCCCTTCCTGTTTGACTAACTCTGCAGTTTCTGATGAATCACCCTGACGAGAGATACTGACAATATCAGCACCTGCTTGCGCGAGCGCCCATGCAATTGCCTGTCCAAGTCCTCGACGGGCACCTGTCACAACAGCAACCCGATTTTCAAGCTGGAATAAATCTGGAATATTCATGATTAAATTCTTATTGGAAAGCCAGGAGAGGCGTTTGAAAAATAAACCTGACCTTCAGGTATTAAAAAGTTTTGTCTAATTAAGTCTAATTAAATAGCTATGCTTATGATTTATATAAACTGCGATTGTTTCAAGGGTTCAGACAATTCTTTTTTATAATTAACTGCCTTAATAGTCTCTATCGCCCAAATTGAGTTTCATTAATTGATGTTTTGGCATCGTTGAAAAATTTGGATTCAGGAACAAGTATCAATTGAAATATCTATTTTTCGTTACAGGTTATCTGGCTCATAAAGTTTGATTGGAAGTCTGAAAAAGTGTCAAAATATATTTCCCTTAACAACGATACATATTAAACTTTCTGTATCTTTCATTTTTGTTTTCCGTTAACATAATCGTTCGTGGGAATTCGTTCGTCCATTCGTTTTTGAGTATTGGTGTTCATGGAAGCTGTAGACTATTCAACTCTGGCAAAAGAATTAAAGTTATCTAATGAGCAGATAACGAATGTGGTTTCACTTCTGGATGAAGGAAATACCGTTCCATTCATTACCCGGTATCGTAAAGAACGAACCGGTAATCTGGATGAAGAACAAATTCGATTAATTCATCAAGAGGTGAAAGTACAAAGACTGATCAAAGAGCGTGCAGCTAAAATTCTTCGAATTATTGAATCTCAAGATCAGTTAACACCTGCTCTTAAAAAAGCGATTGAATCAGCGGACAGTTTAAAACGACTGGAAGACCTCTACCAGCCTTATCGCCCCAAACGTGCATCACGTGCAAACAACGCAAGGGAAAAAGGCCTGGCTCCACTTTCTGAGATTGCCTGGAATCCGGGTGAGGATCAAAACAATCTTGAAGAAATTGCAACGGGTTATATTAATCCAGAAAAAGAATTGCCTGATTTGGCTTCGGTCCTGCAGGGGGCATCAGATATTCTGGCAGAAAAAATTAGTGATGAAGCAGACCTGAAAGATCAGGTTCGATCTCACGCCTGGAAAAATATTAAACTCTCAGTAGTGGCAACAAAAACAGGGAAGGAATCGGGAAAAGAATTTCAGGATTATTTTGAATACACCGAAGCAGTCAACAAGATACCTGCCCATCGAATATTGGCCATCAACCGGGGTGATAAAGAAAAAAAACTACGTATCAAGTTCAATTGGGATTCAGAGCTCAATGAACGGATGTGTCTTGATTACTTCAAGCTGAACGAACATCGGTTTCTTCCTTATCTAAAAACTTGTGTTATGGATGCATTAACCCGATTGGTGCAGCCAGGGTTGGAAAGAGACATCCGCAGGGAATTAACTGAGCATGCAGAAGAACATGCGGTTCAGGTTTTCGCTACCAATTTAAGGGATCTTCTCCTGCAGCCTCCTTTAAGAAATAAACGCGTATTAGCAATTGACCCGGGTTTAAGAACAGGATGCAAGTTAGCTGTCATTGATGAATCAGGAACCTGTATCAAAAATGACCTTTTATTTGTGACAGGGTCTGCAGAAAAAAAACTGGCTGCAAAATCGATACTGGAAAAAAACCTGAACGAGTTTCAATGTGAAATCATTGCAATCGGGAATGGCACTGCCTGCAGGGAAACCGAAGAGCTTGTTTCTGATCTGATTGCGGAACAGGACCGTGATTTAAAATATATCATCGTTAATGAAGCAGGGGCCAGTATTTATTCCACAAGCACCGTCGGTCGAGAGGAATTTCCTGATTATGATGCAACTGTCAGGGGCACAATTTCCATTGGAAGGCGATTACAAGATCCCTTAAGCGAGCTTGTGAAAATTGACCCTCAACACATTGGCGTGGGAATGTATCAGCATGACATTAATCCCAAAAAATTGAATGAGTCACTTGAAGATGTGATTGAATCGTGCGTGAATTATGTCGGGGTTGATCTCAATACAGCCAGTCATTCTTTGCTTAAACATGTTTCCGGGTTGAACCAGTTGATTGCCCGGCGAATCATTGAATGGCGGGAAAAAAATGGACGATTTCAAACCCGAGAGCAATTGAAAGAAGTTGCAGGGATTGGGGAAACAACATTCACACAAGCTGCAGGATTTTTGAAAGTCAGGGGAGGAGAAGATCCGCTTGATGAAACCTGGATTCATCCGGAAAGTTATGAACCTGCGCGAAAAATTCTTTCCCGTTTTGAAGTCGATTTAAATTCCACAGACGATTCTTCATCTCGAAAAGATATTTTGAAGAACAGTCTCGATTCCGTCAATGTTTCAGAACTGACAACAGAATTGGGAGTTGGGACTCTCACTTTTAAAGACATTATCGATTCACTATCCCGCCCGGATCAGGATCCTCGTTCGTCGATGCATGCTCCTGTTTTTAAAAAGGGAATTCTCAAACTGGATGATCTTTCTCAGGGAATGGAGCTCACCGGCACTGTTTTAAATGTCGTCGACTTTGGGGCGTTTGTTGACATTGGTTTAAAGAACAGCGGGTTAGTTCATATCAGCCAGATGTCTAACGGGTTTGTGAAAAATCCGCATGATCTTGTCTCTGTCGGAGCGGTTCTAAAAGTATGGGTTCTGGAAATTAATAAAGAACGACAAAGAGTTTCTTTATCGATGATGAATCCTGCTGTCCTGAAAGAACCTGTCAAAACAAAGAAGAAAACATCCCCCAAAAAACCAACGGAAAACAAAAAGTCAGATTCCGGCCAGAAGAATTCTAAAAATCAATCTCGCAATAAAAAACGAACTCACAAGAAGCACAAAAAAGATTCTCTTGGTTCCAAGCTGACGGGTGATTTCAGCACTAAAACTCACCTCACCGGATTTGATGAATTAAGAAAACTTTGGAAAGACACCCACTCCCATTAAGGTTTAATATTGGTTTTCCTTAGGACCAATCCATGAAGATACGGGCTTTTATTGCTCTTGAAATCAATCCCATAGCACCGTTACGAAAAGTGATCAGGCAATTGAATGA